>NZ_JACADR010000070.1 GCF_016106005.1 Roseomonas rosulenta
TCGCTTCGGCTGCCGCCGCGGCACCTTCAGCCCCTCGCGCCGCCAGATGCGCTCTACCCGCTTGGCGTTCACCCGCCAGCCCTCGGCCCGCAGCAGCGCGGTGATCCGGCGGTAGCCGTAGCGGCCATACTCCGCCGCCAGCGACACCACCGCCTTGGTCAGTGCGGCCTCGTCGGACCGCACGATCCGCGCCTTGCGCTGCGTCGAGCGTGGTTGGCCCAGCGTGCGGCACGCGCGGCGCTCGGACACCCCGAGCACCGCCTGCACATGCCGCACGCCAGCCCGGCGGCGCTCGGGGCCTAGAAGTTTCCCTCCGCAGCTTCCTTCAGGATCAGCTTGTCCAGCGTCAGCTCCGCCACCGCGCGCTTCAGCCGCGCGTTCTCCCGCTCGAGATCCTTCAGCCGGCGCGCCTGGTCCACCTTCAGCCCGCCATACTCAGCTCGCCAGCGGTAGAAGCTCGCCACGGATACGCCGAGGCCGCGGCAGACCTCCCCCACCGTCCGGCCCTGCGCCAACTCCACCTCAGCCTGCCGCAGCAGCCCGATGATCTGCTCCGCCGTGGGTCGCTTCTTCGGCATCCCTGCCTCCTTCCAAGGAGGCCAACTCTCTCATTCCAGGTGGATCCCAGGCAGGGGGGAAGGTCAGCCCACCGCGCGCGTCGGGTTGCACGGCTTGGGTTCGGGCACGCGAGCGTCCTTCCTGCGATGCATAAGGTGTTTCGGCCCGCGCCCTTCAGCGGTCACGCCTGCTCGATCCGTGACCCGGCGGCGCAGTGCAGGATCGCGTCGATCCACAGCAGCGGGCAGCGCCGCGGATCGTAGGTGTGGCGCAGAGAATCGAGTAGGGTGAGCGTACGGGGTATCTCGGCCTCCGTCGCAGCATGTTCGCGGCCCCGCGGCGGATGGTTTCGCGCTGCCTATGTGAAGATTCCGAATCGGGACTGACGAGCCGCGTGCCTTGCGCGCGTCCTTCTCGAGACACGTGCCGACACAGCCCGCGACAGTAGCCGGTCACCATGGTAGAATCGGGGATCTGGGCCACCTCCCTGTCCCCCAACGACACGCTCGCAGAAAACCCCATCGCCACCGTCGCGATCCTTCGCTGATGGAAGTGATGAGGCCCGTGGTCATGTCTTCACCGCGATCGCGTTCCGGGCAAAGGTAGCCTATGCATCGCTCCCTCCCGCCTCGCGACCACTCGCCGTCGAGCATGGCCGACAGCGCTGCCGCGCGCGTCGTCGAAGCCGTGGCCGCGCGCGGCACCCGCCGGATCTGGGGAGTCCCGGGCGGCGGCTCGTCACTCGACCTCATCCAGGCGACCGGACCTGCGGGCGTTCAATTCGTGCTGTGCCGCCATGAAGGCAGTGCCGCAATGATGGCGGCGGCCGATGCGGAACTGACCGGCGCCCCGGGCGTGGTCCTGACCACGAAGGGACCAGGGTTGTCGAACGCCGCGAACGGCATGAGCTGCGCGACGCTGGAGCGCGCCCCGATGCTGGTCGTGACGGATGGCTTCACGCCTGCGCAAACCCATTGGATCACGCACCAGGTCTTCGACCAGCGCCTTGCGACCGCCGCGTATGTGAAGGGCTACGCACGCCTCGAGACCGCCGATCCGGCAGCGGAACTCGAGTCCCTACTGGATTCCGCCATGCAGCATCCGCGCGGGGCTGTGCATCTCGACCTGACCTCGGCCGTGGCGAAACGGCCTGTGGGCGCGATCCAGCGGCCCGCACCGAAGCCCGCGCAGCTGCCCGACCTGGGACCGATACTTGCCAGCCTGGCCAGCGCGCGTCGGCCCGTGATGATCCTGGGTCTCGAATCGACGGACGCAGCCCCGGAGTCCCGCGCGCTTGCGGAAGCGCTTGGCTGTCCGGTGCTCGTCACCTACAAGGCAAAGGGCGTGCTGGCGGATGCGCATCCCCAGCATGTCGGCATCTTCACCGGCGGCTCGCTGGAAGCGGGTGTTGTGGGCGCAGCGGACCTGATCCTTCTGGTCGGCGCCGATCCAGTCGAATTCATCCTGCAACCCTGGCGCTATGCCGCGCCGGTCGTCGAAATCGCCGCAAGGCCCTTCCCCGTCCACTACACGCCCATTGCGGTCGGCGCCTATGGGCCGGTCGCGCGAATCGCCGCTGCCCTCGCGGATGGTGCGCGGTGCGGCGACTGGACACAGACGGAAATCATGGCGCATCGCGCCGCGATGCGCGATGCGCTGACGTGGCCGGGAGGCGGCGGCGTGGCGCCGCCCCGCATCATTCAGATCGCGGCCGAGTCCGCCGCGCGGGCGGGACGTGACCCGCGCGCCAGCGTCGATGCCGGCGCCCATATGTTCTCAGCGACGGCATTCTGGCCGTGTTCGCGGCCGCGCGACCTGCTGATCTCGAATGGCCTCGCCACCATGGGGTTTGCGCTGCCTGCGGGTATCGCGGCCGCACTGCACGACCCGGCGCGGGGCGCGATCGCCTTCACGGGAGATGGCGGGTTGATGATGTGCGTGGCGGAACTCGCCACCGCCGTGGATCATCGCGCGCGCCTGGTGACGGTGGTGTTCAATGATGGCGCGCTGTCGCTGATCGATGTGAAGCAGCAGCAGCGGCAATTGCCGGCCGAGGGCGTGCGCTGGAGCCGCGCGAATTTCGCGATGGTGGCGGACGGTCTCGGCGCCCGCGGGTTCCGCGCCCGGGATGAGGCCGAACTCGCGGCCGCACTCGACGATGCCTTTGCGCATGACGGACCGTCGCTCGTGGATGTGCTGGTCGATCCTGCGGGCTACTTGCAGCAACTCCAGGCGATGCGGGGCTGAGGACGACACATGGCAGGCTTCACGGCACTCAGCCTTGGCTCGGCCTGGAGCCGCATCGCCGGGCTGATGGACGAAGCGGCGCAGAACTTCGTGCGCACCTCCTTCTCATCGGTCGTACGCGACAACTGGGACATGGCGATCGGGTTGATGGACAGCGCGGGGCGGCAATTCGCGCAGTCCTCGCGATCGGTGCCTTCCTTCGTCGGCACCATGCCGGTGACGCTCCGTCACATGCTCGCGCGCTTCCCGCGCGAGAGCCTGCGCCCCGGCGACGTGCTGATCAGCAACGACGGCTATCTCGGCACCGGCCACCTGAACGACATCACGACCATCCGGCCCATCTTCCGCGACGGGCGCATCGCCGCTTGGATCGGCGGGACCTTCCATTCCACCGATATCGGCGGCGCCCCATCCGTCGAGGCGCGCGATTCCTGGGAGGAAGGGCTCACCATCCCGATCGCGCGCATCCTGCGCGAGGGACGCGAGAACGAGGACGTCATCGCCTTCCTCGAGGCGAACCTGCGCCAGCCTGACGAGACGCTCGGCGACATCCGTGCGCTGTTCGCGGTCTACGAGCAGGCGGAGGCACGCCTGTTCCGTATCGTTACGGAGGAAGGCATCGGCGACATCGATGCGCTCGCCGCCGAGATCTTCACGCGCTCCGAACGCAGCATGCGCCAGGCGATCGCTGCCGTGCCGGATGGCGAGGTGACGGACCAGGTCACCTCCGATGGGTTCGAGCATCCCGTGACCATCCGCCTGCGCATGGCCGTGACGGGCGACGCGCTGACACTCGATTTCACCGGCACCGATCCGCAGATCGCACGCCCGGTGAATTCGCCGCTGAACTTCTCGCGCGCCTATTCGCATTACGCGGTGAAATGCGCCTTCGACCCCGAGACACCGAACAATGACGGCTGCTTCCGCCCCATCCGCCTGATCGCGCCGGAGGGCAGCATCGTCAATCCGCGCCGTCCGGCCCCGGTCTGGGGGCGGCACCTCACCGGGCACTACCTGCCGATCCTGGTGCTCGCCGCTCTCGGCAAACTCATTCCGGACCGCGTCATCGCCGAGTGCGGCAGCCCCTTGTGGAACTGCTACTTCACCGGTGAGCACGCGGATGGCCGTCGCTACGTGCGAATGTTCTTCATGAATGGTGGCCATGGCGCGCTGCCGATGCGCGACGGCCCGGCCTGCCTGTCCTTTCCCTCCAACGTCGCGACGCAGCCGGTCGAGCAGTTCGAGAACGCCGTGCCCATGCTGCTGACCGAGAAGCGACTGATCCCGGATTCCGGAGGCGCGGGCCGCACGCGTGGTGGTCTCTCGCAGCGGCTGACCTTCGAGGCCACGGGGCCGAAGCCGGTCACCGTCACCTATCGCCACGAACGCGTGCAGAACCCGCCACGCGGCATCTTGGGCGGGCAGTCGGGCCGTACAGGCCGGGACCTTCTGAACGGCGCGCCGGTCGTGGCCAAGGCGCGCATAACGATCGGCCCGGGCGACCGCATCACCTTCGAAACGCCTGGCGGCGGCGGCATGGGTGTGCCTGCCGAACGCGACCCGGCCGCAATCGCGCGCGACATCGCCGAGGGCTACGTCACCGCGGCCGGCGCGAAGGCTTATGGCTCATGAGCGCCGCGCCCTTCCGCATCGGCGTCGATATCGGCGGCACCTTCACCGACTTCGTGCTGCTCGACACGCGCGACGGCACGCTGCGCAACGGCAAGGTGCTGACCACGCCGGCCGCTCCTGAGCAGGCGGTGCTGACGGGCATCCGGCAGATGCTCGAGGCGCACGGAATCGCGCCGGCCGACGTGCAGCACGTCATCCACGGGACGACTCTGGTGGCGAATGCGCTGATCGAACGCCGCGGCGTGCCGACCGGCCTGATCACTACCGACGGCTTCCGCGATGTGGTCGAGATCGGCACGGAACTGCGCCACGACACCTACGACCTGTTCATGCGCGTGCCCGAGCCGCTGGTCCCGCGTCGACGCCGGATCGAGGTGCCGGAACGCATCCTGCCCGATGGCGGCATCCGCACGCCGCTGGACGAGCCCGCCGCCCGTGCCGCCGCGCGCGACCTGGCCGCGCAGGGCGTGCAGGCGGTCGCGGTCTGCTTCCTGCACGCCTTCCGCAACGCGGCGCATGAGCGCCGCATGGCGGAGATCCTCGCCGAGGAAGCACC
The DNA here is from genome assembly GCF_016106005.1 of Roseomonas rosulenta. Classification (GTDB taxonomy): domain Bacteria; phylum Pseudomonadota; class Alphaproteobacteria; order Acetobacterales; family Acetobacteraceae; genus Neoroseomonas; species Neoroseomonas rosulenta. Next base: position 4,994 of record NZ_JACADR010000070.1, read on the forward strand.
GGGCCTCACGCTCTGCCTCTCCTCCGACGTGGTGCCGGAGATCGGCGAATACGAACGCGCCTCCACGACCATCGGCAACGCCTATGTGCTGCCGGTGTTCCGACGCTACCTCGCGCGACTCGGCGATGGGCTGCGCGGGCTCGGCCTGACCGGACCGCTCTATCTCATGCTGTCGGATGGCGGCACGGTCGGCGAGGCCACAGCTGCACGCCATCCCATCCGCCTGGTGCAATCGGGCCCCGCCGGCGGGGTACGCGCCACGGCGCTGTATGGCGCCGCCGCGGGCACGCCGGACATCCTGTGCTTCGACATGGGCGGCACGACCGCCAAGGCCTGCCTGATCGAGGGAGGCGAACCGCTGCGCAGCCTGGATTTCGAAGTCGCGCGCGTCGACCGCTTCCGCAAGGGCAGCGGCTTGCCACTCAAGGTGCCGGTGATCGAGATGATCGAGATCGGCGCCGGCGGCGGATCCATCGCGCAGGTCGATCGGCTCGGCCTGATCCGCGTGGGCCCCGAGAGCGCCTCCTCCGATCCTGGCCCGGCCTGCTACGGGCTCGGTGGCTCGCGGCCGACGGTGACCGATGCCGACCTCGTGCTCGGGTACCTGGATGCGGGCAGCTTTCTGGGCGGCGACATGCGCCTCGATGTCGCGGCCGCGGAGCGAGCGCTGCGCGAGCACCTGGCCGACCCGCTCGGCCTGTCGGTGGTCGATGCCGCCTGGGCCCTGCACGAGACGGTCAACGGCAACATGGCCCAGGCCGCGGCGATCCACGCGCTGGAGAAGGCGCGCAGGATCGAATCCTACACCATGGTGCCGATCGGCGGTGCGGGCCCGGTGCATGCCGCGCAGGTCTGCCGCAAGCTTGGCATCGCGAAGCTGGTCGCGCCGGCGGGTGCGGGCGTGGCCTCGGCCTTCGGCTTTCTCGCCTCGCCGATCTCCTTCGCATTCGTGCGCGGCTGGGTCGCGCCGCTGGCCGGGCTCGATTTCGATGCTCTGCGCACGTTAGTGGGGGGCCTCGAAGCGGAGGGCCTCGCGATGCTGGCCGAGGCGGGCGTCGCGCCAGGCGCCACTTCGCGCCGGGTGATCGGTGCGCTCCGTTACTCCGGCCAGGGCTTCCAGGTCGAGGCGGAGATCCCGCCGGCTGCGCTCGCAACCGGCGACCGCGCCGCGGTGCGTGCCGCTTTCGAGGAACGCTACCTGCAGCAGTACGGCCGGACCGAACCGGGACTGCCGGTCGAATGCGTGTCCTGGCAGGTGATCATGGCTGGACCGACGCCCGGCGTATCGCTGACGGCGCTATCCGGCGAGGCCGCGGCAGTGCCGCCCCTGCGGCACCGTCCTGCCTGGTTCCCGGAGGCGGGGGGCTTCGTCGACACACCAGTCATCCAGCGCGCGTCCCTGCGCCCCGGCGACCGCGTGGCCGGGCCCGCACTGGTCGAGGAACGCGAGAGCACGCTGGTTCTTCCGCCGGGCACCGTGGCGCTGTGCGATACCGCGCTGAACCTGGTGGTGACGCTGTAGGCCCGCGGGTCGTTACGCCGACGGCGCCTCGAAGGCGCCCTGACCGGGCGTCTCCGCCCAGGCGCGGAAGGCAGGGGAGGGCGACACGCGCCCCTCCTGCATCAGCCGCAGCCAGACGCCGGTCGCGCGCACGAAGGGGTTCACGCCGCGCGGCCAGATCGCGAGGCTCATCGCCTCCGCGATCTCGGGTTCCGGCACGCCGGCGGCGTAGGCCGCCTCGATCTCCGCCGCGAGGCCCCATGCCTCGTCGCAGGCGGTCTGCACGGCGATCAGCGCCAGCCGCGCCGTAGCTTCGTCGAGCGGCGATCCGGCAATCAGCGCGCTGCCGGCCGCACGGTATTCGGCCGCGAGCTCAAGGCCCGGCAACTGGCCCTGCCAATGTGCCGCAAGCGTCGCGTAGCGTTCTGCGCCGCCGGCCCAGGCGGCCAGGCGGAACACCGCGGCGGCCTCATCCCCGGTGCCGCCGGTTGCCATGAAGCGATGGAGATGATGCGTGCCGACCGGCTCCCGGCAGGCGGCGAGGATGGCAAGCCACACCACCTCCTTGCGATGGGGCGAGAGGTGATGGTCATCGAGCGTCAGCGCCTGGTACATCGCCTCGTAGGCAGCGTGCAGATCGGGCAGGGCGGCCGCCATGGCGCCGTGATGCGGCAGTACGAACCCGCGTGCGGCCCGGATCTCCGCGAGGCGCGCGCGGACCTGTTCGGGGCTGGGCGGGGTCATGCGGCGACCGGCGGCAGCGTCTCCAGCATCCAGCGCGCGGTCGCGGTGGCCTGCGCATCCATGTTCACCTGCGCCATGACCTGGATGCCCATCGGCATGCCGCCGACGGTGGTCAGCGGAATCGTCACGGCGGGCGCTCCGATCCCAGAACTTGGCGTATTGAACACCGCATCGCCGGTCGGACGGGCGACCAGCGGCTGGCCGGGGACATCGCCGGCCCAGAGCGGCGCGGGACCCGGTGAAGCCGGCGCGATCAGCGCATCCACCAGGGGCGCAAGCGCGGCGTGGCGCAGGCGCAGTTCCTCGCGCTGGAGCAGGCGCATGCGGTAGTCCTCCGGCGTCATGCGGTCTGCCATGGCGAGCACGGCGCGCGAGCGGGCGCTGATCGCATCGGCATCCTGCGCGACCAGGTTGCGGAACAGCCAGTGGTTCTCCCAGCCGGTGATGGCGCTGGTCATCGCCTGCACACCCAGCAGCGATGTCTCGAAGGCCTCCAGCATCGGATGGTCGGCACGACGCATCACTGTCACGCCGGCGGCGCGCAACTGCGCGACCACCTGCTCGAAGGCCGCTTTGCTCGCATCGTCCAGCGCCGCCCAGCCTTCCGTCTCCATCACGCCGATGACCGCAGGGCGGCGGGCGGCGGGCGGTGCCGGCGGTCCGAACAGGCCCGGGCGGCCCGGATCCCCGCCGGCACGCCTCGCGATCTCGATGGCGACCTGCCACATGTCCTCGATCGACCCGGCATGGATGCCGGTGGTGCTCATGCTGGTGGCCTGGCGCTCGCCGCGATTGATGCCGCCCTGGGTCGGCTTGAGTGCGACATTGCCGCAATAGGAGGCCGGGCGGATGACCGAGCCGCCGACCTGCGTGCCGAGTGCCGCAGGCACCATCCGCGCGCCGACGGCCGCCGCCGAGCCAGAGGACGAACCGCCCGGCGTTCGGCGCTGGTCGAAGGGATTGGTGGTGGGGCCGGGATGTGCGCCGCCCAGCTCCGTCGTGACCGTCTTGCCAAGCACGACGGCGCCGGCCTCGCGCAGCGCCCATACGGCAGCGTTGTCGCGCTTCGGGAAGTTTCCGCGATAGGCGCGGCAGCCCATTTGCGTGGGCATGTCCCGCGTCTCGAGCAGATCCTTGATGCCGAGCGGCATGCCATCGATGGGCGAGAGGGGCCTGCCCTGGCGCCAGCGCTGCGTGCTCGCGTCTGCCGCCTTGCGAGCGCCGGCTTCGTTCGTCACCACCCAGGCCCGGACCACCGACTCGCGCAGCGAGATCGTCTCGAGACAGCGTTCGAGATAGGCGCGCGGGGTATCCGCCCCATCGGCGAAGGCGCGGGTCGCATCGTGGAAGGTGAGGGGGGTGGCGGTCATGGCCGGTCCTGCTGTCTTTGCGGGCATTCAGCGACCATCGCGGGAGCATGTCCAGGTCGGGCGGGCCGGCCTCGCGCCGGCCGTCGCGAGAAGCCTCTGGCGCTCCGCCCTGTTTCCACGGCAATTTGATCACCGGGACGGGCAAGACGCCGCAAGGCGCCGACTGGGAGCAGATGACATGACCGAAGACGATCTCCGCGGCCTCATCGCCCGCGTGAAGGGCGGCAGCCTGTCGCGGCGTGGCTTCGTCAAGCGGCTGGCGGCGGTCGGCTTCACCGCGCCGATGGCGACGCAGCTTCTGGCGATCGCCGGTGCTTCGCCAGCCGGCGCGCAGAGCGTGCCGGCCTATCGCCCGACGCGGCGCGGCGGCGGCGGCGCGCTGAAGGTGCTCTACTGGCAGGCCGCGACGCTGCTGAACCCGCATTTCGCCGCCGGCACGACGAACCAGGATGCGGGTCGCGTCTTCTACGAGCCGCTCGCCGGCTGGGCCTCGGACGGCACGCTTGTCCCGATCCTCGCCGCCGAGATCCCCTCGCGCGAGAATGGCGGCCTCGCGGAAGACGGGCGCTCGGTGACCTGGAAGCTCAAGCGCGGCGTGAAGTGGCACGACGGCCAGGATTTCTCGGCCGACGACGTCGTGTTCAACTGGGAGTATGCGCGCAATCCGGGTGTCGCCGCCGTCACGTCGGGCTCCTACCGCGACGTGAACGTCGTGAAGGTGGACGACCATACGGTCCGCATCGAATTCCCGCAGCCGACGCCGTTCTGGGCAGACGCCTTCGTGGGCGGCACCGGGCAGATCATTCCGCGCCACCTGTTCAAGGACTTCGCCGGCGCCAATTCGCGCGACGCGCCTGCGAACCTGCGCCCTGTCGGCACCAGCGCCTACCGCTTCGTCTCCTTCGCGCCGGGCGACACGCTGCGGGCCGAGCTCAACCCGAACTACCACATGGACAACCGTCCCTATTTCGACACGCTCGAGGTCAAAGGCGGCGGCGATGCGGTCTCGGCCGCGCGCGCGGTGCTGCAGACGGGCGACTACGACTACGCCTGGAACATGCAGGTCGAGGACGAGATCCTGAAGCGGCTGGAAGCTGCTGGCCGCGGAAAGGTGAACATCGTCGAGGGGGGCGGCATCGAGTTCGTGCAACTCAACGCCACGGACCCGAACCGCGAGATCGATGGCGAGCGTTCGCACATCAGCACGCAGCATCCGGCCTTCCGTGACCCCGCGGTGCGCCAGGCGATGGCCATGCTGATCGACCGCAATGCGCTCGAGCAGTTCATCTACGGTCGCGGCGGTCCCGCGACCGCGAACTTCCTGAACAACCCGCCGCGCTTCGCCTCGCCCAACATGCGCTGGGAATTCAGCATCCAGAAGGCGAACGAGGTCCTCGACGCCGCTGGCTGGGCGCGCGGTCGCGACGGCATCCGTGCCAAGGACGGCGTACGGCTGCGCTTCGTCTACCAGACCTCGGTCAACGCACCGCGCCAGCGTACCCAGGCAATCTACAAGCAGGCGGCGCAGCGCGCGGGCATCGACCTCGAGCTCAAGTCGGTCACGGCCTCGGTGTTCTTCTCGTCGGATGTCGCCAATCCCGACACCTACACTAAGCTCTACGCCGACATGCAGATGTACACGACCACTATGCCGCAGGCGGACCCCGAGCGCTTCATGAACCAGTACGTCTCGTGGGAGGTCTCGGCCAAGGCGAACAACTGGCAGGGCCGCAACATCGTCCGCTGGCGCAGTGAGGAATACGATCGCATCTTCCGCGAATCGCAGGGCGAGCTCGACCCGGTGAAGCGCGCCGCGCTGTTCATCCGAATGAACGACCTGGTGGTGGGTTCGAACCATATTATTCCGCTGGTGCGCCGGCCCACGGTCAGCGCCAGCCTCAACAACCTGCGCCATGTGCTCAGCGCCTGGGACCTCACGATGTGGTACCTCAACGACTGGTATCGCGAGACCTGATGCGCCGCGCGTGACCCAGTACCTGATCCGGCGGCTGCTGATCGCGATCCCGAGCCTGCTCGGGATCAGCGTGGTTCTGTTCACCGTTCTAGCCCTGGCGCCGGGCGATCCGTTCGAGGAACTGGCCACGAACCCGGCCATCCCGCCCGACGTGCGGGCGAACCTGCGCGCGAGCCTCGGTCTCGATGACCCCGTCTACCAGCGCTACCTGAACTGGCTGTTTGCGATGCTGCGCGGGGAATGGGGGTATTCCTTCGTCAGCCGCGTGAATGTGGACCAGCTGATCCTGCAGCGGCTGCCGACCACCATCATCGTGATCGGCGCGGCGCAGCTGTTGGCGCTCTGCGTTGCGCTGCCGGTCGGCGTCTATGCGGCGACGCGCCCCTATTCGCTGTTCGACAAGGTCGCGAACACGCTCGCCTTCGTGGGGTTCTCGCTGCCCACCTTCTTCACCGGGCTGCTGCTGATCCTGCTGTTCTCGATCACGCTCGACTGGCTGCCCTTCGTCTATCGCGCACAGATCGACGCGACCGGCTGGCGCTGGTGGTGGGAGCACATCCGCCAGTCGATCATGCCGGTGATGGTGCTGGGCCTGTTCCAGGGGGCGGCCCTGGTGCGCTTCGTACGCTCCGCGGTGCTGGACGTGATTCGCCTGGACCACGTGACCACGGCGCGCGCCAAGGGCCTGCCGGAGCGCGCCGTCACACTGAAGCACGTGGTGCGCAACGCGATGATTCCGGTGGTCACGCTGGTCGCGCTGCAGATGCCCATCGTCTTCGGCGGCGCGATCGTGACCGAGCAGATCTTCCGCATCCCGGGCATCGGGTCGCTGCTGATCACCGCCATCCTGGCCAACGACACGCCGGTCATCATGGCGGTGACCTTCGTCTTCGCGTGCCTCGTCATCCTGTTCAACCTGATCGCGGACGTCCTGTATGGCTGGCTCGATCCCCGCATCAGCTACCGCTAGCGCTGCGGCCGCGGCGGCGCCGCGCGTCGGGCCGTGGCGCGAGGCCTGGCGGCGCTTCCGCAAGCACCGGCTTGCGGTGGCAAGCCTCGTGATCCTGTCGACCCTGGTGCTCGCCGTGCTGGTGGGGCCGTTCGTGTGGCAAGTGCCGATCGACGAGATCGACTTCACCGCACGCCTGCAGGGTCCTTCCTGGGCGCACCCGATGGGCACGGACGACCTCGGCCAGGACCTGCTGGCGCGCGTGCTCTATGGCGGGCGGATCTCGCTCGCGGTCGGCTTCGCGGCGATGACGGTCGCGATCCTGGTGGGCGTGCTGGTGGGCGCGGTGGCGGGCATGGCAGGCGGGCGCATAGATGCCGCGCTGATGTGGCTGACCGACCTGTTCCTGTCGCTGCCGCAACTGCCACTGCTGCTGCTGATCATCTACCTGTTCCGCGATGCGCTCACGAAGGTCGTGGGGCCCGAACTCGGCGTCTTCATCCTGATCGTGATCATCATCGGCGGGTTCAATTGGATGCAGGTCGCGCGCCTCGTGCGTGCACAGTTCTTCTCGCTCCGCGAGAAGGAATTCGTCGAGGCCGCGCGCGCCCTCGGCGCCTCCCGCCTGCGGCTTGTGCTGCGCCACATCCTTCCCAACGCCATGGGGCCGGTGATCGTCGCCGCCACCATCGATATCGCGGCGGCGATCATCGCCGAGAGCACGCTCTCCTTCCTCGGCCTCGGCTTTCCGCCGGACGTTCCCACCTGGGGCCGGCTCCTGTTCGACGCCAAGGACAACCTCGACTTTGCGCCGCATTGGGCGATCTTTCCCGGGGCAATGATCTTCCTGACCGTGCTGTCCATCAACTTCATCGGAGATGGGCTGCGCGACGCCTTCGACCCGCGCCGGGTGATCGCCTCGTGAGCGAACCGCTGCTCGCGATCCGCGGCCTCAAGGTCCATTTCGCCACCGATGACGGCATGATCCGCGCGGTGGATGGCGTCGACATCTCGGTCGATCGCGGCGAGACGGTCTGCGTCGTCGGCGAATCCGGCTGCGGCAAGACCGTGACCGCGATGACGGTGCTGAAGCTGATCGCCATGCCGCCCGGGCGCATCGTGGCCGGGCAGATCCTCTGGCAGGGCCGCGACCTGGTGCCCCTGAAATCCGAGGAGATGCAGTCGATCCGCGCCAAGCAGATCGCCATCGTCTTCCAGGAGCCGATGACCTCGCTCAACCCGGTCTACACGGTGGGCGATCAGATTGCCGAGGTGGTGCGCCACCAGGAGGGCCTCTCGCGCCGCGCCGCCTTCGATCGCGCCAAGGAGATGCTGGCGCTGGTCAACATCCCCAACGCCGCGCGCCGTGCCTCCGACTATCCGCATCAGTTCTCCGGCGGCATGCGCCAGCGCGTCATGATCGCCATGGCGCTGTCCTGCAATCCGCAGCTGCTGATCGCCGACGAACCGACCACCGCACTCGACGTCACGATCCAGGCGCAGATCCTCGACCTGCTGGCCGAGATGAAGGATCGGCTCGGCATGGCGGTCATGCTGATCACCCACGCCATGGGCGTGGTGGCCGAGGTGGCGCAGCGCGTCGTCGTCATGTACGCCGGCAAGGTGGTCGAGGAAGCGCCGGTGCGCGAGCTGTTTGGCAATCCCCGCCACCCCTATACCCAGGGGCTGATCCGCTCGATCCCGCGCCTCGACCTCGCGGCCACGCAGCATCGCCGCCTCGAAGCCATTCCCGGCACCGTGCCCCAGCTTCTCCACCCGCCGCCAGGCTGCCGCTTCGCTGCGCGCTGCCGCTACGCCACCGACGCCTGCACCGCGGCCGAGCCGCCGCTGCGCGAGGTCGCACCCGGCCACAAGGTGGCCTGCATCCTGTGAGCGCCGCGAAGGATCCCGCCATGGCGCAGCCGCTGCTCTCGGTCCGCAACCTGGTGAAGCGCTTTCCCGTGCGCGGCGGAATCCTGAGCCGCGTGGTGGATCATGTGCACGCAGTGGACGGCGTGGGCTTCGATCTCGCGGCAGGGGAGACGCTCGGGCTGGTGGGGGAGTCCGGCTGCGGCAAATCCACCACCGGCCGTTGCATCCTGCGGCTGATCGAACCCACCTCGGGCGAGGTGCGCTTCGAAGGGCGCGACGTGCGCGCGCTCACCGGGCATGAGCTCGCCGCCATTCGCCGCGACATGCAGATCATTTTCCAGGACCCCTTCGCGTCGTTGAACCCGCGCATGACCGTGGGGGCCATCATCGGCGAGGCGCTGGAGATCCACGGCCTTGCGCGCAACCGGCGCGAGCGCGAGGCGCGCGTCGCCGAACTGCTGGATACCGTCGGCCTGCGCGCCGACCACATGTCGCGCTTCCCGCACGAATTCTCGGGCGGGCAGCGCCAGCGCATCGGCATCGCCCGCGCGCTCGCGGTCTCGCCCAAGCTGATCATCTGCGACGAGCCGGTCAGCGCGCTGGATGTCTCGATCCAGGCGCAGGTCATCAACCTGCTCGAGGACCTGCAGGAGAAGTTCGGCCTCTCCTACCTGTTTATCGCGCACGACCTGTCGGTGGTCGAGCACATCTCCGACCGCGTCGCGGTGATGTATCTGGGCCGCATCGTCGAGATGGCGCCTTCGCGCGACCTATATGCGGAACCGCTGCACCCCTACACGGAAGCGCTGCTCTCAGCCGTACCGATCCCGGACCCCACCCTCAAGCGGCAGCGGATACGCCTGCAGGGCGACCTGCCAAGCCCGATGAACCCGCCCTCGGGCTGCCATTTCCACACCCGCTGCCCCATCGCCGAGAAAGGTGTGTGCGACCGGAAGGCGCCAGAGTTCCGCGAGGCCCGGCCCGGCCACTGGGTGGCCTGCCACAAGCGCGGGTGACCCGCCGGCGGGGGAAGATGGCCTCCCCCCGCATTTGCGGCCTCAGCCGCGCTTGTCCATCGGCACGAAGTCGCGCGCCGCCGCGCCGGTGTAGATCTGCCGCGGGCGCCCGATGCGCTGTGACGGGTCCTCGATCAGTTCCTTCCACTGGCTGACCCAGCCCACCGTGCGCGCCACCGCGAAGAGCACGGTAAACATATGCGTGGGGATGCCCATCGCCTTCAGGATGATGCCTGAGTAGAAGTCCACGTTCGGGTACAGCTTGCGGCTGATGAAGTAGTCGTCGGTCAGCGCGATGCGTTCCATCTCGATCGCCATGTCGAGCAGCGGCTCGTTCTTGATGCCGAGTTCGCCGAGCACCTCGTGGCAGGTCTCCTTCATGATCTTCGCGCGGGGGTCGAAGTTCTTGTAGACCCGATGGCCGAAGCCCATGAGCTTGGTGTGGGAGTTCTTGTCCTTCACCTCGCGAATGAAGGCGGGGATGTTCTCCGGCCTGCCGATCTCGGCGAGCATCTTCAGCACCGCCTCGTTTGCGCCGCCATGCGCAGGGCCCCACAGGGCGGCGATGCCGGCGGCGATGCAGGCGAAGGGGTTGGCGCCGGTCGAGCCCGCCAGGCGCACGGTCGAGGTCGAGGCGTTCTGCTCGTGGTCCGCATGCAGGATCATGATGCGGTCCATCGCGCGCGCCAGGATCGGGTTGTTCACCCAGGGCTCTGCCGGCACGGCATTGAGCATGTAGAGGAAGTTTTCCGAGTAGCTGAGGTCGTTGCGCGGATACATGAAAGGCTGGCCGATCGAGTACTTGTAGGCCCAGGCCGCGATGGTCGGCACCTTGGCGATCAGCCGGAAGGCGGCGATCTCGCGCTGGCGCTCGTCGTTGATGTCGAGGTTGTCGTGGTAGAAGGCCGCCAGCGCACCGACCACGCCGCACATCACCGCCATCGGGTGGGCGTCGCGGCGGAAGCCCTCGAAGAAGCGGCGCAGCTGCTCGTGCAGCATGGTGTGGTAGGTGACGCCCTTGTGGAACTCGTCGTATTGCGCCGCGTTCGGCAGGTCGCCGTTGAGCAGCAGGTAGCAGACCTCGAGGAACGAGGAATTCTCCGCCAGCTGCTCGATCGGGTAGCCGCGGTACAGCAGCACGCCCTCGTCGCCGTCGATGTAGGTGATGGTGCTTTCGCACGACGCCGTGGCGCCATAGCCGGGGTCGAAGGTGAAGATTCCGAGCTCGCCATACAGCTTGCGGATGTCGGCCACCTTCGGCCCGAGCGTACCGCCCAGCAGCGGAAGCGTCGTGCTCTTGTTGGAGCCCTCCATCGTGACGGTGATGGCGCCGGCTGCCTTGCTGGTCATGCGGGGATATCCTCAGCTCGTGTGGCCACGGCGAAGTTCCCGCCGGGCCCCGGAATTGGTGCAGCGCAAGATAGGGCGGTGTCCGCAGCCTTGGCAAACCGCGAGGTGGGCAATCTGGAGGGCGCGCGCGCTCGGCGTCTGCTTCCGCAAAGCTCCGGCATGCCGCGCGTGTCGGGCATCCGCGATCGACATGCCAGACGCGCGTGAATCCGGGGCGAGGCGCTTCCCGGAACGATATTCAGTTGCGCGCCCGCCAGGCTGCCGGTGCGCCCACGCCATTGGCCCAAAGGCCCAGCGCAGCCTGCCGCGCCACGCTCTCCTGGCCGCGCAACGCGCTGCCCGTGGCAATGGCGAAGCCACCGCTCACGAGCGCCTGGTTGAGGTCCGCGCCGCCCGCGTCGCACTGGCCGAGGCCGCGCCCGAAACCGTCCTGCCCGACGATCCGGCAGGCCACCGGCCGTCCAGCCACCAGGCGCGTCAACGCCGCCGCAGAGGCGCCGCCGCAGTCGAAGGTTTCGCCCGTAGGTGCCCGGCACGCCTCGCCACGCGCCGGCGCGGCCACGCCATCAAGGCGGACGATCCGCTCCCCGAGCCCGATCGTCTCGCCGTCGACAATGCGGATGGCATGCGCCTCGGCACGCCAGTTGCGGTCGGTGGGTGCGGAGCCGAACAGGCTGGAGGGCAGCGCAACGCCAAGCACCAGGGGCGCGGCAATCACGGCGGACACTACCAGCGCCGCCCCACCGAACCGGGAGCGGGCTTTGCGGCCCTTAAAGATGCGACGTCGTTCCAGCACGTCCGGATCGTTAAACCGACCGCGAAGGCCCTGCAACCGCTGGTCGCAGCGAAAAGCGACAAGGTGTGGCGGACCGATCGCGGGCGCAGGTTAAGGAATCGCGCCTAATCGCCTGTCCAAAAACGATCCTTGCCCCCCAAGCGGTGCCAGGCCTCCAGCGCATCGCCCCGGTGATCGGCAACCCTGGCCTCGCACCAGCCCTCCACGACACCCACGGCCCAGCTTCGACCCGCGCTGCGGGCGGCCAGGGCCTGCGCGAGGCCACGCGCCACGGCAACGTCATTGGCAATGCCGAGCCCGTCCTGCAGCCTCGCTAGGCGTCGCAGGAACCGCCGCGCGCGCTTGCCGTCGAACAGCGGTGCGAAGACCTCGGCGGCGTAGCGCAGGCGCTTGCCGTCGAGGCGCAACTCATGCAGGTCCTCGGCGGTAAGGGTCTCGAAGGCAGCGCCGGCGCGGCGAAGGCGGGCCCAGTGGCGGTCGAGCGCCATGCGGCCGAAGGCGCGGGCGGGCATCTCCAGCGCCTCGCGTGGCGAGCCTGATGCCGCGTCGCGCCACGGACGCGCCAGCAGCACGGAAAGCGCATCAATCAGCAGCAGCCGCCAGCCGGGCGCGGCGACCATCGCCACGGCGGCATCATAGGCCAGGTCGCGCCGCGCCTCGGCGGCACGCAGCAAGGCGGCGATCCGCGCGTCGTCCGCGAAGGCGGTGGCGACATGGTGGCCGATGCCGCCCAGGAAGACGTCCCAGTCCCGCGCCGGCCCAAGGCTGCCGACCACCTCGCGCAGACGTGCATCGAGGCTGCGCAGGTCCGGGTGATCCACGACCCTGCGGAAGACGCGCAGCACCGACCGCAGCCGCCGGAGCGCAACGCGGCTCTGGTGGACCGCCTCCGGCTCCCCGCCATGCCGGATGCGCGCCGCCTGCTGGTGCAGAACTTCCAGCAGATGGCCGACGGCGCGCAGGAAGGCGTCCTCGACGGTCGATGCTTCCGAGGTATCGGGCGGCCCCAACCGATATGGACGCGGACCGGCTCCGCTCGCCATCGCGCGGGCTTCCTCCGCCAGCGAGACGAGCGGTGGCGCCAGCGGCAGGTGTGCGGCGATCGCGCGCGCCGCGGCCATCACGGCGGGCAGCGGGCCGGCAAGGACCAGCCGGGCGGCCTCGCTTTCGGCCGCAACGCTGCGCAGGCGGCCGATCAGCAGCTCCGCATCGACCGTGCCCTCCGCCAGCGCCAGGCCGAAGGTCTGGCGGCGGCCGGTGAAGGCGGCCAGCGCGACGAGCGGCGCGCCGTCGGTCGCCGGCTGTGCGTCGTCGGTTTCGAACACCGCCTCGATGCCGGGCGGCTGTGCGGGATGCCAGGCCGCCTCCGGCCGCGGGAGCAGCCGGCGCAGCACCCGCTTGCCGCGCCGGGGCGATTCCAGAAGAAGGCCCTGCGCGCAGAGCAGCCCCTCCGCCGTGTCGGACCAGATCGTCTCGGCTGCGGCGCTGCGGGCGCGGCCGATGCGATGAGCCTGCACGAAGGGAAGGCGTGCCAGTCGCCCGGCCGCCTCGGGCGGCAGGGCGAATTCCAGGGTCACGGCCATCGGCGCGTCTTCTACGCCCGGGATGGGGTGTGCAGATGGCGTCTCGGCGGCGTCCTCGGCGATCGGAAGTCGTGTTGCCGGGGAAGCGGCGGCGGGCATGGTCAGATGGCCATTTCCGGGAGGTCGGCCGGGGCCAGGAATCGCACCAGGCGCCCGCCCCCCTCGGCCAGGTCGTGCCAGGGCGTGGCGATGCTGAACTCAGCCAGGGCGCAGGTTGGGAAGCCCTCGGCGATGCGCCGCGCCGCGACTGCAGCGCCCCCGGTCATCCCGCCCGCGCCGACCAGGGCCAGCGCCAGGTCCTGCAAGCCGGGATTATGTCCAATCAGCAGGATGCTGCGCGCGGTCTCCGGCGCGCGGCGCAGCAGGTCGAGCAGCCGCGGCCAGGGTGCCAGGTACAGGTCGTCCATCGGCTCGACCATCGGGCTGTCGGGGAAGGGCGCGATCGCCTCGAGCGTCTGCAGCGTGCGCCGCGCGGAGGAGACGAGCACGACATCGGGCGCGAGCCCCAGGTCGCGCATCGCAGCGGCCATGGCCTGGGCGGCACGCCGCCCGCGCGCATTGAGGGGGCGCGCGTGGTCGGGGAGCGACGGATCGTCCCAGGATGATTTCGCATGCCGAAGGAGAAGGAGCTGCCGCATCGCTCCGCCATCCTGCCACGGACCGCGGCATCTGTCGCGCCTGCCCCGCCGCCCCCTCGCGTTGCGCCGGTCCCGCCCCATCTGCAGCAGACCTTGGTGAAGGCCTGGAGAGAGCATGTCGGGAACGATTGTGGTGGTCGGCGCCACGGGTGCGGTGGGCACGGCGCTGGCCAGGCGCGGCGCGGCGCGCGGGGCACGGCTGGTGCTGGTGGCGCGGGATGCGGCGCGGCTCGGCGCGCTCGCCGCGGAACT
>NZ_JACADR010000071.1 GCF_016106005.1 Roseomonas rosulenta
CCATCAGCGCGGGGTCTTGCCGGCGCGCGAGGCGGGCGTCTTCGCGGCGGGCTTCGCCTTGGCGGCGGCCGGCTTGGCGGATGCGGCGCGGGCGGACGCCTTGGCGGGCGCGGCCTTGCGTGCGGGCGTCGCTGCCGCCGCTTTCCGCGGCGCATCGTTGGGCGCCGCTTTCCGCGGCGTATCGTTGGGCGCCGCTTTCCGCGGCGACGCCTTCGCCGGGGCCGCCTTGCGCCCGGCCGGGCCGCGCGGCTTCAGAGCCTTGCCCTTTTCGGCCAGCAGCGCCACCGCGTCGTCCAGCGTGATGTCCTCCATGGCGACATCGCGCGGCAGGTTGGCGACCGTCTTGCCGTGCTGCGCATAGGGGCCGAAGCGGCCCTTGCGCACGCTGACCGGCTCCTTGTCCCTCGGATGCGGACCCAGTTCGCGCACCCGCGCGCGCGCATCGGCGAGCAGCGCGAGGGCACGGTTCATGCCCACGCTCAGCACGTCGTCATCCTTGTCCAGCGACTTGAACACCGTCCCGCAGCGGACATAGGGCCCGAAGCGGCCGAGGCCCGCGCTGATCTCCTCCCCGCTCTCCGGGTCGCGCCCGATGATGCGCGGCAGGGAGAGCAGGCCCAACGCCTGGTCCAGCGTCACGGTATCGGGCGCCACGCCGTTCGGAAGGCTGGTTCGCTTGGGCTTGGTCGGCTTGCCCTTGGCATCCACCCCGCCCTCGCCGAGCTGGATGTAGAAGCCATAGGGCCCGCGCTTCAGCGCCACCTTCTGTCCGGTGGCGGGGTCCTCGCCCAGGTCCTGCTCGGCCGGGGCGGCGCCCTCGCCGGAGCCGGAATCGACACCGAAGGGGCGCGTGTAGCGGCATTCCGGGTAGTTCGAGCAGCCGATGAAGGCGCCCGTCTTGCCCAGCCGCAGGCCCAGCCGGCCGGTCCCGCAGGTGGGGCAGGCGCGCGGATCCGTCCCATCCGCCCGCGCGGGGAACATGTGCGGGCCCAGATCCTCGTCCAGCGCATCGATCACGTCGCGGATCTTGAGGTCGCGCGTGGCTTCCACCGCGGCCGAGAACTCGCTCCAGAAGGCGCGCATCACTGCCCGCCAATCGGTCTGCCCGGCCGAGATCTCATCCAGCTTCTCCTCCATCGCGGAGGTGAAGCCGGTGTCGACGTACTTGTCGAAGAAACGCACCAGGAAGGTGGTGACCATCCGCCCGAGATCCTGCGCGACGAAACGCCGCTTCTCGAGCGTCACGTATTTCAGGTCCTGCAGCCGCTGCAGGATCGAGGCATAGGTGGAGGGCCGTCCGATGCCGAGCTCCTCCAGCCGCTTCACCAGCGAGGCCTCGGAATAGCGCGGCGGCGGCTGGGTGAAGTGCTGGCTGGCGGTGACCTCGCCGCGCCGCAGCGGGTCGCGCTCGGCCATGGGCGGCAGGATGCGGCTCTCGTCGTCCTCGGTGGGCGCGCCGGTCGCGATGCCCGCGCGGGCATCGGCAGCGCGGTCGTCCTCGTCCTCGCGATACAGCTTCAGGAAGCCGTCGAAGGCCACCACGGAACCCGTGGCGCGGAAGCGCAGCGCCTTGTCGGCGCTGTCGATGTCGACCGCGGTCTGATCCAGTTCCGCCGAGGACATCTGCGACGCGACGGCGCGCTTCCACACCAGTTCGTAAAGCCGCGCCTGCGCGCCATCGAGCTCGCGCGCCATGGCCTCCGGCGTGCGGGTCACGTCGGTCGGGCGGATCGCCTCATGCGCTTCCTGCGCGTTCTTCTGCTTCGAGGTGTATTCGCGCGGCGCGGCGGGGAGATAGGGCGCCCCGAAGGCGTCCTTCACGTGGTCGCGGATGGCGGCGATCGCCTCGCGCGACATCTGCACGCCGTCGGTGCGCATATAGGTGATGTGCCCGGCTTCATAGAGCGCCTGCGCCGTGCGCATCGCCTGCTGCGCCCCCATGCCCAGCTTGCGCGACGCCTCCATCTGGAGCGTCGAGGTCATGAAGGGCGGCGGCGGGTTGCGTCGGGTGCGCTTCTTCTCGACCGAAGCCACGGCATAGGTCGCGGCCTCGGCGCGCGCCTTCGCGGCATTCGCCGTGCCGGCATCGTGCAGGTCGAACTGGTCGAGCTTCCGCCCGTCCAGATGCGTCAGCCGCGCGGTGAAGGGCGCATTCGCGGGGGTGAAGAACTTCGCCTCGAGCGTCCAGTATTCGCGCGGCTTGAAGGCCTCGATCTCGGCCTCGCGCTCGCACAGCAGGCGCAGCGCCACCGACTGCACCCGCCCGGCCGAGCGCGACCCCGGAAGCTTGCGCCACAGCAGGGGCGAGAGCGTGTAGCCCACCAGGTAATCCAGCGCGCGGCGCGCGAGATAGGCGTCGATCAGCGGGATATCGAGGTCGCGCGGATGCTCCACCGCGTATTGCACGGCGCGCTTGGTGATCTCGTTGAAGGTGATGCGCTGGACATCCTTGCCCTTCAGCGCGCCGCGCTGGCCGAGCATGTCCTTCACGTGCCAGGAGATCGCCTCGCCCTCGCGGTCCGGGTCGGTGGCGAGCCAGAGGCGCTTCGCCCCCTTCAGCGCGGTCGCGATCTTGGCCACCTGCGCCTCGCCGCGCCCGTCCTTGCCCCAGACCATCGCGAAGTCCTGGTCGGGCAGGACGGCGCCGTCCTTCTCCTCGAGGTCGCGGACATGGCCGAAGGAGGCGAGCACGGTGAAGTCCCGCCCGAGATACTTCTCGATCGTCTTGGCCTTGGCCGGAGATTCCACCACGACGACGTCGGTCATTTTTGGCCCGGATCACCCGTTCGTGCTGCGCATGACGCGATGGCCGGGCAGAAGTTGCACACGGCCTTCGAGCTCGAGGTCGGTCAGCACGACCTGGAGTTCGGGAGCCGTCAGGTGGCAGCGTCGCAGCACCTCGTCAACAGATACGGGTGACAATCCAATTAATTCAAGAACTTCTCCGGCCCCTTCCGGGGGCGGGCCAAGTGCCTCGGGCGGGTCTTCCGCGGTCTCGGCCATGCGGGCGGGGTCGAAGAGCGGGCCGGCGCGGGGGGCTTCGGGGAGGTGGTCGAGCACGTCCTCGGCGCTCTCGGTCAGGTGCGCGCCCTGTCGGATCAGGTCGTTCGAGCCGCGGCAGCGCGGGTCGAGCGGCGAGCCCGGCACGGCGAAGACTTCCCGTCCCTGTTCCAGGGCCAGGCGCGCGGTGATCAGCGTGCCGGAACGATGCGCCGCCTCGACCACCACCACGCCGAGCGACAGGCCGGCGACGATGCGGTTGCGCTTGGGGAAGTGCCGGTTGGTGGGCTGCGTGCCGAGGGGGGATTCCGCCACCACCGCGCCGCGCGCGACAATGCGGGCGATCAGCGCGGCATTCTCGGGCGGGTAGGCGACATCGACGCCGCCGGGCAGCACGGCGATGGTGCCGCCGGTGCGCAGCGCGCCCTCATGCGCGGCGGTGTCGATGCCGCGCGCCAGGCCGGAGACCACGGTCAGCCCCTTGCCGGCCAGCGCATCCGCAAGCTCCGCCGCCACGCGCAGCCCTGCGGCGGAGGCGTTGCGGGCGCCGACGATGGCGACAGCCGGGGCGGCCAGCAGCGAGGCATCGCCGAGCACGGCCAGCACCGGCGGCGCATCGGGCAGGAGGGCGAGCAGCGGTGGGTAGAGCGGGTCGTCGAGGTAGACGAAGCGGCCACCGAGCTTGGCAAGCGCTGCGGCCTCGCGCTTCGCCTCGGCGAGCGGGGGCGGGACGTAAGGCGCGCTGCGCCCGACCGAGAGCGCCGGCAGCGCCTCAAGCGCGGCATCACCGTCACGATGGCGAGCCAGCAGCTTGCGGAAGGTGAGGGGGCCGATGCCCTCGGTGCGGGCGAGGCGGAGCAGGGACAACGTCATACAGCGCCATGGGGACGCCGCCCCCACACCCGTCGCCCGTGGCAGAGGAAGGCCCCTGCCATGGGTGCCCAAGTCGCCGGGGTGAC
This sequence comes from Roseomonas rosulenta, assembly GCF_016106005.1. Lineage (GTDB taxonomy): Bacteria > Pseudomonadota > Alphaproteobacteria > Acetobacterales > Acetobacteraceae > Neoroseomonas > Neoroseomonas rosulenta. Next base: position 3,960 of record NZ_JACADR010000071.1, read on the forward strand.
AGTGTCACCCCGGACCCCGCCGAGACCTGGAGTCAGATCCGTCATGGCGAGAGATATACGATGAAATTCTACTTATTGGCGATAAGCGATCGCGATGGCTGGCGTCGCGGAGTGACCGCAGTTGCGACGCGGCGAGGCGCCGGTCGTCGCGCGCGCGACGCAAGCGGCAGGGTCTGCGCGACGGGGCTGCGAGACGGACGGCAAGGGTCCGGATCAATCCGAGGAGCGGACAGCACGCCTGACTATTGGAGTGTCGAACCATCCCCGCGATCCGACGGGAGGCGCTCCCGCGACGAACCCGCGCGGCTTACGCGTGATGACGGCCGTGACCGTCACTGGCTTCTCCCGGAAAGCGCAAGTCCCGCCGTGCAGCGCAATGGCCCTACACCGCGGACCACATCCCGGCGCACCGGACGACATTCTTCAGACAGCGGCCGTCGCCAGGCGCCCAAGACTGCGCATTGCCCCGGGCCGCGCTACCGCTTCTCCCCGATCCGCGGCTCCGTCCCGGCCAGCAGGCGCCGGATATTCCCCTCATGCCGCCAGAACACCAGCACCCCCACCAGCAGCGCCATGAGCGCGTGCTCGGCATCGGAGAACACCAGCGCCAGCAGCGGCGACGCCGCGATCGGCACAAGCGTCGCCACCGAGGAAATCCGCACCAGCTTCGCCGTCGCCAGCCAAAGTGCGGCGCAGGCCAGCGCCACCGGCCACATCGCCGCCAGGCACACCCCGAGCGCCGTGGCGCCGCCCTTGCCGCCCTTGAAGCCCAGCCACACCGGCAGCGTATGCCCCAGCACCGCCGCCGTGCCCGCCACCAGATCCTGCTCCGGCGCCACCCAGCGCATCAGCAGCACCGCCACCACGCCCTTCAGCGCATCCAGCAGCAGGGTCGCCACCGCCAGGCCCTTCCGCCCGGTCCGCAGCACGTTCGTCGCGCCAATGTTCCCCGAACCGATCGCCCGGATATCGCCCAAGCCGGCCCAACGCGTCAGCAAAAGCCCGAACGGGATCGATCCGATCAGGTAGGCGCCCACCAGCGCCACCAGGAACCCCACCGACGGGTCGGTGATCACGCCGAGAACACCCGCCGCCCGGCCTTCCAGGTGCCGAGCACGCGTCCCTCCAGCGCCCGCCCATCAAACGGCGAGTTCTGCGCCTTGCCGGGCAGCTTCCCGGCCTCGACCTTCCAGCCGCGTTCGGCGTGGAACAGCACCAGGTCCGCCGGTGCCCCCACCGCCAGCCGCCCCACCGGCAGCCCGAGCAGCGCCGCCGGCCTGCAGGTCAGCAGCCCCAGCGCGGCCAGCATGGACAGGTCCCCGCCATGCACCCGCGCCAGCGTCACCCCCAGCAGCGTGGCCAGGCCTGCGCCGCCGGCCTCGGCCTGTGCGAAGGGCAGGCGCTTGTCATCGGCATCGCGCGGCTGGTGGTCCGAGGCGATGGCGTCGATCGTTCCATCCGCAAGTGCGGCCACCACCGCCTCCCGGTCGCGCTCCGTCCGCAGCGGCGGGCTCAGCTTCGCATAGGTCCGGTAGTCGCCGATCGCTGTCTCGTTCAGGTCGAAATACGGCGGTGCCGTGTCGCAGGTGACGCGCAGCCCCTCCGCCTTCGCCACGCGGACTAGGTCGAGCGCTGCGCCCGTCGACACATGCGCGAAATGCACGTGCCCGCCGGTCATGCGCGCCAGCGCGATGTCGCGCGCCACCATCATGGCTTCTGCCGCCGGCGGGATGCCCGGCAGGCCGAGCCGCGTCGCCAGTTCACCCTCGGTCGCCGCACCGCCGGTGGCGAGCGAGGGTTCCTCAGGATGCTGCACCACGAAGGCACCGAAGGCCCGCGCATAGGACAGCGCGATGCGCATCATCCGCGCATTCCCGATCGCGTGTGCGCCATCCGTGAAGGCGATCGCCCCGGCCTCGCGCAGCAGGCCGAGTTCGGCCAGTTCCTTCCCCGCGCAGCCCGCCGTCACCGCGCCATAGGGCAGCAGCGTCACCGACCCCGTCGCCTCCCCGCGCCGGATCATGAAGGACAGCAGCGCGGGATCATCCAGCGCCGGGTCGGTATCCGGCAGGACGCAGAGCGTCGTGATGCCCCCCGCGGCCGCGGCCTGCGCGGCGCTTGCGATGGTCTCGCGATGCTCGGCGCCCGGCTCGCCGAGGTTCGCGCGCAGGTCCACCAGGCCGGGCGCGAGGCACGCGCCGCCGGCATCCAGGGTCTCGGCCCCTTCCGGTACGCCCAGCCCCGGACCAAGGCCGGCAATTGCCCCGTCGCGCACCAGCAGCGCCCCGACCGCATCGAGGCCTGAAGCGGGGTCGAGCAGCCGGGCATTGGTGATCAGCAGGTCGCGCATCGCCGCCGGTTATAGACGCCCCGGCGCGTCCCGCCAGCGGGGGCGGGGTCATCCGGATGGCAATGAGGATGGATTTTTCGTCGCGGACCCACGGGACCGCCGGCGCAGCCAGAGTCCCGTGGCCAGCCCGGCGAGCGGAATGGCCGCAACGGCGGACATCCCGATGCCGAAGGCGATCCCGCCCCCGGGCAGTCCACCGAGGCTGTCGATGGTTGTCATCCGATGCGGGTCGGCGGGGTCGATGACGACATCGACGCGGTCGCCTGGCTGCGGGACGCGCGGAGGCTCCGACCAGGTCATGCGAGACGGCTGGGGAAAAATGGCCCGTGCATGCACGACTGCCCCGTCGGCCTCAACGCGGCGAAGCACGAGGTCGTAGTGGCGCCGGTGGCCGGTCACGGTCGGGCCGGAGAGTGCGAGCACTTCGGCCGTGCCGCGGGTCCAGCTCCGCGACATGGCGAGGCGTTGCACACCGTCGGCGACGGACAGGGCACCGAGCGGCGCGATGACGAGGAACACGGCCGCGTAGAAGGCGAGCGCGCCGCGCGACGGAACGTGGACCGTGCCCTGCGCGTCTCGGTGCAGCGCCTTCGCGATCCGTGCCCACCAACGCTCGACCGGAGCCATCGGGAGCGTCATGACCGAGCGCGACAGCCGCTTCTCGAAATACACCCGCCGGTGCCCCGCCTCGCTGCCGCGATGCGTCTCGGTGAAGTCGAGGTGCGCGTACATCGCGACATTCTCGACCATCTTCTCGTTGGTGAACAGGCGCAGCAGCGTATAGCCGCGGCGGCGCGCCTCTGCCTCGGTGAAGGCGATCAGCCGCTTGCCCACGCCCCGACCTTGCGCGGTGGGCGCCACCGCGATGTTGTAGAGCATCAGCGCGCCGGGCTCGTCCTCGAGCACCAGCGCGCCGACCAGCGCGCCGCCCTCCTCCAGCACCCAGGCCTGGCCGGCGGCGATGCGCGCGGCGTAGTCGTCCAGCATCGGCGCGGGTTCGCGCCCCAGGCGCGGGACGTATTTCGCATAGGCGGCGCGGACCAGGTCGCGCAGCGCGGGCGCTTCGTCGGGCCGGGCCGGCCTGGGCCCGTTCACCGGTTGCGCGGCAACCGCCGCGCCAGGATGTCCAGCACCGCCATACGACACGCCACGCCCATCTCCACCTGCTCCCCGATCACGGAGCGCGTCGGGTGGTCGGCGATGGCGCTGTCGATCTCGACGCCGCGGTTCATCGGCCCCGGATGCATCACGATGCTGTCGGGCTTCGCCACCGCCAGCTTCTCGGCGTCCAGCCCGTAGAATCGGAAGAACTCTCGCGCCGAGGGCACCAGGCCGCCCGCCGCCATGCGTTCGCGTTGCAGGCGCAGCATCATCACCACGTCGGCGTCCTTGAGGCCCGCGCGCATGTCCGTGAAGACCTCGACACCGAGCCGCGCCGCATCCGCCGGGATCAGCGTGGGCGGCCCGACGATCCGCACGCGCGCGCCCATGGTGCCCAGCAGGTGGATGTTCGACCGCGCCACGCGCGAATGCGCGATGTCCCCGCAGATCGCGACCACCAGCCCTTCCAGCCGCCCCTTGTGACGGCGGATGGTCAGCGCATCGAGCAGCGCCTGGGTCGGGTGCTCATGCGTGCCGTCCCCGGCGTTGATCACCGCAGCGTCAACCTTCTGGCTCAGCAGGGCAGGGGCGCCCGACTGCGCATGGCGGATCACCAACAGGTCGCATTGCATGGCGTTCAGCGTGCTGGCGGTGTCGAGCAGCGTCTCGCCCTTGTTCACGCTGGACGTGCTGACCGACATGTTGATCACGTCCGCCCCCAGCCGCTTGCCGGCCAGTTCGAAGGATGTCCGCGTGCGCGTGCTGTCCTCGAAGAACAGGTTGATCAGCGTGCGGCCCTTCAGCAGGTCGCGCTGCGTCTTCCCGCTGCGGTTCAGCAGCGCATAGGATTCCGCGAGGTCGAGCAGGTCCGCGATATGCGGCGGCTCGAGGCCCTCGATGGCCAACAGGTGCTTCGATGGATGCGACACGGCCGGACCCCGGAGACGCTGCGGGTCCCGGCCGCGGCGCCGGTGCGGCGCCGCACGGCCGGGGGCCCGGGGCTGTCATAGATGGGCGGGCGGGATTCGGCCAGCGTCAGGGGAGCCGAAGCGCGGCGCGCAGCCTCATGGCCATGGCGCGCTGGTCGTCCGGGTCGCGGCCCTCGCGGATCATGTGCTCGGCGCCGTCGCATGCGACCAGGTAGGTGTGCCAGTAGGGGTCGCCCTCGTCGTCCTTGCCGGCGCGCACCTCGATGGCGGCGATCGCGCCCGGCGGCCAGGTCTCGACCTCGCGCCGGAGGGGGGTGCGGCGCACCAGGGTCGCGGTGCCGCCCGCATCGACCGAGAGTCGCGTGCAGGGCTTCGAGAACAGATGTCCCGCCACCGTCAGGCCGATGATCCAGAAGCCCGCCAGCACGCCCTGCTGCAGCAGGGGCGGCTGCGAGGGGTGCGGCCCGTCGCGCCCCATGATGTAGGTGAACAGCCCCACCATGCCGAGCCACGCCGCCATGAAGCCCCAGCCGAAGGCCGCCATGCGGTTGCGGATCTCGAAGGTGGTCGCGGCCATGCGCGACGGGTTGTAACGCAGCCGCGCCGAACCGGGAACGCCGGCCGTCAGGGGCGCGACGCGTCGAGCGCCGCCTGCAGCATGTAGGCCGCGGCCGCGCGGTCCACCGCCACGGCGCGCTTGGCCCGCGTCAGGTCGGCCTCGGCCACCAGCATGCGGTTCACCGCGGCGGAGGAGAGCCGTTCGTCGAACAGCGCCACGTCCATCCCCGTCGCCTCGCTCAGCGACCGCGCCCAGTCCTTCGCCGCCTGCGCCGCCGGGCCCATCGAGCCATCCATCGACAGCGGCAGGCCGACCACGATGCCGCCCGCGCCTTCCTTCTTCGCGATGGCCGTGATCTCGGCCGCATTGGCCGACAGCTTCCCACGCTTCAGCGCGCCATAGGGGCTGGCCAGCATCAGCGTGACATCGGACAGCGCCACGCCGATCAGCTTCGCCCCCGGGTCGAGGCCGATCAGCCGGGCATGGCGGGGCAGGGCGGCGCGCAGGTCCTTCAGGTTGATGACAGCCATGCGCGGCCTTATGGTCCGCGCCCCGCTTCCCTGGAAGACCTGGATATGTCGCTCGATACCGCCACCGTGCGGCGCGTCGCCGCCCTTGCCCGCATCCGCCTGCCGGACGAGGAGGTCGCCCGCGTGCAGGGCGAGCTCAACGGCATCCTCGGCTGGATCGAGCAATTGCAGGCGGTGAACACGGACGGTGTCGAGCCCATGGCCGGCGGCACGCCCGAGGGCATCGCGGCCATGCCGATGCGCGAGGACGTGGTGACCGATGGCGGCGTCGCGGAGAAGGTGCTGGCCAATGCGCCGGACCGCGAGGGCGCGTATTTCGGCGTGCCGAAGGTGGTGGAGTGATGCATCCGACCGACTTCACCCTGGCCGGCGCCATCGCCGCGCTCGAGGAAGGTGCCATCAGCGCGGTCGAGCTGACGCGCGCGCATGTCGAGGCGACGGAGGCGCTGAACCCGCGCCTCAACGCCTTCATCACCACCACGCCGGAGGCCGCGATGGAAGCCGCGAAGGCGTCCGACGCGAAGCGCGCGCGCGGTGAGGCCGGGCCGCTCGAGGGCATCCCGCTCGCCATCAAGGATCTGTTCTGCACCGAGGGCGTGCAGACCACGGCGGGGTCGAGGATCCTGGGCGGCTTCGTGCCGCCCTACGAGAGCACCGTCACGGCGCAGTTGAAGCGCGACGGCGCGGTGTTCCTGGGCAAGGCGAACCTCGACGAGTTCGCGATGGGCTCGTCGAACCTGACCTCGGCCTATGGCGGCGTCGTGAACCCCTGGTCGCGCCGCAACGACCCGGATGTGCGCCTGGTACCGGGCGGGTCGTCGGGCGGGTCCGCAGCGGCGGTCGCGGCGCGCATGGCGCTGGGCGCGACGGGCACCGACACCGGCGGATCGATCCGCCAGCCGGCGGCGTTCTGCGGCATCGCAGGGATCAAGCCGACCTATGGGCGGTGCTCGCGCTTCGGCATCGTGGCCTTCGCCTCCTCGCTCGACCAGGCGGGGCCGTTTGCCCGCACGGTCGAGGATTGCGCGATCCTGCTGCGCTCCATGGCCGGGCACGACCCGAAGGATGCAACCAGCGCCGACCGGCCGGTGCCCGACTTCGCCAAGGCCTGCACGCGGTCGGTGAAGGGCCTGCGGATCGGCGTGCCGAAGGAATACCGGCTGGACGGCACGCCGCCCGAGATCGAGAAGCTGTGGCGGCAGGGCCTCGACTGGCTGCGCGAGGCGGGGGCGGAGATCGTCGACATCTCCCTGCCGCACACGAAGTACGCGCTGCCGACCTACTACATCGTGGCCCCCGCCGAGGCGTCGTCGAACCTCGCGCGCTACGATGGCGTACGCTTCGGGATGCGGGTGGCGGAGAAGGACAGCGACCTGCGCGACCTGTATGAGCGCACGCGCGAAGCCGGCTTCGGGCAAGAGGTGCGCCGGCGCATCATGATCGGCACCTATGTGCTGAGCGCCGGCTACTATGATGCGTATTACCTGAAGGCGCAGAAGGTGCGCGCGCTGATCGCCCGCGACTTCCGCGAGGCCTTCGCCGGCGTGGATGCGATCGTGACGCCGGCGACGCCGAGTGCGGCCTTCGCGGAGGGTGAGAACTCCGACGACCCGATCAAGATGTACCTGAACGACGTGTTCACAGTGACGGCGAACCTGGCGGGGCTGCCGGGCCTCGCCGTGCCGGCGGGGCTCGACCCGCAGGGGCTGCCGCTCGGGCTGCAGGTGATCGGGCGGCCGTTCGACGAGGAGACGGTGTTTGCGGTGGGGGCGGCGATCGAGCGGGCGGCGGCGTTCACCGCGCTGCCGGCGATGCGGGCGGGGGCATGAGCGAGGCACTCGATCCCGCGCGCAGCCTGGCGCTGATCCGCCGCTCGGCCGCGCAGCGCCGCTGCGTCAGCTACGGCGCTGTGGCGGAGGCGAGCGGCCTGCCCTGGTCGGCGGCGCGGCGGCGGATGGACCCGCACCTTTTCGCGCTGTGCCGGGATGCCACGGCACGCGGCTGGCCGTTGGTCTCTGCGGTGGTGGTGGACCAGCGCTCGGTCGCGCATGGCCGCATGCGCGGGCGGCCACTGGTCGGCTTTGCGCGCTGCGCGGAACGCTGCGGGCGCATAGTGGGCGGGGACGCGGCGGCGTTCCTCGCCGAGGAACAGGAACGCGTCTTCGCCTGGGCGCGGCAGGAGGGTGGCGATGTCGTACACCATTGAAGGCAGCACCGGCCCCTGGGAGCTGGTCATCGGGCTCGAGGTCCATGCGCAGGTGGTCAGCAACGCCAAGCTGTTCTCCGGTGCCGCCACGGCCTTCGGCGCCGAGCCGAACAGCCAGGTTTCCTTCGTCGATGCCGGCTTCCCCGGCATGCTGCCGGTGATCAACCGGGAGTGTGTGGCGCAGGCGGTGCGCACGGGGCTCGGGCTGAACGCGAAGGTCAATCTCTGGTCGCGCTTCGACCGCAAGAACTACTTCTATGCGGACCTGCCGCAGGGCTATCAGATCAGTCAGTTCGCCCACCCCATCATCGGCGAGGGCCAGGTCGAGATCGCGCTGGCGGACGGCACCACCAAGGCCATAGGCATCACGCGCCTGCACCTCGAGCAGGATGCGGGCAAGTCGCTGCACGACCAGCATCCGCAGAAGTCCTTCATCGACCTGAACCGGTCGGGTGTCGCGCTGATGGAGATCGTGAGCGAGCCGGACATGCGATCGCCCGAGGAAGCCGGCGCGTATCTGACCAAGCTGCGGCAGATCCTGCGCTACCTCGGCACCTGCGACGGCAACATGGAGGAAGGGTCCATGCGCGCCGACGTGAACGTGTCCGTCCGCAAGGCGGGTGAGGGGTATCGCACGCGCTGCGAGGTGAAGAACGTCAACTCCATCCGCTTCGTCATGCAGGCGGTCGAGGCCGAGGCGCGGCGCCAGATCGAGGTCTGGGAATCCGGCGGCGAGGTCACGCAGGAAACCCGCCTGTTCGACACCGGGCGCGGCATCACGCGGTCCATGCGGTCGAAGGAAGACGCGCATGACTACCGCTACTTCCCCGACCCCGACCTGCCGCCGCTCGTGATCACCCAGTCCTGGGTGGATCAGCTCAAGGCCGCGCTGCCGGAACTGCCGGACGAGCGCCGCGCGCGCTACGTGCGCGACTACGGCGTGACACCCTATGACGCGCATGTGCTGACGCTCGAGAAGGAAACAGCGGCCTATTACGAGGCGGTGGCCAAGGGGCGCGACGCCAAGCAGGCGGCGAACTGGGTGATGGGCGACCTGTTCGCCGCCATCAACCGGACCAAGACCTCGATCGCCGAGCCGCCGGTTTCGGCCGCGGATCTTGGCGCGCTGCTCGACCTGATGGCGGACAACACGCTGTCGGGGAAGCTCGCCAAGGAGGTCTTCGAGGTGATGGTCGAGACCGGCCGCGCGCCCGGCACCATCGTCGAGGAACGCGGGCTGCGCCAGGTCACCGACACCGGCGCGATCGAAGCGGTGATCGACGATGTGCTGGCGAAGAACGCCGACAAGGTGGCGGAATACCGCTCGGGCAAGGACAAGCTGTTCGGCTTCTTCGTGGGCCAGACCATGAAGGCCATGCAGGGCAAGGGAAACCCCGCCCTGGTGAACGAGGTGCTGAAGAAGAAGCTGTCCTGACGCGCGGCTTCCCCTCGCGCTCCCGGGCGTGCTTCGCTGCCGGCGGGGGAGTGGCGGGGACGACCATGGACGACGAGACGCAAGCGCCGGCGCCCGACAGCCGCCATGCCGAGACGGTGCGCATGGCGGAGAAGGCGGCGGTGCTCATCCTGCTCGCGCTGCTGATGTATGGCGTGTTGCGGGTGCTGGAGCCCTTCGCGATGGCGGTCGCCTTCGGCGCCTTCATCGCCATCGGCACCTGGCCAGCGCGGGCCTGGCTGGTCGCGCGCGGCGTGCGGCCGGGGCTGGCGGCCGCGGCGTTGCTGTTGGTGCTGGTGATATCGGTCGGGCTGCCGCTGCTGCTGATGGCGCCGGGGCTGGCCGACCAGATCAGCGCCATCTCCTTGCGCGCCCGCGCGCTGATCGAGGAACTGCCCCCCAGCGCCCCCGCCTGGATCGCCGACCTGCCGCTGCTGGGCGAACCCGCCGCGCGGGCCTGGCTGCGGCTGCAGACTTTCCAGGGTAACATCAACGCGCTGGTCGCGCCCTATTCCGGGCAGATCGCGCGGCAACTCGTGGAGATCGGCCAGGCGGCGGCGGGCAGCATCGTTCAGTTGCTGCTGGCGCTGCTGGTGGCGGCGATGTTCTGGACCAGCGGGGATGTGATCGTGGCGCAGCTGCGCGACATCGCCGGCCGCCTGGGCGGGCAGACCGGCGTTGCCTCGATCGAGGCGGCCGGCGGGGCCGTGCGGGGCGTGGCCTGGGGCGTGGTCGGCACCGGCATCCTGCAGGCGGTGCTGATGGGCATCGGCCTCGCCATCGCCGGCGTGCCGGGGGCGGCGGTGCTTGGCTTCCTGACCATGGTGTTCTCGATCAGCCAGGTGCTGGGGCCGCTGATCATCGTGACCTGGGTCGGCGCGGCGGCCTGGCTCTACACCGAGGGGCAGACCGGCTGGGCGATCTTCATGCTGGTCTGGGGGCTGCTGCCGGTCTCGGGCAGCGACAACATCGTCCGCCCGCTGCTGATCCAGCGCGGCAGCGCGATGCCGCTCGGGCTGATCATCCTCGGCGTCTTCGGTGGCCTGATCGCCTTCGGCTTCCTCGGGCTGTTCGTGGGGCCGGCGCTGCTGGCGGTGGCGCACGGGCTGCTGAAGGCGTGGCGCCAGGCGGCCTGACGGTTCCGCGGTGGACGCTGGTGCGGCGGCATGCGAAGCGGGCGGATCGTTGCAGGCAAGGAGCATCGCCGCATGGCCATCGAGTTGTGGACCTGGAACACGCCCAACGGGCGCAAGATCAGCGTGGCGCTTGAGGAGATGGGGCTTCCCTACACGGTGAAGCCGGTGAACATCTCCAAGGAAGAGCAGTTCAACCCGGAATTCCTGGCCTTCAGCCCGAACAACCGCATCCCCGCCATCAAGGATCCGGACGGGCCGGGCGGGCAGCCAATCACTGTGTTCGAGAGCGGTGCGATCCTGCTGTACCTGGCGGAGAAGACGGGCAGGTTCCTGCCTGCCGACCTGCGTGCGCGCGTGCCGGTCTATGAGTGGCTGATGTGGCAGATGGGCGGCTTCGGGCCGATGCCCGGCCAGGTGCATCACTTCATGATGCGCCCGGATGGGCCGGCCAAGGAGTATGGGCTCGAGCGCTACGGCAAGGAGACGCTGCGGCTCTACGGCGTGCTCGACCGCCGCCTGGCGGGGCGGGATTTCGTGGCGACGGCGGGCGAGCCTTCGATCGCGGATTTCGCCATCCTGGGCTGGGCCTGGCGGGCGGAGCGGCACCTGCCGACGCAGGGCAAGGCGATCACGGACTATCCCAACGTGGCGCGTTGGTACGACGCGCTGATGGCGCGACCGGCGGTGAAGCGCGGGATGGAGGTTGCGCTGTCCTGACGGGGCGCGGCGCGCGGTGGATGGCACCGCGCGCCGGGTTTGACGCTGCGCTGCGGGGCCGGTAGAAGCGCGCGTTGCAACGCCGTGAGACTTTCCACTCCTGCGGAGGGGTGGCCGAGTGGCCGAAGGCGGCGGTTTGCTAAACCGTTAGACGGGGTCAACCCGTCTCGTGGGTTCGAATCCCATCCCCTCCGCCATTTCAATGAAATCAACGATATAGCGACCATCTTTCAGTACCGAAGCGAGATGACCTCTTTTCGGTTGGCTGTGGATAAGGTCGATCGAGTGCAACGCGAGTGCAACGTGGCCCCATAGGGCCGAGTCTGTGCCCGAGCGCGGACACTGCCGAGCCGGCGAGCTTCAGCGGCTCCGTGAAAAGGATTCCCAGTCAACTTCGGACGGACCAGCTTGTCCCTCGTGTTTCCGGTGCCAGCAAGGCCCTTGTGGGGAAGGTCTGTGGGGTAGGTCAAGGTTGTCGGTGAAGTTGCCATCCCCCTGGCCAGCTTCTGCTGACAGGACCATCCGTGGCACACGCTGCCAAGGCATTCGACAAGAAATTTTGGCAAAACGCTTGCGTTGCGATTCTGTTTCGACATATCGTTATGTCGAAAGCATCCCGCATGGACATCCACGCATTCACCGCCCTAGTCGGCGAGACCCCGCGGCAGATCAGGTTCCTGATCTCCGAAGGGTTCATGCCGCCGCCGACCGGCGGACGGGCGCGGGCGCAATATGGCATCGAGCATGTGGAGGCGGTCCGCCGCTACCGCTGGCTCCGCGAGCGATTCGCGCCCGCACAGATCAAAGTGATGATGACCACTGTGGGCAACGCGCTGCGCCTGCCCGTCGCCCCTGGCATCGACCTCCTCCTCGAGCTGTCGCTGATTGGGCCGGGCCTTGATCCGGCCCGGATCGCCGAGCGTGTCCATGAACTGCTGGCAGACCTCCCGCCGTCTGACACTCACGACAACCCGGAGCCGAAAGATGCCGCCGATGCCTCGTAGTGCGCTGCCTCTGCCCCACGATCCCCTCGGTGATTATGGGCTTCCCGCGGTCATCTCTGGCACCCGGACGCCAGTGCCGCTGGTGGGCACCTCCTTCGCTGTGAAGATCGACGCTGGCCTGGCCCTCGTCACTACAACGCGGCGTTTCCGCAACGCGGAGACGCAGAGCATCGAGGTCACCATGACCTTCCCGGTGCCGGTGCACGCCACGCTGTTCGACCTCGTGGCACGGATCGGTGAGCGCAGCTTGCGGGCGCGGGCCCAGTCACGGACGCAGGCCCGAGACACCTACGAAGATTCGATCGATCAGGGCCGCACCGCCGTACTGCATGAGGAGGTACTGCGCGGCGTCCACCAGCTGTCGATCGCCCATGTTCCGCCAGGCGCGGACATCGAGGTGGAAGCCAGCTGGGCGATGCCGCTCGCCGCCGTGCCGGGTGGCGGCGTGCTGCACATCCCGGTCACGGTCGGAGATGTCTATGGCCGTTCGCCCGTGCCGGACAGCGACGAGCTGTTTCACGGCGCCGAGGTACATGAAGCAGATCTGACGGTCGATTGCCGCGACGGGATCGTCACACTGGCCGGCAGTGCGCTGTCGCAGGGCTGCGCCAAGCTTCGCCTTAACGCACTGATCCGGCTGACCGTCACCGGGTGGCAGCCGCGTACACTACGCGGCATCGCCGCCGACGGGCGAGGCGTTCAAATCGAGATAAACGCTGCGCCTAGCGGCTGCTTCCCGCTTGACGCGGCAATCCTGGTCGACCGTTCAGGTTCGATGAACGAGGCGGCGACGGCCATGCTGCCAACACGCCTCAGCACTGGGCGAGCGCGGACTAAGCATGAGGTATTGGTTGCCGGACTAATGGAGGCGGCGGCAGCAGTCGGGCCGATGGATCAGCTCGATCTCTGGGAATTCAACAACGCCGTCGAGCAAGTTCCCGGAAACGGTTTGGCCGATGCCGTCAGCCGGCTCTCCCCGCCCAGTGGCGGCACCGAGACAGGCGAGGCTATCCGCGCCGTCCTGGCCGGTCGGCCGACGCGTGACGTGCTGCTGGTCACCGACGGCAAGAGCTATGCTCTCGACGTCCAGGCCGCGGCACGGAGCGGTCGGCGCTTCCACGTCGTGCTGATTGGCGAGGACAGTCTGGAGGCACGCGTCGGCCATCTGGCAGCACTTAGCGGCGGGCAGATCTTCATCGCTGCAGGGCTCGAGTCAGGCAGCATGATCCAAAAGGCAATCGAAGCAATGCGTCTGCCTCACACGGCAGCGCCAGCCATCCAGGACACTCCGAAGTCAGTAGAGACCATTTTGGGCGGCATGCAACTCCGCGCGGTGTGGTCCGATCAGGCGGCTGCCGATACGGCCCCGTGGTCGCGGGCGGTAGCCGCTGTCGCCGCCGCCCTGGCCCTTCCGCGGATGTCGGAGGAGCGCGCCGCCGCCTTCGCGGCGGCTGAGGGCATAGTTTGCCACCTAACCAGCCTCGTGCTGGTGGACGAAAATGGCGAAGCTCAGGACGGACTACCTGCTCAGCGACGCGTTGGCCTCACGACACCCGAGACCACCGTCACTCTGGCGCGATCGATGGATGTTCCGCCCGAGGCAGCCAGCTCGATGTCGCGACCTCTTTCTGTTGCGGAAGAGCCGAGTTTCCGACTTCGTCCGTCGCATGAGGAAGGGCCGCGTTTCCCGGTTCGTCCCTCGAAACGCCCTCTGTCGTTGGCAGTTAGGGGGCGTCGCAGCACGGATGTGGAGCCCGAGGTCCTTTCTATGCGGCCAGCATCAGAGCTGACGGCGTCGCCGCGGAGCGCAATGCCCGATCGGAGCCTGCGTGGCCAACTCGGCCGTGTGGATTGGGCGACCGACCCAGAGGCATTGCGCCGCGGCGATCTTTCTATGCTGCCGGCGGAGGTTGCGGAGGCGGTTCGCTTGGCCGCAGACCGACCAGAAGTTCTTTCCCTCGCCGCTTCCCTCGACACGCATCCAATTGTGGTGGTGCTGGCGCTACTCGCGGATGCGGAAAGCGGAGTGAACCGGTCTGCGGAGCGCTTCGCCCGCATCGTGCTCCGCAAGACTGCGGCGTCGTTCTTCGCGCGCATCGTGCTCCGCAAGAGACTGGATGGAGCCGTCGCCGCAGCGGCGAGGGCAATAGGACTGTGACCATGGGGAGATCTGTAAGGACCTAGCCGGCCGTGGATGTCGGGATCTTGTCCAGGAAGAGGAGGGATCACTCATGACGCTCGCAGCGCCCGCTCTACTCACTCACAATCCCGACCCGGTACCGTGGCGGGTTGATGCTGTCGCCGAGCGCGCGATCGTGCTTGTGAGTGCCGGTTTTGAAACCCGAAGTGCTCGACTCCGCCCTGCACTTGCTCGCCCGCCGGCGCACAACCGGATCGCCGTCGATCGGCTATTCTCCGCCTGCGAGAGCGCTCTGCGACCAGAGGTAAAGACCCTGCGCCATCCGGCTGTCCGCCACCAAGCTCTGGAGGCGAGCGCGCTGAGCCCGTTGCGGCCCCAAGCCGCCAACGACAATGACCCTGCCCCCCAAAAGCCCTCGTTCATGAGCAGAGCCTGTTCTCCATTTGCCCCGACGCGGGGCGGGTTGCAAAGGCTGCTGGGGTGAGCCCGTTCAGGCTCGTGTGTGGGCGGGCCGTGTTGTAGTCGCTCCTCCATGCTTCGATGATCCGGCGCGCCGCGGGCAGGCTGCCGAACAGGTGCTCGTTCAGGCACTCGTCGCGGAACCGGCCGTTGAAGCTCTCGACGAACCCGT
>NZ_JACADR010000072.1 GCF_016106005.1 Roseomonas rosulenta
GACGCTGCCGAGGCGGCGCTGCGCCGCGCCGTCGCCGCGCATCCGCGCGAGGCCGAGGCGCAGTACGCGCTGGCGCTGGCGCTCGCTCGGCAGGGGCGCGCGGCGGATGCGCTCGGGCCGATCGCGCAGGCCGCGACCTTGCGTCCGGAGGAACCACGCTACGCCTATGTCCACGCCATCGCGCTGAACCAGCTGCGGCGCACCGAGGAAGCCGTCGCCGTGCTGCGGATGAACCTGGATCGCCACCCGCGCCACCGCGACAGCCTGATGGGGCTTGCGACAATCGAACGCGACAGGGCGAACTTCGCGGAGGCGGAACGGCTCGCGGCCGCGGCTGCCGGGCTGAATCCTTCGGACCGCGAGGCGGCTGCGTTGCTCTCGCAGGTGCGAGGGCTTCGCCAGCGCGTGCCAGGGCTCCGCTAGGCTTGCGCCGCCGCGCCGGCGCGCCCTTCCATCGTCACTCCAACTCGATCAACAGGCCGTCGGCGCCGATCTGCAGTGCGACGCCCGTACGCTGCGGGCGGAGCTGGATGGACACACCGGCCGGATTCTGCAGCCAGACGCCGCCGCGCACGGCGGCCGAGCCTGCGACCGCGCCCGCGCGCGCCGCCCCGTAGAGGCCCGGGAAGTCGGCGAGCCGGGAGAGA
Source organism: Roseomonas rosulenta (assembly GCF_016106005.1). Taxonomy (GTDB): domain Bacteria; phylum Pseudomonadota; class Alphaproteobacteria; order Acetobacterales; family Acetobacteraceae; genus Neoroseomonas; species Neoroseomonas rosulenta. The sequence goes on from NZ_JACADR010000072.1 coordinate 648, forward strand.
GCGTAGACGTCGCCATTGGCTCGCAGCTCGGAGACCCCGATCCCGCCGACGCCAAGGCCACGGACGCGAAAGCGGTGCGTGTGACCCTCGAAGGTCAGCGTACCGCTTCCCCAGGATACGCTGCCGAGCAGGCTGACCTGGGTCTGCGTGATGGTCACATGCCCGACCGGGCCCGACGGCTGGGCGCTCCCGGTCCGTGCGCCGACACCAGCGGCGAAGACCGTGACCAGACCGAGACCACCGACGGCGCGGCGGGTGAAAAGGCGAGCTGCCAACTTGGCTGTCTCCGAAGCAGAACGAGGCGACTGCGGTGGCGCGGCAAGACCGCATCAGCGATTTTATAGGATCCGATTATGCGCTCTGCCAGAGGCCGCCTTGATACAGCACAAGGGCACCGCGTCGTTCATCATGGCAAACTTAACGTTGAAGCTTGCGCATCACCCCTGATGCGCGCCGTGGTGAGGTCACCAACGCCAGCGTCGTTGGCTCAGGTTCCTGCGCCACAGACTCTTCGTTCACGTGATGCCGCGGTCCCTTCTGAACTTCGGACGGGACAGCCCCGGCACCCAGTAGGAGGAAACGAAGCATGAGAATCGGCTTCAGGCTTGCCAGAATTCTCTCGACCGCCGCTGTGATCGGAGTCTGCGCGCTGGCGTCCGTGTCGGCAGCACGCGCGCAAGGTTCCGTCGACGACGATGCACGGCGCGTACTGTCGTCGCTGTCCAGCTATCTGGGCGGGCTTCAGCGGTTCTCGGTTGAGTATGCCGCAGTTGATGAGGTCATCACCGAGCAAGGACAGAAGCTTCAGTTCCTTCACTCAGGCAGCCTCACGGCGCAACGACCGGATCGATTGCATGCGGTCCGTCGCGGCGCGAGCGGCACCTCGGAGGTGTTTCTGAACGGCAGGGAGCTTTTTCTGTTCGGCAGAGATGCCCAGGCGTACCTGCAACTTCCGGCCACAGGCATCGCCGCTGCGATCGATGCCGTGCACGGGCTGGGATTCGACGCGCCCGGCGCGGACCTTCTCGTCGCCAGGCCGTTCGACAGCGCGATCATCGACGTGACGAGCGGCACCCATGTCGGGATGACGGTCATCGACGGCGTGGAGGTCCACCATCTTGCCTTTCGTGGCGCGGAGGTCGACTGGCAGATCTGGGTAACGACCGGCGACCGCCCATTGCCGGTGCGCTACGTCATCACGTCCAAGACAGTGGCCGGCGCACCCCAGTACACGCTGCAGCTGAGGAACTGGAACGTCGCGCCGCAAGTCGATGCAGGGCAGTTCAACTTCGTGCCGCCACAGGGTGCGCGGAGGCTTGATCCGGCATCCGTCACCGTGAACGCCATCGGCGACATGATCATTCGGACACAGTGAGGGCACGACATGTCGAACATTCTGAAATCTGCGGCGGCGCTCGCTACTTTTGCCTTCGTGATGATGGCGAGCCCGTCAATCTTCCTCGGGCGGGGGCCCATGACCTCGACGGCCGAGGCCGTGGTGGGGAGGCCGGCCACGCCGGTCAGCGCGGCGGGCGTAGCGCGACGTACGACGCGGCGCTGCGCGGCGACCGTCTATCCGTGCTGATGCTGTAGGCGCCGACGCTCCCCTCCTTTGGAGGGGACGTTGGCGCCCCGAGGCATCAAGCCAGCGTCGCGGTGATGTCTGATGTTCGGGCGACCGAGCAATCGGGCGGAATCGTCTGCGGCGACCTGAAGCAGACGCCGTAACGCACGACCTGCAGATACGATGCCGGCTGACCGGCCGGCACGCTTTGCTAGGTTCAGAAGCGCAGGCTTGCGCCGATGATCGGGCCGGCCATGTCGAGCGAGATGTTCGAACTGCCCTTGTCGTAGTCGATGTGGATCCAGCGGAAGCCCGCTGACGCCGTGAAGTTGTCGGTGATCCGGTAGTCGAGCGTCGCGAAGGCCTGCCAAGTGAATTGCGAGCCGACGCCGAAGCCGCCGATGTCGCCATAGGCCGTGACGGCCAGGTTGTCGTTCAGCCGCAGCACGCCGCGCGCGGAGATTACCGGGTCGATCCAGCTCACCGAGTTGTTGACGCTGCGTCCGGGCAGGTGGCCGGTCTCGAGCGTGAGTTCGGTGTCGAACCACCAGCCGCGCACGCCACCGCCGAGTTCGAGCCGCCCGACCGGCGCCTCGGCGACTGTATACAGGCCGATCGCCGAGACCTCGGCGGATTGTGTGCGCGCGCTGGCGCCGCTGAATGCACCACGGCCTTCGAGCGGAAGTGGGACGCCCTGTTGCAGGTTGAGGTACAGCGTGTCGACGACGAGGCTGAAATTGCCCCGCCGCGCTTCGAACAAGCCCATGGCCGAGAATTTCATGGTGCCGAAGATGTCGCCGAAATCGGCGCTGAAGTTGTCCGAGCCCTCTGGGGTCGAGACGGTTCCGCCGAGGCCTGAGAACCAGACATAGGGCGACAGCGTGAAGGTCCAGGCGTCGAGGTCCTGCGGAGGCGTCTGCGCCGTGGCGGGTGCCGCCATGAGAATCAGCCCGCCCAGCGCGCCAGCCAGGGCCGCCGCTTTCCTGCACCGAAGCTCCATCAACATGCTGCGCCCTTTCGACTCGACTTTGCACGGCCCGGGAGATTTCGGCTCCGGAGGTGATTTCCCCTGGGTCATGCACAAATACGCAACTTGCCGCAACTGCGCGCGCCACAAGAACTGAGTTTCACCCCTCATATCCGCCAAATCGCTTGATTGCGTGCTCCGCACGAAGCGAGGGGCTTGCCGTCGCCTTTGAATCTAGAATCGGTCAAGGGGCAGCTTTGTGTGTTGATTCACATCAACGCAGTGAGCAGGGAGCGGACGTAGCGCACTGAATCGAATACAGAGAATCGGCGCTCGGGAGAGGCCTGCGCGGACAAGGGAATGCGACCATGAACCTGGGCTTGCCATCTGTCGCGCGCGCGTCGGTCTCCTGCGCCTGCCATTCGATCGGCGAGAAGTCCGCCGTGGCACCGCACGACTGGCCGAATCGTGCCCAGGCTGGCCTGCGTGCGACGTTCGTGCGCGCCGTACTGCGTACACGAATCCGGTCGGACGTCACCCGTGCCCTCGCCGTCGTCATCGCCTGCCTGACGCTTGCGGCGACACCCGTCGGAGCTCAGCAGCTCCGGGGCACGCCGGGGTCGCCGACAGCGATAGAGTTCCCGAATTCCCGCGTCCTGCCGCAACCGCCCGCGCCCTTCGCCGGCACCATCAACCCCTCGGCGCGGGACAGCACGCCGGCCTGGCCGCCCACGCTCGGCGCGCCCGAGAATGCGCCCAATGTCCTGCTGATCATCACCGACGATGTCGGGTTCGGCTCGCCTTCGACGTTCGGTGGAGTCATTCCGACGCCCACGCTCGACCAGGTGGCGCAGACGGGGCTGCGCTACACGCAGTTCCACACCACGGCGCTCTGCTCGCCGACCCGCGCCTCGCTGCTGACCGGGCGCAACCCCCATTCGGTTGGCTTCGGCGCCGTCGCGGAACTTTCCACCGGCTTCCCCGGCTACAACGCGATCATCGGCGCCGACACCGCGACCATCGCCGAGACGCTGCGGCAGAACGGCTTTTCGACCGCCTGGTTCGGTAAGAACCACAACACGCCGCCCTGGGAGATCAGCCCGGCCGGCCCCTTCGACCGCTGGCCCACGGGCCTCGGCTTCGATGTCTTCTACGGCTTCATGGGCGGTGAGACGAACCAGTGGGAGCCGGGCAACCTCTTCCGCAACACCACGCGGATCCTGCCCCATGAAGGCCGGCCAGGCTGGAACCTGACCACCGCCATGGCCGACGAGGCCATCGCCCGCATCCGCGAGCTGCATGAGGTCGCGCCGGGCCGTCCCTGGTTCATCCACTACGCGCCGGGCGGCGCCCACGCCCCGCATCATCCGACGCCCGAATGGATCGCGCGCTTCCGTGGCCAGTTCGACGAGGGCTGGGAGGTGGTGCGGGAACGCATCTTCGCGAACCAGCAGCGCCTCGGCGTGCTGCCGCCCAATGCGGTGCTGCCGCCCTGGCCGCACACGCTGCCGCGCTGGTCGAGCCTCACGGCCGACCAGCGGCGGCTCTATGCGCGGCAGGCCGAGGTCTTCGCCGCCTACCTCGCCTACACCGACCACGAGATCGGGCGCGTCATCCAGGCGGTGCGCGACGCCGGGCAGATCGACAACACGCTGATCATCTACATCAGCGGCGACAACGGCGGCAGCGCCGAGGGCCAGGTGCACGGCACGCCGAACGAGTACGCCTTCTTCAACGGGGTTGAGATCCCGGTCGAGCGGCAGATGCCCGTCATCGACGAATGGGGCGGGCCGAGCACCTATCCGAACCTCGCGGTCGGCTGGACCTGGGCCTTCGGCACGCCCTACCAGTGGACCAAGCAGGTCGCCTCCCATTTCGGCGGCACGCGCAACGGCATGGCGATCTCCTGGCCGCGGCGCATCGCGGATCGCGGCACGATCCGCCACCAGTTCCACCACGTGAACGACATCGCGCCCACCATCCTGGAAGCGATCGGCATCCCCGAGCCGCGCTCGGTTAACGGCGTGGCGCAGCGCCCGATCGAGGGCATCAGCATGCTCTACACCTTCGACGCCGCCAACGCCGCGGCCCCGTCGCGCCGCCGCGTCCAGCACTTCGAGATGCTCGGCCATCGCGGCATCTACCGCGATGGCTGGTACGCCAACACGACGCCGCCGACGCTGCCCTGGCAGAGCTCGGGCCAAGTGCCGGAGGACGTCGTCAACGGCTATGCCTGGGAGCTCTACAACCTCGCCGAGGATCCGACGCAGAGCCGGAACCTCGCCGCGCGCTATCCCGAACGGCTGCGGGACCTGCAGCAGCTCTTCCTCGTCGAGGCGGCGCGCTTTCGCGTCCTGCCGCTCGATAATTCGAGCCTGCCGCGCCTGATCGCGCAGCGGCCGGGCCCCTCGGCCGGCCGCCAGGAGTTCATCTATCGCGGAACGGGAACCAGCCTGCAGGCCAGCGTGGCGCCTTCCTTGCTGAACCGCGCCTATCGCCTGGTGGCCGAGATCGAGGTGCCGGCCGGTGGCGCGAGCGGCGTCATCGCGACGCATGGCGGGCGCTTCGCGGGCTGGGGCTTCTACCTGCTCGGCGGGCGGCCGGTCTTCACCTGGAACTTGCTCGACCTCGAGCGGGTGAAGTGGGAAGCGCCCGACGCGCTGCCGCCGGGGCGGCACAGCATCGCCTTCGAATTCCAACCCGATGCATCCGGGGCGCCCGTGGGGCGCGGTGGAATCGGCATCCTCTCGGTCAACGGACAGGTGGTGTCACAACAGACGATGGCGCGCACGCTGCCCTTCGCCGTGCAGAGCGACGAGACCTTCGATATCGGCCTCGACACCGGATCGTCGGTCGACGACCGGGACTATCGGACGCCCTTCCCGTTCACGGGGCGCCTGGAGCGGATCGTGGTGACGCTGGGCGAGTCCACCCTGCCGAGGTCGCCGGCGCGGTGAGGCCGACCGAGAGGCAGTAGGTGCCGCCACGGAAAGACCTCGGCCCCATGGGGTCCGTGGGGCCGCCTGTTTGTCTCCGGAAGCCCCCGCGAACCATCGACTGTACGAGGAGTTCTTGCATGAGGGACAGGGCATAGATGGGCAGCATCAGAAGCAGGAAGGCGATCGCCTTCACTTCGCAGGCAAGCCGTCACGTTCGCTATCCCGACCAAGCCGACGCGCTTTTTCCTCCCCAGAGAATTTCAGTTCCCGGTTCCCTCCGCTGCTCCAATCTTCTCGCGCACCAACCTGTCTCTTCTGGTCCCGGCACCGCGCTGAGGCGCGGGTTTGGCCGGGGTTCGCACGTGGACCTTGATGGTTCGACGGCGCAACTACCGACCTTTTTCGGCTGGAGAGAGCGGAGAGTCTCCGAACCTTGAGGGTAGGTCGATTTTACCCTCAAGCTTAAGTCTTTGAAATAAAGTCTCTTTTTCGGCCGCCGCTGCTGAGTTTCAGCAATCCGACTGCCTCACCGGTGACAACTGAGCAGTTCGGGAAAGCAAGTGATGATCAGATAATCGGCGTGTTCGACGCCCTGCCGGACTCAACAGGCTCGCACCACCCACGGGACTGGCTTCTTGGCGGCAGCGAGCAGGCTGCGCAGGCACTCGCCGAACTCGCTAAGACGGAGCCGGAGCGGCTCCTAAAGCTGCTGCCGCGCTTCCGGCCTGGCATACACGAGAATCCAGTTGGTGCCTGCCTCCGCGAACTCGCGCGCAATACCCAGGTAGATACGGCTTTGGTCGCCGCACAGATTGTCGATGCGGCTTCACGCGGGTTCGCAGGCAGTTCATTCCGAAGCGACGCCGCATCGGCGGCCGGGAGCCTCGCTAAGCGCGGTGCCTTGCCGGAAGCTCTGTGCGTCCTCCTCGTGCGCTGGCTGGAGGGTTTCGAATTCCCAACCGGTGAGGATGAGGCAAAGCGCCCAAAGGACGATGAGGAGGTCGGTGCTCAAAGTATATTGTTTGGGATGGGCAGCCACTTAGTGGAAGGGCGCGAGGACGCGCTTCTGCTCACCGCGCTGAAGGATGGGCTGCTCCGCCGAACGCCACCCGATGTCGCGCGCTTTCGCTCGATCGTAGAGTGCTATCTCGCACGGAATCCTGATCCTAGAGGAATGCGCGCCCTGACCTGGTTAATGCCGCCGCTGATTGTTCGCGGTACGCAGGAAGATGCGCAGACGGCGGTTCGCCTGCTGAATGATCCAAGGGTTCTACGCAGCCGCGATGCCGTATTCCTGCTTGGACAGATGGAAGATCGGCTTGATACTTCAACTTTCGTCGAACTGGCCCTTCGTCTCAGCACAGATGAAAGCCGATGGTTCCGTCATGCGGCCGGCGAGCTCCTTATGCTACGGCGACTTCGCCGCCCCGACGACTTGGTAGTTCGCCATCTCGTGGACGAAATTTTCGAATGTGGAGAACGGTGGAAAGCGCCAGATACCTTGGTGGGCTGTGCTCACGTAGCTAGCACCGCATGGGCAGAATCGGATGCTTTGCGGGAGATCGCGAACGGGTACGTGACCGCCGCGCTACGCAGCAACGTCGACATCGTGACCTCGGCGGGAATGCAAGTGTTCTGGCGCGCTGACCCTTTGCCTCGCAGCGACTACACGCGCGAGATTCTTAGGGCAATCATCGCGAATCCGAGGGCACTTTCGACCTCACGTAGCGGACCGCTCGTTGATGCGCTGGCCGAGCACCTCCCGTATGCACCGGATCTGGTTTGTACGGTCGCCGAAGTACTTGTTGCGCAATGCGGCAGCGACTTCGGAGACATCCGGACTGCGCGCGCGGCGGACGCGCCAGCGTTAACGGAGATCGCCGTGACGCTCCACCGCATGCCAGGCTTCCGGGAGAAGGGCCTTGCCCTCTTCGAAGCCTTGCTCGATTTGCAGGTATCTGCCGCCGCAGAAATCGTGCTGGAGATCGATCGTCGAACAGCAAAGCAAGCGCCCCGGCGGCCCGCGAGGCGGCGCTCACGGCAGCGACGCGGTCAAAGTTGAGGGCCGCCACTGACAGGCGGTGATGGCCCGATGCTTATGGCCCCGGGGCTACTGGGTTCGCCGCCGCCGAGCCGCCGTATAGGGCGGGTTCGTAAGGACAAACGACAGGTTGGGCTGGTGGTGATTCCGCGTGTATTCGTCCAAGTGCGATGCGAAATCGCCGAATAGCCTTTGGATGCCGGTGCCTGCGGTGTCCTCCTTGTATGACCCGTCGTGATCAGCCTCCCCCTTCTTCGATGAGATCACGGCCGCGGCCGTATAGAGCTTCTCCTGCACCATGCGCTCGCAGATCCTGTTGAAGCGATCAATGTAGCTGGTCCGAAGAAAATCTGGGGCGATTGAGAAGTGCGGTGACCTATCGGTGACGATGCGGCGAGAGTCCTCGTGGTCCTCCAGCACCATCAGCCAGCCGAGAAAGGGACGCATCCCTGTGCCCAGCATTCCCTTGTCCCACGCTTTCCAGAAGTCGACAGCGGCGCCGAGGACTTCCTCGAAGCGATTGTTCGCGTTGTTCCCGAACGAGCCCACCATGCTCTTAAATTCGAGCACAGCCACTAGCTTCGTGCCGTCCATGACAATGACGTCGAACTTCTTGTTGTGGCGGTAGTAGCCAGGCAACCGAAGTTCGTTCCCCCGCGTGTGCTTCGCGGCATAGGGAGCAAAACGCTCGACCAGCGGGAGCGCGATGCTGAGGAAGCCGTCCATGTGCTTGCCCGACGTGACGGCGCCCCGCGTGCCCGCGTCAACACGACCGGTCAGAGCCTGCGCCTGCTGGGCGTTCAACCGTCCAGTCCAGAAGGTCTTTATGGCCTCCGCCACCTGTGGGCGGAGGTCCGGCAAAGTCACAGGCATGGCGATTCCCGGTTTGGACTACCGAGTATATTTCCAGCAGACTGAGACTTGGCCGTCTATGGGCTTCAGCGTTCGGCTGGGGGCCGCCCGGCGACGATGGCGATTTCCGCCTCGGTGAGGCCGTAGAGGGCGAATGCAGCCCGGTCGCAGGCCGCCAGATCGCCCGACAGCCCAGCCCCCTTGAGCGCTGCCCTATGCTTGTCCGCCACAGTGGACCAACGCGGCAGCCGGATTCGGCGGAGGTACTGCGCCTGATACCGGAGATAGTCCCCCCGCATCTTTACCGAGTAAGCCGCCACAAAGAGCGCCGCCACGCTGGAGAGCAGCACAGCCCGAAGGGCGTGCAGGTCCCACTCGTCAGAGACGACGTAGTAGAGGTTGTGGTGGACGTAGTGCTGCCCCGGCTCGAACACCACGTTGGCGCTGCCTTTGATGTCCGGGATGAGGAGTTTCGGCCGGTAGGTCAGGCTGGGCGTGATGCGGTCGATGGTCTTGTGCCACTGCGCAGGCTTCCCCTTCGCCGTGCTCCGCTTCTCCAGTTGCGAGCGGTACTGCTCCAAATGGGCGGCCAACCTCGGATACCGCTTGAGATCGACCAGCCCGCCTTCGTCTCGCCATGGATTGATGACGCCGAGGCCGAGCGGGACGAGGGCGCCCGTCTTGATGTCTTTGGTCGTGACCAGCGGCAATTTCCGATCTGGCTCGACGTCGAGATCCTCAAACTTGCCGACGTAGGCTTCATCTAGCCCTGTGGCGACGCCGATCATCGCCTTGCAGCCAGCGTTCTCCAAAAGCGGAAATGCCTCTTCGAGACGCCTCATCACGACGAGCCGCTCGAACTCCTCCAGCATCCACGGCTCAGACCCGGAGACCACATTATTGATCTTTACGGCGCCCGGCTCTTGGCCACGGAGTTGCCGTGCGAGAGCCCGCAGATGGTTCGGGTCGATCTCTGGGCGATGCGCAACGGTAGTTGGCCCATCCTCCTCCTTGGCGATGACGAAGATGCCGGTGTAGGCGATCACGTCCCTGAGGAATGCTGGCGTGTTTACCATGTCGACGTAGTGCCGGAGGTGATGCCCTTCGCTCACCAACTTCCGTAGAGGGCCGCCATACTTGTTCTTCGTCCAGCGGTCCGAGACGATAAAGCCGAGCACACCGCCCTCGCGGAGTTCGACAAGGCTCCGCTCCATGAATGCGACGTAGAGGTCGGCCCGGTCGTAGAGGGTCTTGTAGCGGAGACGGTATTCGTCCTGCAGGGCGATGGGGATCTGCTCGATCCGGACGTAGGGCGGATTGCCTACGACGAAATCGAAGCCCTCCTTGCCGAGTTCGACCAGCAGGAAGTCGCCCTGCATCAGCCAGCGGTCGCACAGCGCCGTGGATTGCTCGGCAGTCAGACCATTCTCGACAAGGTGGTCGTGGAGCCGAGACCTCGCCGCAGCCAGCGTCGGCCTGCTGAGTTCCACGACGCGAATGGCGTCGGAGAGGTCCATTACATGGTCTCCACCGGACTGAGAGCGCCGGTAGGACGCGAGCAGCCGGTCCACGATCGGGATGAGGAAGTCACCCTCGCCTACGCTCGGCTCCAGCAGCCGCATCGTGTGCAGGGGGCGGTCGGGGGTGTAGCCACAGAGGTCGAGGATGAAATCCACCACCTCCCGCTTGGTGAAGATGGCTCCGCGTTCCTCGACGCCACCGGACTCCGCCAGCCGCTCCACGGCGTCGGTCACGGCACAGAACCCCGGAAGTGCCGCCTGATCCATCTTTGCCAACCCCCTTTGAGCTTTGGATTCTACGCTTGGTAAACGATTCGGCCCAGCTAGCCGACGGCTCCGCCGCGGCTCAAGGCTCAGTACCGCCTCAGTGCGTCACGTTGCTCGGACCACTCCGCCGGGAATGCTTCGAAAAATTGCCGCGAGCCGAGCCCTTCCGGCTGCCGTCCGTCCAGAATTGCCTCGACGAGGTCCGGCGCCAGCAGTGTCAGCCGCAGCAGCGTCCCCGAGTATCCTCGCTCGATCTTCTCCGCCGCGGCCATCTCACTGATCGAGACGTAGCGTCCCTCGTCCAGCAGCTTCTGATATCGGAACGCCCGCGCCAGCGCCTTCACCAGCGCCGGGTCGGCACGCGTTGGGATGGCCGTGTCGGCGGACGGGACCGGCATCACCACCGTCTTCCGCCCCGGCCGCCGCCGGATCTTCAGCGGCACGCGCACCGTGATGCTGGTCGCGTTGGTCATGCTGCCCTCCGCGCCGCGGCTGCCGGTACGCCGAGGTCCCTAACCAGCCCGGCCAGCCCCTCGACGCGCATGCGAATGTCGGCGCCTTCCGGCCCAACGACGATGCGCTCCACCAGGGCCCCGACGATCCTCGCCTGCTCGGCCGGGAACAACTCGTCCCACAGCGGATCAAGCCGATGCAGCGCGTCGCGCACCTCGCCCTCGGTGATGTCCGGCACGTCTCTCCGCGCCGCGAGCCAGGTGCCAACCACGATCTCCGGCTGGCGCAGCAGCGCCCGCACCTGGTCCACGACCGCGGCCTCGATCTCCGCCGCCGACACACGCCGCACGATGCCGCCGTCAGCGTGCGCATCGCCCTTCAGCACGCGCTGGGCGACGTAGTAGCGGTAGTGCCGCCCCTTCGTCACGCAGTGCGTCGGCGACAGCGCGCGGCCATCGACGCCGTAGATCAGGCCCTTCAGCAGCGCGGGCGCCTGCTGTCGGTTCTGTGCGGCGCGGCTCCGCGGGCTGACCTGCAGGATGGCATGCGCCCGGTCCCACAGATCCCGCGGCACGACCGCCTCGTGCTCGCCGCGATAGACGTTCCCCTTGTGCGTGACCTCCCCGATGTAGGTCCGCAGGTTCAGGATCTTATAGACGTCGCCCTTGTCCAGCGGCCGGCCGGACTTCGCCGTGACACCGTCGGCCTGCAGGCGGCGCACCGTCTCAACGCCGGAGCAGGTCTCGACGAAGAGCTCGAACACGCGGCGCACCCGCGCGGCCTCGTCCTCGTTCGACACTAGCTTGCGGTCGCGGACGTCGTAGCCGAGCGGCACCTTGCCCCCCATCCACATCCCTCGCGCGCGGGACGCTGCGAATTTGTCGCGGATTCGCTCGCCAATGACCTCTCTTTCGAATTGGGCAAAGCTGAGCAGGATGTTCAGCGTCAGCCGGCCCATACTGGTGGTCGTGTTGAAGCTCTGCGTGACGGACACGAAGGTCACGCCGTGCGCCTCCATGGTTTCCACCAGCTTGGCGAAATCCATCAGGGAGCGGGACAGGCGATCGATCTTGTAGACGACGATCACATCGACGAGCCCGGCCTCGATGTCGCCCAGCAGCCGCTTCAGCGCAGGCCGCTCAAGCGTGCCTCCACTGAAACCGCCATCATCGTAGCGATCGCGGACCAGCACCCAGCCCTCGGCGCGCTGAGAGGCGATGTACGCCTCACACGCCTCGCGCTGCGCGTCGAGCGTGTTGAACTCCTTGTCCAAGCCCTCGTCGGTGGACTTCCGCGTGTAGACCGCGCAGCGCAGTTTCTTCGCGCTGGCCGGCATCGCCGCGCCGGAGGCAGCGCGCGTCTTCATGTACCGCCTCCCGGCTGGCGCAGCCCGAAGAACACCCAGCCATTCCAGCGCGTGCCGGTGATGTGGCGTGCGATGGCGGAGAGCGATTGATAGGACCGCCCCTCGTACTCGAAGTCGTCGGCGCGCACCGTCACGACATGCTGCACGCCGTCATGCTCGCGCACCAGCCGCGTGCCAGGCAGCGGGCGGCTATCGGCGCGGATCCGGCGCAGCACGATGTTGCCACCATCGAGTTGTTCACCCAGTGCCTCGAGCCGCTTCCGCGTCTCAGGCTTCAGGCCGCCGTATGCGAGTTCCTGCACCCGGTAACTGAGCCGGCTTACCAGGTAGGGACGGTTGAACGGCGGCGGCTCCTTGCCGAACAGCACCCGCCATTGTTCCTTCAGTTCCGCTGCCGTCGCGGTCTGCAGCGCGGCCAAGCGCGGCAGGACCTGCGCGGGCGGGATCTTCGGGATGGTCGGTGCCGGGGGCGCTGCCTCCTGCCGCCGGCGTTGCGTTGTAGATCCTCGGGTCATGCGACTCCCTCTCGTCTGGGGTTCGCATGACGGCGCTGCCTGGCGGTGGAGTGTAGGCGAACGTCTCTCGCCCCCCGGGCCTGTTCCGCGTCGCGCGCGAGATCCTCGGCAGCGCGGCTGCGCAGCCGCAGCAGACCGCGCGCGAGGAGGTCGCAGACCTCGCGGAGATGGGGCGGGAGGTGGTGGTTGATCGGGGTCGGCAGGGGCATTGCGATCCAACACGCATGGTCCTGCCTGTTATGTACGGATCTGGAGTGGTGCCGTTCTCACGGCACCACGCGATGCCCCGCGATCACGCCGCCTTCGTCTTTGCCTCCGATCCGAACATGGCCCAGACATCGCGCAGGCGACGCTTCATCGTGCTCTCGTCGGGCACCCTGCCGCCCTTCTCGGCAAACCAGCCCTGCACATGCCGGATCAGGGCACCGAAAGAGTCCGGCACGCCCTCGAAGTAGATCAGCCGACACGCCTCGAGCCGAGCCGCATCCCAATCATAAATCGGCTGCGAGCCGCGCCCTCCGCCCTTCGTGCCCAGCGCGACGTCATCCAGTGCTTCCTCGATGGCCGCGTAGCGGGCGAACTCCTCGTGGCGCACGCCGACCTCGTCACGGATGACGGTGTATCCGCGATCCTCCTCGCTCGTGCTGACCAGGCGCCGATAGCAATCCGGCTCGGCGGCCAGCCAGAAAATCGTCTGCGATCCATGCCGCAGAACAAACCACGCATCATCCGGCTTCAGGTTGACGAGGCCCTGCACAAGCGAGCGGTCATCGGGGATGGGCGTGGCATCACCATCGAGGGCGATCTCGTAGTGACCGTCCTCGACCAACAGGCCAGCCACCGCGGTGCAGAGCTGGATCTTCCGCTCGGATACCAACACCGACATGTCAAGCAACGACAGCCCGAGCCGCTCGCACACTTCGTCGATCTGATAGAAGACCTTCTTCTTCGGCGGGTTTGCCATCACGACCTCCGTCAACCCGCACGCATGCTGCGCAGACGCCGATAGGCCAGGACGACGCGGCCCATGTCCTTGCGCATGTCGGGCGGCAGACGCTCTGCCTCGACAAACAGCGCGTCGAGCGGAATGCCGAGGATCGCCGCGGCGCGCTGGACCACCTCATCGCTTGGCGGCTTGTCGAGATTGCGCTCGATCCGCGACCAGTAGCCGGGGGAGATCCCCATCCGCTCGGCCAGATCGTTGAGCCCGATCGCGAGCTCCGTGCGCCGGGCGCGCACCACATCGCCAAACGCCATCACACGCCTCCTTCCACCAGGCCGTAGCGCGACAGGCGCACGGCGATGAACCGCTCGGACACACCGAAATCGCCGGCCAGCGCCGCCAGCACGCCGGCCAGAACATCGGGCGGATTCCCGGCCGCGACGATCGGGCTGTTCGGTCGCCCCTGGTGCGGCCTGCGGCAAAGCCGCAGCCCCTCGCTGCGCGCATAGGCCAGCAGCCGCGTGTGCAGCGGCACCGGCGGCGCCAGCAGGGCACCCATGAACTCATTGGCGCGGGCCTCGGCGCCACGGCCCTGGCGTTCGAGCGCCCGCGGTGAACTCGCCACGGCATGATAGCGCTGGTCTCCTCTGGCCAGCGCGGCCGGCACGTCGAACAGCAAATGGCCGAGCTCATGCGCCGCCGTGCTCAGCGCCAGGTCAGGGCGATTGGCCGTCATCGGTCCATTGACCGCGATGTAGGCCCAGCCCGGCTCGTGCGCATCGATGTCGCAGAGGCCGAGTACGGTCTGGCCGAACTCATCGCGCAGCGCGCGCCCGAGTTCCCAGGACACGGACAGGCGCTGCCCGTTCACCTCCACCGCGCGACAGGCGTCGATCAGGGCCTGGAGGGTGAGCGCGAGGTCGTCGGGCTCGCGCGCGATCTGGTGCCGGACCTTGGCGGCAACGGCGCGAATGGCTGGGGCAGCCGCGTCCTGGCGCGGGCTGAGCGCCGCGGCTGCGGGATAGGCGATCGCGATCGACATAGGAACACGGTCCCTGGCTTGGAGATGATCGGGCAACGGTAAGTTCACTTTATGTTCCCATCCGCGGAGGAGTCCAGCGCTCTCACCGGGAGGGGGTGCGGTGGTCGCGGCACCCCCGCACCCCCTGGTGCGTAAGTGATTGATGGGGAGTTCTAACGCATTGAGTTGTTATGGGGTGCGGTGATCAGCGGGAGCGTTCATCGCACCCCTGCGCACCCCCTTGCCCTAGCCGCACCCCCGGCCGCGGCGCTGATCTCGGCTCATCGCAATCGACCGAGCCAGAGGGGCCGTGGGATGAGAGAGAAACAGCAGTCGCAGGCGCATCTTCCTGAAAAATGGGATCAAAGTCAGGCCCGCGCAGCCTTGGCGGCGGCCCGCTGCCACGCCGCGCGCTTTGCCCGGCAGCGCCGAATGGCCCGAGAGGATCGGGAGGACCTGATCCAGGACATCCTCCTGGTCATCCTGGAGGCTGGCCCGCGCTTCGACGCGACGCGGGCCTCTTGGACCACCTTCGTCGCCCTGCTGGCACGCCGCGCTGTGATCGATCGCGCGCGGCAGCCGTCGCCACCGACGTGCGTATCCCTCGATAGCGAGTTTGCCGCCGACATCCGTGGCGCCCTCGTGGCGCCGTGCGCAGACCCCGACATCGCCGTGGCGTTTGGGCGGGCCGCTGAGGATCTGCCGTCTGTGCCGCGAGCACTGCTGCGTCGAATCATCGCGCACCGTGATGTTGCGGCAGCGCGCGACGCCGGCCCTGTCTCCCCCGCCACGTTCTATCGCGAGCTGCACGACCTGCGCTGCTGGCTTCGCGCGCTCGGTGTCCGTCCTGCGGTGACGCCATGCATGCGTGCGACGACGTCGACGCCTTCGCGGCCGTGAGAAGGATCTCGCGCAGATCCGTAAATAACAAAGACAGCACCATGCGCCGAAGGGAACCCCACACGATGCGACTTACGTCCCCTGAATTGCTGTCGACCGAACTCATGCTGAGCATCGAGGATCTGCTCGATGTCGTGCTGACGGAGAACGGTCTGTGCGATCGCTTCGCCGACGCGGCGCCCGGCGATGCCATCGTCTACCACATTGGCCTGCTCGCCCGTGATCGCGACAAGGCCGCGTCCGAACTGCCGGCCGAGCGGCGCGAGGATCTCGAGACGGTCGCGCGGCGTGTCTGGGCGATGGCGGAGGCTGGTCTCGGTCACCTGCTGCAGCGCCGGATGGCCGAGGGGCGCTGCGCGTACCTGCTGATCGTCCGGCCTCGGCCGCTGAGCGCCCGCAGCGCGGCGGGGTACGCGCTGGCCGGCCTGCTCGGCCGGGAGGCGGCGTGATGGAAGCCGCCCGCCGCAACCACCCGACCCTCGATGACATGCGCCTGCTGCCGATCGGGCAGGTGATCGATCTGCCGGCCGAGCATCTCGCGCTGCTGCAGGAGGAGGCGCGGTCCCGCCTCGAAATCGCCAAGCGGGCGCTCGACTGGATCGAGGGCGCCATCGCCATGCGCTACGAGCAGCGCGCCATCGGTGCCCGCGTCGCAGCGGGCAAGGACACCGGGACGGTCCGCTTCCAGGACGGCAACGTCGAGATCACCGCCGACCTGCCGAAGAAGGTCGAATGGGACCAGCGCCGGCTCGCCGCGCTCGCGGAGCAGATCCGCGCCGGGGGTGAGGACCCTGGCGAGTATGTCGAGGTCAGCTTCAAGGTGGCCGAGCGGTCCTATGCCGCCTGGCCGGAGCGCATTCGCCTGGCGTTCGAGCCGGCGCGCACGGTGCGCACCGGCAAGCCCACCTACCGGCTCACGATCCTGTCCGAGACGGAGCGGCGCGACAGCCCGCATGCCGGTGCCCCTGCGACCTTCGGGGGGATCGGCTGATGGCGCTCCGGATTGTCACCGCGGACGAGCGCCTGTCGCGCGCGGCCAACAAGACCACCATCGCGCTGTTCGGACCGACCGGCGTCGGCAAGACGACGCAGCTGAAGCGCCTGTCTCCGAGCGAGACGGTCTGTATAGACCTCGAGGCCGGGATGAAGTCCGTCCAGGACTGGCCGGGCGACAGCATCCCCGTCCGCTGCTTCGAGGACTTGGTGGTGCTCGCCGCGCTGGTCGGTGGTCCGAACCCCGCCGCGGCGCCGGAGGCGTTCTTCTCCCAGCAGCACTACACGCACTTCGCTGGCCAGCATCCCGAGCTAGTCGCGCTGCTCGCCAGCAAGTCGATCGTCTTCCTGGACAGCATCACCGACCTGACGCGCCAGGCGATGGCCTGGGCCAAGAAGCAGCCCGAGGCTTTCTCCGAAAAGACCGGCAAGCCCGATGTCCGCGGCGCCTATGGCCTGATGGCGCGCGAGGTGATCGGGCTGCTGAAGCACCTGCAGCACGCGCCGGGCAAGACCACGATCATGGTCGGCATCCTAGAGAAGCACACCGACGAGTTCGGCAAGGTCAGCTGGCAGCCGCAGATGGAGGGCGGCAAGGCTGGCCGCGAGCTCCCCGGCATCGTCGATCAGGTGATCTCGATGTCGCTCTTCTCGATCGAGAAGGACGGCTCGCTGCGCCACGATCCCGAGACCGGCACTGAGCGGCGCTTCGTGTGCCGCGCCGGCAATCGCTTCGGCCTGCCGGCGAAGGACCGCTCCGGCCGGCTCGATGAGACCGAGCCCGCCGACCTCGCCGCGCTGCTCCGCAAGATCAACGCCCCCGCCGCGCCCATCGCCTGAGCCGAGAGGAAACCTCGATGTACGACATGAACGATGCCGAGCTGCCGCGCAGCTCCGACCTGATCCCGGACGGCACCTTCGCGAAGGTGACGATGGTGATCCGTCCTGGCGGGCTCGATGGCCAGGGCGAGGTGGACCGCGGTCTCCTCAAGGCCGCGCGCAATGGCGGCGACACCAAGATGATCGACGCCGAGTTCACGGTGCTCGTCGGGCCCCACGCCAAGCGGAAGTTTTGGCAGACCTTCACCGTCGTCGGCGGGAAGGTGGACGAGCAGGGCGTGTCGATCGCCTGGAAGATCTCGAAGGGGACCTTCCGCGCCATGATTGACAGCGCGCTCGGCCTCGATCCGCAGGACATGAGCGAGGCGGCCAAGGCGAAGCGCGTACTGCGCGGCCTCTCCGACCTGTCGGGCATCACCTGCGCCGCCAAGATCAAGGTCGAGCCGCCCTCCGACCCTCGCTACGGCGAGTCCAACAAGCTGGACCGCGTCGTGCTGCCCGGCGAGCCCGAGTACCAGCGCATCATGGCGGGCGAGGTGGTGCCGCCGTCTCCGTCGACGCATCGCGCGCCGCGGCAGGCGCCCGCGCCGACGCCGACGGCCCCCGCCTGGGCGAACACGGGCGCGCCCCAGGCGCCGGCGACGGC
>NZ_JACADR010000073.1 GCF_016106005.1 Roseomonas rosulenta
CTGGCCGCGGCCGGGGCGCCGCTGCGCCTGCCGCTGCAATACTGGCGCTTCGCCGGGCTGCGCGATCTGCTTGCGGTTGGCGGCGCGGCGGTGCTGGCGGCGGCGATCTTCGCCCTCGGGCTGCACCTGACAGGCGCCTGGCAGCCGCCCAACCCGGCCTTCCCGGTGCTGCACGCCGGCGCGCTGGCGGTGCTGCTGATCGGCGGGCGCGTGGCCGCGCTGGCGCAGGCGGCGCGCCATGCCAGCGATGCCGCGCCCGATGCGCAGAACGTGCTGCTGGTCGGCGCGGCGGAGGGCACCGACGTGTTCCTGCGCGCCCTGGCGCATGACCGGCGCGCGCCCTATCGCGTCACCGGCATCCTCTCGCTGCGGGCGCGCCAGGCGGGGCGGCGGATGCAGGGCACGCCCATCCTCGGCACCGTCGAGGACACCGAGGCGGTGCTCGATTCGCTGCGCGCGGAAGGGCGGCTGCCCTCGGTCATCGTGCTGGCCTCGGGCCTGTCGGGCCCGGCGCTGGAGGGCGTGCTGGACGCCGCCGACCGCCATGGCGTGCCGGTGCGCCGCGCGCCAGCGCCGACGACGCTCGCGCCCGCCGGCGAGGACGCCCAGCGCGTCGAACTCCGCCCGGTCTCGATCGAGGACCTGCTCGACCGCCCGCAGGTGCCGCTCGACCGCGAGGGCATGGCGCGGCTGGTGCAGGGCCGGCGCGTGCTGGTCACCGGCGCCGGCGGCACCATCGGAGGCGAGCTGGCGCGGCAGGTGGCGGCGCTGGGCCCGGCGAGCCTCACGCTGCTCGACCACGGCGAATACGTGCTCTACGAGATCGACCTCGAATTGCGCGAGAAGCACCCGGAGGTGGCGCGCCGCGCGGTGCTGGCCGATGTGCGCGACGAACCGCGCATCCGCCGCCTTTTCGAGGAGATCCGCCCCGAGCTGGTGTTCCATGCCGCGGCGCTCAAGCACGTGCCGATGGTCGAGAACGATCCGCTGGAGGGGCTGCTGACCAATGCGCTCGGTACGCGCATCGTGGCGGATTGCGCGCGCGCGGTGGGCACCACGGCGATGGTGTTCATCTCGACCGACAAGGCGGTGAACCCGACCAGCGTGATGGGCGCCTCGAAGCGCCTGGCGGAGATGTACTGCCAGGCCTTCGACCGCGAGGCGCGGCACGGCCGCGACGGCATGCGCTGCATCACCGTGCGCTTCGGCAACGTGCTGGGATCCACGGGCTCCGTCGTGCCACTGTTCCGCCGGCAGCTCGAACGTGGCGGGCCGCTCACCGTCACCCACCCCGACATGCGCCGCTACTTCATGACGGTGCGCGAGGCGGTGGGCCTCGTTCTCCAGGCCAGCGTCGTGGGCACCACCGACCCCGAGAACATGCCCCCCGAACTGGCCGAGGGCGGCATCTTCGTCCTCGACATGGGCGAGCCGGTGAAGATCGTGGAGCTGGCGCGCCGCATGATCCGCCTCGCCGGGCTGCGCCCCGAGCAGGATGTCGAGATCCGCTTCACCGGGCTCAGGCCTGGCGAGAAGCTGTTCGAGGAACTGTTCCACGGCAAGGAAGCCCCGCGCCCGACCGCCTTCCCCGGCCTGCTGGTGGCGACCCCGCGCACCGCCGATGCCGCGCTGGTCGGGCGCGCCATCGACGAGATCGCGGCCGCCGCCCGCAGCGGCAGTCCGCGCACGGCGCTGGCGCAGCTCGGCCGCCTGGTGCCGGAATTCGAGCACGCCCCGGAAGGCACCGCCGCGAGTCGCTGAGCGCCGCAAGGCGGCGAGCCGCTGAGCGCCGCGTGGCGGCGACCCGCTGAACGTCGCGTTTCAGTCCGACACCACCCGTGATTTCGCGCGACGCGGCGCCCCGGTCTATGACGCAGCCCTGTTTCGCGTGAGGCCACGACCATGACCGCCCCGATCGTCCTGTTCGATGTGAAGGCGCAGCAGGCGCTGATCCGCCCCGAGCTCGACCGCCGCATCGCCGCCGTTCTCGACTCCGGCCGCTTCGTCAACGGACCCGAGGTGGAGGAGTTGGAAGCCGCGCTGGCGCGCTTCGCCGGCTGCGCGCATGCCGTCGGCGTCTCCTCCGGCACCGATGCGCTGCAGATCGCGATGATGGCGGAAGGCGTCGGCCCCGGCGACGCGGTCTTCCTGCCCGCCTTCACCTACACCGCCACCGCCGAGGTGCCGCTCGTGCTGGGAGCGACGCCGGTCTTCGTCGATGTCGATGCGGAGACCTTCAACATCGACATCGCCGACCTCGAGCGCCGCATCGCGCTGGTCCGGCGCGAAGGCCGGCTGCGCCCGCGCGCCGTGGTGGGCGTGGACCTGTTCGGCCTGCCCGCCGACTGGCGCGCCATCGAGGGCATCTGCGCGGCCGAGCAGATGTTCGCCCTGGATGACGCCGCGCAGGCCTTCGGCGCGTCGCTGCATGGCCAGCGCCTGGGCCGCTGGGGCCATGCCGCGGCGCTGTCCTTCTACCCGACCAAGACGCTCGGCGCCTACGGCGATGCCGGCGCGCTGCTGACCGACGACCCGGCGCGCGCGGCGCTGTACCGCATGCTGCGCACCCATGGCGAAGGCAAGACCCGCTACGAGGTGGAACGCACCGGCATGAACGGCCGGCTCGATACGCTGCAGGCGACCATCCTGTGTGCGAAGATGACGCTGCTGGAGGATGAGCTGGCGCAGCGCCGGCGCCTCGGCGCCGCCTATGACCAGGCCCTGGCCGGCAGCGTCGGTGTCCAGGTGGCGCCCGCGGGGGCGGAGAACGCCTATGGCCTCTACACCATCCGCCTGCCGGATGCCGCGACGCGCGCACGGGTGCAGGCGGCGCTCGGCGCGGCGAAGATCGGCTCCGGCATCTATTATCCGAAGCCGCTGCACCACCAGCCGGCCTATGCCGCGGCCCATGCGGCATCGATCGGCGGCAACGGCCCTCCGCCCCTGTCGGTGAGCGAGGCGCTGTGCGGCCAGGTGCTCTCGCTGCCGATGCATCCCTACATGAGCGAGGAGGACGCGCGTCGCGCCGCGGGCGTGGTTCTCACCAACCTGTAATCTCCGCACGGAACAGTTGAAATGCCGCTCGGCGCGGCGCCACGATGCGGCGTCGAGCCACGGAGCCGAAGATGCGTCGCAGGACACTTCTGGCCGCCGCGGGTATCGCGGCAGGCATCCGCCCCGCCCGGTCGGAGGAGGCGATCGACGTCTCGCTGGTGATGGCGGTGGACGTGTCGCGATCGATCGACGAGGACGAGGCACGGCTGCAACGCGAGGGCTATCGCCTCGCGGTCTCCGATCCGGTCGTGGTGGCGGCCATCCGCGGCGGGATGATCGGCGCGGTCGGCCTCGCCTATGTCGAATGGGCGGGCATCGAGTACCAGCGCACGGTCATTCCCTGGCGGCGGATCGCGAACCAGGCAGATGCGGATGCCTGGGCCGCGGAGCTCGCGGCCGCGCCGCGCGCCTCGCTGTCCTGGACCTCGATCTCGGGCGCTATCCGCCATTCCCGCCAAGTCATGGCGGAATGCCCCTGGGAGGCGACGCGCAAGGTGATCGACGTCTCCGGCGACGGGGTGAACAATTCCGGTCCGCCCGCCGACCAGCAGCGCGATGCGGCAGTGGCCGAGGGCATCACCATCAACGGCCTGCCCATCATCAACGACCGCCCGACCTTCGGGCGCCTGCCCCCGGTGCCGCTCGACGACTACTACCGGGAGAACGTGATCGGCGGGAACGGCGCCTTCATGATCGTGGCCGAGGACTTCGAGAGCTTCGGCGTCGCGGTGAAGCGCAAGCTGATCCGCGAGATCGCGAACCTGCCGGCGGGCGCTATTCCCGCCTGACCGCGCCCTCGTTCACGAGGCGCAGGCAGCCCTGGACCACCGGCGCGCAGGCGGCGTTCTGCGACAGCGGCAGGTCGGAGGCGGCGGCATAGCCCACGCGGGTGACGCGCCCGTCCACCAGTTGGAAGGTCACGCGGCAGGTCGACCCGGCCGAGACGGACAGCGACCCGCCGATCACCGGCACCGGCGCCGACACGCCCGAGGCCGGCGGGGCGCGGTCATAGGTCCAGAAATCCCCGCCGGCCGAGGATGCGGTCAGGTTCGGCACGCCGGCGCACAGGCGCAGATCGTCCGCACGCAGGCCGACCAGGCGCTCCCGCCCGTCCTCGGCCACCTGCGAATCGCGCGCGGAGCAGCCGAGCAGCGCCAGCAGGACGAACAGCGTGGCCCGCTTCACGACCCGTCCGCATCCTCGAGCGACAGGCCGAGCTCCGCGAGGCCTTCCTGGAGAATGTCGCCGAGCATCTCGATGCCGAGCAGATATTCGGCGGCATCGCGGATGTTGCGTTCCTTGGCCAGCGTGCGGGCCTCCTCGAAATCCGGCCCGGCGTAGTCGCCGCGGCCGACCCAGGCGAGGGCGATCAGCGAGGCCTGCTCGTCCTCGTTGAGTTCGGCGATGAAGGCGCGCAGGGCGTCCTCATCCATGTTCTCGTCGTCCTCGGCGTCGAGGCCTTCCTCGTCCTCCTCGTCGCGGGCCAGGGCGCCGCTCTCCTCGCCTTCCTGGACGGCGCGGGCGGCATCGACGATGGCGGCCACGGATTCGAGGCTGATGCCGAGGTCGAATTCCTCATCATCGTCGCGGTCGCGCGCGGCCATGGTCGTGCTCCTGCTCGTGGTTCGGCGGCAATCAAGCATGGGCGGGCGGGGGCCTGCCACCCCCGGCGGGTCAGGCGGCCCAATCCGGCGCGAAGTCGGGGTTCACCAGGCGGCGGTCCTTCGGCAGGGCGGCGATCGCCGCCATGTCCCTGGCATCGAGCCGGAGCGCGGCCGCGGCGAGGTTGTCGCGCTGGCCCTCGGCGCGGCCCGATTTCGGGATGGCGACCAGGTTGTCCTGCGCCAGCAGCCAGGCCAGCGCCACCTGCACCGGCGTCGCGCCATGCTTCGCGGCGATGGCCTGCATCACCGGGTCGTCGTTCACCTGCGCCTTGGCGATGGGCGAATAGGCGGTCAGCGCCAGCCCGTGCTGCCGGCACAGCGCGGCCAGCGCCTCCTGCCACAGATAGACATGGCATTCGACCTGGAGTGCAGCGATCGGCGCGATGCCGAGTTCGAGCGCGCGCCTGAGCAGCCCGGGCGGGAAATTCGACACACCCACCGCGCGCGCCAGCCCGTCCGCCTGCAGCCGCGCCAGCGCGCCGAGCGATGCCGCCAAATCCATGCCCTTCGCCGGCCAATGGATCAGGATCAGGTCGGCATAGGGCGTGCCAAGCCGCTTCAGCGACGCGTCGGCCGAGGCGCGCAGCGCATCCGGGGCCAGTTCCGTCCACCAGACCTTGGTGGTGAGGAAGATCTCGCCGCGCGGCAGTCCGCTGGCGGCGATGCCGGCGCCGACCGCGTCCTCGTTGCCGTACATCGCGGCGGTGTCGATGTGGCGGTAGCCCAGCGCGATGGCGCCCTCGACGGCGCGCTGGGCCTCGGCGCCGCGCAGCTGCCAGGTGCCCAGCCCGATGCGCGGGATGCTCAGGCGCGCGGTCTGCAGGATCGGTGCGCTCATCGCCTGGTCAGGTCCACCACGCCGGCAAAGCCCGCTTCGGTGCCGAAGGCGAGCTGCCCGCCGACATCGTCCCAGGCCAGCGCCGAGACCGCCGACCCCCGCGGCGCGGCCACCGGCACGATGCGGCCCGAGGAGACCTCGGCGATCAGCACCAGCCCGTCGCCGAAGCCCGCCGCCACCACCTCCTGCGTCGGATGGCAGGCGACCATGGTGCAGAGCACGCCATCGCCGCCGGCCAGTTCGGTCGGCGCCTTGCCCATCGGCCCGCCGCCGAAGAAGGGCCAGAGCACGACGCAGTCGGCCCCGGCCGTGGCCAGCCAGCGGCCCTTGGCGGTGAAGCCGAAGGACTTGGTCTTGGCCGGATAGCCCGCCATGCGCATGTGCTGCCCATCGGCCAGGCGCCAGCCATGCAGCGTGTTCTCCTGCATGGAGGTGACCACATGCGTCCCGTCCGGGCTGATCAGCACGCCGGTGTGGCTGCCCTTCCATTCGAGCACGCGCGGCGTGCCCTCCTTGGCGGCGACGAACCACAGGGAGGCACCGTTGTAGTGGGAGGCAGCAATGCGCTTGCCCTTGGCATCGAAGGCGATGCCCGTGACGCTGGAGGGATGCGCCAGCGACTTCAGCGCCGCGCCCTTGCCGTCCAGCAGATGGACCGCCTTGCCCACCGCCGCGGCGCGCAGCCCGGACTCATGCGCGGCGACCTGGTCCACCCACTTGCTGCCATAGGTCGCGACCACGCTCGCCGTGCCATCCGGGGCGATGCGCATCAGGCGGCCATCATCGCCGCCGGTGATGACGCCGTCCTTCACGTCGGGCGCGATGGCAAGGCAGGCGCCCTCATGTGCCGCGACGCTTCGCCAGCCATCGGCCAGGCGCACCGTGCCGTCGCCCAGCGCGAAGGCGCACGACCGGCCCTCTCGCCCGAAGGCGATGCCCACCACCCAGGCGCCGAGATCCTGCGCGCGGCCGCGGGATTCGAGCAGGAAATCGGCAGTCTGCGAGGCGCTCATGGGAGGATCGGCTGGTTCGGCATACCCCCTGTATGGCGCCTCGCGCGCGCTGATGCCATTCCCCCCGCGGTCAGGCCGCCGCCTCCCGCGCCGAGGCGGCCAGCGCCGCGGTGTCCGGCACCACGGTGGCGAAACGGTCGGCGAGTTCCGCCAGCGCGGTGCGATGCACCGTGGCGGCCGGGATGACGCCGCCGAGCGGGTCCGGCAGGTCGCGCGTCGCCGTCGCCCCGGCCACCACCGTTGCGCGGACGCCGAGGTCGAGCGCGCAGCGCGCCGTCGCGCTGATGCACATGTGCGTCATGAAGCCGGCGAGGATCACCTCGCTGCGGCCGAGCGCGCGGATGCGGTCGGCGAGGTCCGTGCCGGCGAAGGCATTGGGCAGGCGCTTGGGGATGATGGGCTCGCCGGGCAGGGGGGCGACGGCGGGCAGGATCGCCACCATCGGGCCGGTCTCGTCGAAGACGCCGCGCCCCGGCGGCGAATGCTGGACGATGTGGATGACGGGCACGCCCCGCGCGCGGGCGAGGGCGAGCAGGCGTCCCGCCTCCTCCGTCGCGGCATCGACGCCGGCGAGCGGCAGGCGGCCGTCGCGGTATTCCCGCTGGACGTCAATGACGACGAGAACCGCGCGGTCGAGCGGGGCGGGATGGGTGGGCGCGCCGGTCATGGCGAGCAGGGTCTGGGGCAGCGTGGTCATGAGGGTTCCTCCGGGGCCGGCGCGCGGATTCAACGCCATGGCGCGATGTGCGCGAATTCCATAATCTTGCACCATGCCTGATCGAATTCGCACAGCAGCGCTGGATTGGGAGGATTGCCGCTACTTCGTCGCGCTTGCTGCGGAGGGGACCCTGTCCGCCACCGCGCGCCGGCTGCGGGTGAACCACGCGACGGTCGCCCGCCGGGTCGCGAGCCTCGAGGCGGCGCTCGGCCGCACCCTCTTTGACCGCCGTGCCGAAGGCTATGTCCTGACCGCCGAGGGCCGCGCCGTGCTCGAGGAGGCGCGTGGCATGGAAGAGGCCGCCCTGGGCGTGCTGCGGCGCCTCGACGCCGCGGGTGCGCTGGAAGGGCCGGTGAGGCTCACCACCACCCGCAGCCTCGCCGAGGGGTTCCTGGTCCGGCGGCTCGGCGGGCTCCGGCGCGCGCATCCGGGCATCGACCTCGAACTCCTCGCGGAGCTGCGCGTCATCAGCCTCGCGCGGCGGGAGGCGGACATCGCGATCCGGCTCGGCCGACCCGCGGACAGCACGCTCGCCGGGCGGCGGATCGGCCGGCTCGGACATGGCTTCTACGCCGCGCCGGAACGTGCCGCGCAGGTCGCGGCGGGGGAAACGCCAGTGCTGGTGGGCTACGATCAGGACAGCGCCTTCGTGCCCGAGACGACCTGGCTCGCGACGCACTTCCCCTCGGCGCGCCTCGCCTTCCGCAGCAACAGCCAGGCCGCGCAGGCGCAGGCGGCGCGCGTCGGCTTCGGTGTCGCGCTGCTGCCACACTACCTGGCGGCGGGAGATCCGTTGCTGGTGGCCGTCGACCTGGGTGCGACGCCGCCATCGCGGGAGGCCTGGCTGCTGGTGCGGCGAGACATTTCGCGCGTGCCGCGCGTGCGGGCCGTGGCGGAGGCGGTGGCCACAATCTTCAGGCAGGACCGCATGGTGCTCGAAGGGACGCGCGCGGAGGAGGAAACTGCCGCCTCCGCACCGTCTGCCGCGAAACGCCGTTAGGTCGGCAAGGGCAATCGCGATCGGCGGCGTGCTCCCCGCGTCGCGCTCATGCCGGTGCCGGGGTCCACCGTGCGATCTCGGCCTCGATCTTCGCCTGGTCCTCGCCGGCCTGGCAGGCCTCGAAGCCGCGGCGCAGCCAGGGGCGGTTCAGGTCGCGGCCGATGAAGACGATCTTCGACTTCCGCGGATCGCCTTCCTTCACCTCGCCGATGAAGTCGCCATCGGCGATCATGTGCACCGCCTGGAAGGCGAAGCGGCGGCTGTCGCCCTCGTAGTGGAGGATTCCCTTGGTCCGCAGCAGGTCCTGGCCCTTGGCGGCCAGCACCTGGGTGATCCAGGCGTTGAAGCGCTCCGGGTCGATCGGCTTCTCGACCTCGAAGGAGACGCTGTTCACGTCGGAATCATGCTCGTGGTCGTCCTCGCCGGAGAGGAATTCCGGCTCGCGTTCCAGGATGCGGCTGAGGTTGAAGGCGTCGCGCCCGACCACCGCGCTGATCGGCACGTCGGACTTCGTGGCGCGGCGGATCTCGGCATAGGGGTTGATGGCGCGGATGCGGCGCTCGACCTCGGCAGCCTCGGCTTCCGTCACCAGGTCCATCTTGTTGAGCACGATGATGTCGGCGAAGGCGATCTGCTCCTGGGCCTCGCTGCTGTCAGCAAGGCGCGCGGGCAGGTGCTTCGCGTCCACCACCGTCACGATCGCATCCAGCTTGGTGGCGCGCTTCACGTCCTCGTCCACGAAGAAGGTCTGCGCGACGGGGGCGGGGTCGGCGAGGCCCGTCGTTTCGACGATGATGCCGTCGAAGCGGTCGCGCCGGCGCATCAGCCCCGACAGGATGCGGATCAGGTCGCCGCGCACGGTGCAGCAGATGCAGCCGTTGTTCATCTCGAAGACTTCCTCGTCGGCATCGACCACCAGGTCGTTGTCGACGCCCAGCTCCCCGAACTCATTGATCACCACGGCGAACTTCTTGCCGTGGTCCTCGGTGAGGATGCGGTTCAGCAGCGTGGTCTTGCCGGCGCCTAGATAGCCGGTCAGCACGGTCACGGGCACGGGTTCGCGCGCGGTTGTTTCGCTCACGGGGTCTCTCCGGAGGGGGTGTCGCTTGCCGCCCATATGGGGTCTTCGCGCGCCGCGGTCATCCTGTCGGTGCGCAGCGCGACCCGGGCGGCGACGATGGCGGACATCAGCGGATAGACCAGCCGCCGTCCCTCGGCGGGGGAGTCGGCCAGGCGCCGCGCGGCGGCCTCGGCGGCGATGGCGCCGACCTCGGCCATGGCGGCGGCCACCGCAGCGCCGGCGGCGGCGTATTCCTCGGCGGTCGCGCCATTGGCATAGATCGGCGCCAGCAGGCGCGCCGGCACTTCCATGGCAGCATCATCGGCCGCCGCAAGCGCAGCCGGGCCCATCGCGGCGCGCATTGCGGCACGGCGCGAGGGGTCGAGCCGGGGCGGCGGCGTGCGGTCACGGGCCGCTTGGTCGATCGCGGCCAGCAACTCCGCATCGCCGAAGGGGCGCACGAGCAGCACGTCGAAGCCGGCCGCCAACGCCTCCGCCTCCTCGCCGCGGCGCAGGCCGGAGGTGGTGCCCACCAGGGGCAGGTCAGCCTGGGGCGGCAGGCGGCCACGCAGGCGGCGCGCGGCCTCGAGGCCGTCGAAGCCGGGCTCGGCCAGCGCCATCACCACCGCGGTGACGTCGGCGCGCAGCAGCACGCCCTCGGCGGCGTCCCAGTCCGACACCGGCAGCACCTCGTGCCCGGCGGCGTCCAGCATGGCCTGCACGGTGACGCGCGTGCCCGCCAGCGGATCGACCAGCAGGATGCGACGCGGGACGGGGTCCTCGGCCATGGCGCGGTCAGGCCGCCTCGGCGCGGATCGCTTCGTCGAGCGTGCCGATCAGGCGGTCCACATGCGGCTTCTCGACGATCAGCGGCGGGGAGAGCGCGACGATGTCGCCGGTCACGCGCACCAGCACGCCGGCATCGAAGCAGCGGCGGAACACCGCCATGGCGCGCTGGCCAGGCTTGCCGGCGCGCGGCGCCAGCTCGATGCCGCCGATCAGCCCGATGTCGCGGATGTCGATGACGTTGGGCGCGCCCTTCAGGCTGTGCACCGCATCCTGCCAATAGGGCTCGATGGCGCGCGCACGGCCGGGCAGGTCCTCGGTCTTGTGCAGCTCGAGGGTTGCGATCGCCGCCGCGGCGGCCAGCGGATGGCCGGAATAGGTGTAGCCGTGGAAGAACTCGATCCCCGCAGCGCTGCCCTGCACGATCGCGTCGTAGATGCCGTTCTTCACCGCCACCGCGCCCATCGGCACGGCGGCGTTGGTCAGGCCCTTGGCCATGGTCATGATATCAGGCACCACGCCCAGGCGCTCGGCGCCGAAATCGGTGCCCAGGCGGCCGAAGCCGGTGATCACCTCGTCGTAGATCAGCAGGATGCCGTGGCGGTCGCAGATCTCGCGCAGGCGCTTGAGGTAGCCCACGGGGGGCACCAGCACGCCGGTGCTCCCCGCCACCGGTTCCACCATCACGGCGGCGATGGTCTCCGCACCGTGCAGCGCGACCAGGTTCTCCAGCACGTCCGCCAGTTCCGCGCCATGCGGCGGTTCGCCGCGGCTGAAAGCGTTCTTCGCGGGCAGGTGCGTGTGCGGCAGGTGGTCCACATAGGGCAGCAGCGCGCCGAACTGCTTGCGGTTCGGCCCGATGCCGCCCACCGACATGCCACCGAAGCCCACGCCGTGGTAGCCGCGCTCGCGCCCGATCAGGCGCACGCGCGAGGAGTCGCCGCGCGCCTTGTGGTAGGCCAGCGCGACCTTGAGCGCGGTGTCCGCGCTCTCGCTGCCGGAATTCGTGAAGAAGACGCGGTCCATCCCCTCGGGCGTCATGTCCGCCACGCGCGCGGCGGCTTCGAAGGCGATCGGGTGGCCGAGCTGGAAAGTCGGGGCGAAGTCCAGGATCGCCGCCTGCTTCTGGATCGCCTCCGTGATCTCGCGCCGGCCGTGCCCGGCGTTGCAGCACCACAGCCCGGCGGTGCCGTCCAGGATCTCCCGGCCCTCGGGCGTGTAGTAGGACATGCCCTCGGCCCGGGCGAGCATGCGCGAGGTATCGCCCTTGAAGTAGCGGTTGTCGGAAAACGGCATCCAGAAGGCGTCCAGCGAATTCGGACGCGGCACGCTGATCTCGTTCATGGCTTGGGGCTCCAGGCTCGGCGGGGCGAAAGAACACCCTTGCGCGCGTCCGGGCAAGCGCGCTGTCCGCCGGACGCGGCAGGCGGGCTTCGCCGGGCCGCCCGCCCGTGCGATGGTCCGCCCGCGCCGGGAGGAGGGCGCGGGCATGGCTGACGGTCGCCTCGTCATCGGCACCAAGCGTTATTCGTCGTGGTCGCTGCGCGGCTGGCTGGCCGTGCGCCTGGCCGGGCTCGACGTGGAGGAGGTGGTGATCCCGCTCGCCGGCGGCGTCACGCCGGCGGTGCAGCAGGCCACGCCGGCCGGCCTCGTGCCGTACCTCGAGCACAAGGGCGCGCGGGTGTGGGAGAGCCTCGCCATCGCCGAATACTGCGCGGAGGCCGACCCGTCGCTGTGGCCGGCCGACCGCGCGGCGCGGGCCCATGCGCGCGCCATCGCCGCCGAGATGCATGCCGGCTTCCGTGGGTTGCGCATGGCCATGCCGATGAACATCGGCCGGACGTTTCCCGGCCAGCGCCGCACGCCCGAGGCGCTGGCCGACATCGCGCGCATCGAGGCGATCTTGGCCGAGGCGCTCGCCGCCCATGGCGGCCCCTTCCTGTTCGGCGCCGCCTTCGGCCTGGCGGATGCGATGTATGCCCCGGTGGTGACGCGATTCCTGACCTGGGGACCCGAACTGACGGCGACCTCGCGCGCCTATGTCGCGGCAGTGCGCGCGCATCCGCTGATGGAACGCTGGCATGCCGAGGCCGCGGCCGAGCCAGCCGCCTGGCTGCTCGACAAGTACGAGAACCCGGCATGAACACCGCCGTCGCCCTGGACCATGTCGGCATCGCCGCGCGCGACCTCGGGCCGCTCTGCGCGGCCTATGAGCGGCTCGGCTTCGCGCTGAGCCCGGTCGCGCAGCAATCCGGGCGGCGGCGGCCCGACCTGCCGGTGGAGACGTTCGGCTCGGGCAATCGCTGCGCCTTCCTGAAGCACGGGTACATCGAGTTGATCGCGATCCTCGATCCGGCGCTGTTCGACAACACGCTGAACCGCTTCCTCGCGCGCTATGCCGGCATGCACATCCTGGCGCTGGCCATGACGGACGAGGAGGCGAACCTCGCGCGCATGCGCGCCGCGGGCATCGACATCCCGGGCGTGGCCTGGCTGGAACGGCCGGTGGAGCCGGGCGGGCCGATCGCGAAATTCGCCCGCCTGCCCTTCCCCGACCCGCCCGAAGGCCGCATGCAGCTGATCCGGCACCTCACGCCCGAACTGGTCTGGCAGGAACGCTGGATGGACCATGCCAACAAGGCGCTGGCGCTGGAGGAAGCCATCCTGTGCGCCGCCGAACCGGCGGAGACGGCCGCGCGGCTGTCGCGCGTGTCCGGCCTGCCGGTGGAACCGGACCCGGCGGGCGGATTCCTGCTGCGCCTGCCCGGTGCCGCGCGCGCCGCCGGCCCCTTCGCCGAGGCGATGGAGACGCGCGTGCGCGTGCTGACCGAAGCGGCGCTGCCGGATGTGCTGCCGGGCCTGCGCGCCCCCGTCTCGCCCTTCATGGCCGGCATCGTGGTGCGCACGGCGGATGGCGGTGCGGCCGCGCGCCGGGTGCTGGCGGGCATCCCGACGGTTGCGGCGCAGGCCGGGCTGATGGTGCCGCCGGAACACGCCGGCGGCACGGCGGTGGTCTTCGCATGAGCGACTGGAGCGCGACACGCCCCGGCGAGGTCGAGGGCGGGGCACCCGATCGCACGGACGCGACCATCGCCTTCATCGGACGCATCCGCACGCCCTTCGCGACCCGCGCCGACTGCCCCCGGCGCGGGGCGCCCGACGGGCCGGACTGCCGCATCGAGATCGAAGCACCCTGGCGCGCGGCGCTGCGCGGCATCGCCGCCGGCGACCGGCTGGAGGTGCTCTACTGGATGCACCTCGCACGGCGCGACCTGCTGGTGCAGGCGCCGAAGGGGCGTGCGCCGAGCGGCACCTTCGCGCTGCGATCGCCCAACCGGCCCAACCCGATCGCGACCTCGGTGGTCGAGGTGGTGGGGGTCGGCGACGATGCCGTGACGGTGCGCGGGATGGACTGCGTGGACGGCACGCCGCTCGTGGACCTCAAGCCGGCGCGCGCGGCATGAGCGGCTTCGCCAGGGCGGTCGGCGCATCGCTGCGCACCTATTACGCGCCGGGGCGCGCGACGGTGCTGGATGCGTTCTACGCGCGCTTCCTGGGGGCGGGCGACCTTGCATTCGATATCGGCACGCATGTGGGGGACCGCAGCGCGTCCTTCCGGCGGCTGGGGGCGCGGGTGGTGGCGGTGGAGCCGCAACCGCGCCTCGCGCGCGCGCTGCGCCTGATCTTCCGCGGCGATCCTGGCGTCACGCTGGTGCCCGCGCTGGTCGGCGCCGAACCGGGCGAGGCGATGCTGCGCCTCAACACCGCGAACCCGACCGTCGCCACCGCCAGCGAGGCCTTCATCGCCGCCGCCGACGGCGCCGCGGGCTGGGAAGGCCAGCGCTGGGACGCCGAGATCGCGCGGCCGGTCACGACGCTGGACGCGCTGGCGATGCGGCACGGCCTGCCCGCCTTCGTGAAGATCGACGTCGAGGGCTTCGAGGCGGCGGTGCTGCGCGGCCTGTCGCGCCCGCCGCGCGCGCTCTCCTTCGAATTCACCACCATCCAGCGCGGCGTGGCAGCGGAATGCCTGCTGCTGCTGGATGCGCTCGGCTACCGCGCCTTCAATGCCTGCCTGGGCGAGGGCATGGAATTCGCTCATGCGGGCCCCATCGGCGCGCAGGCCATGGCGGCCTGGATCGCGGCGCTGCCGCACGCGGCCAATTCCGGCGATGTCTATGCTGCGCTGGCACCGGAACGGCTGGCGCCATGACGGATGCGCGCCGCGAAGCCCCCGCCGTCGCGCGCAACCGCGACGCCATCCTGGCCGTGCTCCGCGGTATCCTGCCGGCGTATGGCCTGGTGCTGGAGGTCGCGAGCGGCAGCGGCGAGCACACGCTGCATTTCGCCCCGGCCCTGCCCGACCTGACCTTCCAGCCGAGCGACCCCGACCCCGAGGCACGCGCGAGCATCGATGCCTGGTGCGCCGGCGTCGCCAATATCCGCCCGGCGCTGGCGCTGGATGCCGCCGCGCCGGACTGGCCTGTGGACCGCGCCGATGCCGTGCTGTGCATCAACATGATCCATATCGCCCCATGGGCGGCCTGCGAGGGGCTGCTGCGCGGCGCCGCGCGCCTCCTGCCGGCGGGCGCGCCACTGGTGCTCTATGGCCCGTTCCGGCGCGCCGGCGTGCCGACCGCGCCGTCCAACGAGGCCTTCGACGCCGACCTGCGCGCGCGCGACCCGGCCTGGGGCCTGCGCGAGCTCGAGGCGGTCTCGGCGGCAGCGGCGGCTGCCGGGTTCGGCCCGCCGGCGGTCACCCCCATGCCCGCCAACAACCTGACCGTGGCCTTCCGCCGCAGCCGAGGAGCCCCGCCATGAGCGACCTGCCGCTATCCGTGCGCATCACCGAGGAAGGCCCGCGCGAGGGCTTCCAGATCACCACCACGCCGGTGCCCACCGCCGACAAGATCGCGCTGATCGATGCGCTGTCCGCCACCGGCGCGCCGCGCATCCAGGTGGCGTCCTTCGTCAGCCCGAAGCGCGTGCCGGGCTGGGCGGATGCCGATGCGGTGGTGGCGGGCTTCGCGCCGCGGCCGGGCGTGGCCTACACCGCGCTGTGGTTCAACCCGCACGGGCTGGACCGCGCCCTGGCCTTCCGCGACCGGCTGACACTGTACGGGTCCATCACCGTCGCGGCGAGCGAGGCCTTCTCGCTCAAGAACCTGAACCGCGACCGCGCGGGGCAGATCGCGGCACAGCGCGAGACCGTCGCGGCGCACCAGGCGGCCGGCGTGCCCGTCACGCGCGCCTCGGTGCAGGCGGCCTTCGGCTGCAACTTCGCCGGCGAGATCACGCCCGCGCAGGCGATCGCCGCCGTGACAGACGCCATGGCGCTGGCGGAGGAGACGGGCTGCGCCATCGAGCGCATCTCGCTCGCCGACACCATGGGCTGGGCGAACCCGCTGCTGATCGAGCGCGTGGTCGGCGCGGTGCGCGCGCGCTGGCCGGCGCAGAAGGTCTCGCTGCACCTGCACGACACGCGCGGCCTCGGCATCGCCAATGCCATGGCGGGGCTGCGCATGGGCGTGGACGAGTTCGACGGGGCGGTGGGCGGCGCGGGCGGCTGCCCCTTCGCCGGCCATCCCGGCGCGCCGGGCAATATCGCGACGGAGGAACTGGCGCTGCTCTGCGAGGAAATGGGCATCGCGACGGGCATCGACGTGGATGCGCTGATCGCGGCGGGGCACCTGGCGGAGCGCATCCTGGGACGGACGCTGCCATCCGCGCTGCTGCGCGGCGGGTCGCTCACGGCGTTCCGGGCGAAGGCGCGCGCGGCATGAGCGCGCCCGAGGGGCTCCCGCAGCCGGACCGCGCACCGCTGCCGCTCGCTGGCATCCGCGTCGTGGAATTCTCCCACATGGTCATGGGCCCGACCTGCGGCCTGGTGCTGGCCGACCTCGGCGCCGAGGTCATCAAGGTCGAGCCCCCCGGCAAGGGCGACCGCACGCGCGACCTGGTCTCCTCCGGCACCGGCTTCTTCCCGGCCTTCAGCCGCAACAAGAAATCCGTTCAGCTCGACACCGAGGACGAGGCCGACCTCGAGACGCTGAAGCGCCTGATCGACACCGCCGACGTGGTGCTGGAGAACTTCCGCCCCGGCGGGCTCGAGGCGAAGGGGCTTGGCTACGAGGCCCTGTCGGTGCGCAACCCGCGGCTGATCTACCTGAGCCTCAAGGGCTACCTGCCAGGGCCGTACGAGAACCGCACGGCGCTGGACGAGGTCGTGCAGATGCAGTCGGGCCTGGCCTACATGACCGGCCCGCCCGGCCGCCCGCTGCGCGCCGGCGCGCCCGTGAACGACATGATGGGCGGCATGTTCGGTGCCATCGCCATCCTGGGCGCGCTGCGCCAGCGCGATGCGACGGGCCGCGGCCAGCATCTGCAAAGCGGCCTGTTCGAGAACGCCGCCTTCCTCGTCTCGACCGCCATGCTGCAGCAGGCGATGACCGGGCAGGACCCCACGCCGATGCCCGCCGGCCGCCGTGCCTGGGGCGTGTACGACGTGTTCGAGACCGGCGACGGCCAGCAGATCTTCATCGGCGTGGTGACCGACCGGCAATGGGAGATCTTTCGCCGCGAGCTCGGCGAGGCGGTGCTGGACGACCCCGCCTATGCCACCAACACCGACCGGGCGAAGGCGCGCGAGACGCTGATCCCGCTGGTGCAGTCGCTGCTGAGGAAGCACGACGTCGCCGCGCTGGAGGCCATGTGCGAGCGCGCCGGCCTGCCTTTCTCGCGCATTGCGCGGCCCTGGGACCTGCTGGAGGACCCGCACCTCAAGGCGAGCGGCGGGCTGCTGCCCATCACCTTCCCCGATGGGCGGCCGGGCGCGGTGCCGGCGCTGCCGATCCGCTTCGGCGACCAGCGGCTCGGCGTGCGGCTCGACCTGCCGAAGGTTGGGGAGCATGACGCCGAGATCCTCGGCCCGCTGCGGGCGGCGCGCGACGCGGCGGAGTGACCCGCGGCATCGGGCCGGCACCCCGCGCGGCGCAGCGTTTGCTAAACTGCGGATCATGGACCAAGCCGCCGCGTCCGGACCGATCCGCTTCACCCTGAACGGGCAGGACATCGCCCTGCCTGCCGGCACATCGCCGACGACGACGCTGCTCGACTGGCTGCGCGGCCCCGGCGCGCTGCACGGCACCAAGGAAGGCTGCGCCGAGGGCGATTGCGGCGCCTGCACCGTGGTGATCGAGCACGGCGCCGACCGTACGCCGGTCAATGCCTGCCTGATGCTGCTCGGCCAGGTGGCGGGGCGGGCGATCCGCACGGTGGAGGGGCTGGGCACGGCGCATCCCGTGCCGCGCGCGCTGGCGGAACACGACGGCACGCAATGCGGCTTCTGCACGCCGGGCATCGTCATGTCGGCCTGGGCCTGGACGCGCGAGGGCGGCGACCCGCACGAGGCGCTGGCGGGGAACCTGTGTCGCTGCACGGGGTATCGGCCGATCCTCGACGCCATGGGCGCGATGGCGGATGACGGCACGGCCGCGCCCGCCGCGCCGCCGGCGCCGCACGATGTCTCCACCGCCACGCAACGCTTCCTTCTCCCCGCCACGCTGGCCGAGGCGGTGGCGCTGCGCGCGGCGCATCCGCAGGCCTGGCTGCTGGCTGGCGGGACAGATCTCGGCCTGCGCGTCAGCGAGCATCGCGAGAGGCCGGCGGAGGTGATCTGCCTGCTGAACGTCGCGGAACTGCAGACGCTGAGCGTGGACGCGGCCGGCATCACCGCTGGCGCCGCGGTGCCCTATGCGCGGCTGCTCGCGGCCTGCGACGCCGATTTCGCACCCCTCGCCGCGCTGCTGCGGCGGCTGGGCTCGCGGCAGATCCGCGGGCTTGGCACGCTGGGCGGCAATCTCGGCACGGCGAGCCCGATCGGGGATGCGCTGCCGCCGCTGATCGCGCTCGGTGCGAGGGTGACGCTGGACTCGCCGCGCGGCGAACGCAGCCTGGCGGTCGAGGACGTCATCACCGGCTATCGCAGCACGGCCCGTGCCCCGGACGAGATCATCGCGCGCGTGACCATCCCTCGCCCGCCGCCCGGGGCGTTGCTGGCCTGCGAGAAACTCTCGAAGCGCCACGACCAGGATATCGCGACGGTGGGGCTGTCGGTGCTGCTGGCGTTCCGCGATGGCCTGGTCGCCGCCGCGCGCATTGCCCATGGCGGCTGCGGCCCGCGCGCGGCGCGCGCGGCGGGTGCCGAGGCCACTTTGGTCGGCGCCCGCTTCGACGCCGCCGCCGCCGACC
>NZ_JACADR010000074.1 GCF_016106005.1 Roseomonas rosulenta
CCAGGGCGGCTTGCCCGCGCGGCGGGGCGCGAGGGCCAGGGCTTCGGCGCGCGCATCGCCCGCGTGCTGCCTGGCGGGCCGGCAGCGCGCGCGGGGCTGGCGGAAGGCGACATCATCCTCGCGCTCGACGATACGGCGATCACCGGGGCCGAGGCCCTGCTGCGCTGGCTCGGCGCGGAACGGGTGGATGTGGAGGCGGAGCTGCTTGCGCTGCGGGGCGGCGAGCCCCGGCGCGTCATGGTGCGCCCGGCCGAGCGGAACTGAGGCGCAACCGACCGGAGGGTCGGATCCGTTCGCCGCGAGCGCGCGGGCTGTCCTATTCGTCCTTCTTCCAGCGCCAGAGCACGATGATCAGCACCGCGCAGACCAGGACCACGGTCGCGAGCATGCCCTGCACCACGCCGAAATTCGGGCTGTCGCGCGCCACGAAGAAGGCCGCGAGCCCACCGCCCAGCGCCAGCAGCACGCGGACGATGAGGCCGATCATGCGGACTTCTCCCGGTCCTCGAGGGTCTGCAGGCGCGTCAGCGTCTCGCGCAGCAGGGCGGTGAGCTCCAGCAATTCGCGCTCGCGCATCAGGTCCACCTTCTCGTGCAACAGGGCGATCTCGGCCTCGGCCCGCAGATTGACCTGATAATCCGCCAGCGCGCGCTCCCGGTCCACGTCCGAGAGGCGGTTCTGGCTCATCATGATGATCGGTGCGGTATAGGCCGCCTGGAAGGAGAGCATCAGGTTCAGCAGGATGAAGGGGAACGGGTCCCAGGCGCCGCCGCCCACCACCGCATTGCCGATGATCCAGGCGACCAGCAGCGCCGACTGGATGAGGATGAAGCGCCACGATCCGACCGCAGCGGCGACGCCGTCGGCCAGCCTGGCGCCGAGCGGCAGCGGTGGCGGCGGCCCGCTTTTGCGTCGCCGCCGCGCGATCGCGACGACGCGGCGGATATGGCTCGGGCGGTCATGGGGCGTGGCGTGGTTGCGCGTCATGCGGCGGCCTCCTGCGCGGCGTCAGTGGCTGGAGCGCAGCGTGCCACCATCCACATGGATCACCTGGCCCGTGATGTAGCGGGCGCAGGGCGAGCATAGGAAGGCGACCAGCACCGCGAGGTCGTCCGGCTCGCCGATGTAGCCGACCGGCACTTCCTTCTCGGCCCAGGCGCGGCGCGCTTCCTCGGTGGGCATGACGCGGGTGTCGATCTGTTCGGACCGGATGCGCCCGGGGGGGACACAATTCACCGTGATGCCGTCGCGCCCCAGCACGCGCGAGAGCGCCTTCGACCAGATGTGCACCGCGCCGTTGGGTGCGTTGGCGGGGTTGATCGAGAAGGGCTCGTCCGTGCCGGTCAGGCTGACGATGCGCCCCCATTTGTTCGCCTGCATGGACGGGATCAGGGCGTGGGTGATGCGCCGACCGGCCTCGAAGTTCAGCAGCATGGCCTCGGCCCAGACCTCGTCGGCGCCGAGGTCGGTCTGCGGGCGGGACCCGCCGGCATTGTTCACCAGGATGTCGCAGCGGCCGAAATGGTTCAGCACGGCGTCGCGGATGCGCGGGGCGGCATCGGGTGCGGTGATGTCCTGCTCGATCACCAGCGGCGTGGCGGAGGCCGGGAGCTCGGCGGCAAGTTCATCCAGCAGGTGCCGCCGGCGCGCGAGGATGGCGAGGCGGCAGCCCTCGGCCGCGAGCATCCTCGCGATGGCGCGGCCGAGGCCAACGGAGGCGCCGGTGACGAGGGCGATCTTGCCGGTGAGTTGGAGGTCCATGGGGTGCTCCGCGGGTATGGGGTGCGCAGAGCGTGGCACGGCCGCGGGCATGGCGCGATGCTGCGGCCTGCGACCGCGCCGGGCGCATCGATGCGCCGTGCGCAAGTCGGGCCAGCGCAGGCCCATGCCCGGCACTGGACATGGCCCGGGGAGAGCGGATCGCGCAGCGATCCGGGAGCGCACGGCGCGAACGCGCCCAGACGTTCAGCCGCGCCGGGCGCGGCAGTGCAGGGCGCGCAAGCCAAGCCGGCGCATGCCGGCGCCCGGCGCCTGAGGGTCAGAAAAACGCGGATCGCGCAGCGATCCGCGAGCGCACGGCGCGACCGCGCCCAGACCATCAGTGGCGTCAGGCGCACCAGTGCATGGCGCGAAGGCAAGGCGGCCGGACGGCCGCCGCCCGCCGTCTGAGGGCGAACAAAGACTCTCCCTGAGCCTTCGGTTCAGGCCGCGGTGACGAAGGCGCGCAGGTTCTCCGCCTCCTGCTCGGCCTCGGCGATGCGGGCCTTCACCAGGTCGCCGATCGAGACCATCCCGGTCAGCCGGCCATCCTCGATGACCGGCAGGTGCCGGCAGCGGTGCTTCGTCATGACGCCCAGCGCCTCGGCGATGCGCGTCTCGCCGCGCACCGTGATCAGGTCGGCGGTCATCAGCTCGCGCGCCGTGTGCGACAGCGCCGTCGCGCCCTCGCGCGCCAAGGCGCGGACGATGTCGCGCTCGCTCACGATGCCGAGGATATTGCCATCCAGGTCGCGCACCAGCACCGCGCCGATGCGATGCTGGGCCAGGGATTGCGCGATCGACGTCGCATCCTCGCCCGGTCCGACCGAGAAGACGTCCGTGCCCTTGTCGCGCAGGATCGCGCCGATTGTCATGCCCGTTTCCTCCCGTCTGCCGCAGGCCGGGGGGCCTGCGGGGCGCGGCAACGGGGCACGCCGGACGGAAGGCTGGGCGAGGCGGCCCGGCGAGACCCGGCCACGCAACCTGGGCGCGAAGCCTGCCAGGGTCGGGCGGCGCGGCGCAACAGGAAGCTGCGCGCTCGCGTCAATGTGCCGGTACGGCCCCGCCGGCGAGCTGCGTGCGCACCAGCTCGGCGAAGCGGCCATCCTGCGCGACCAGCGTCGCGAAGGGGCCGCGTTCGGCAACATGGCCGCCGTCAAAGACCAGGATCTCGTCGGCCTCGCGCACCGTGGACAGGCGGTGGGCGATGATGAAGGTGGTCCGCCCGGCCATCAGCGCCGCCAGCGCCTTCTGCACGCGGGCTTCGGTGGCGGCGTCGAGCGCAGAGGTCGCCTCGTCCAGGATCAGCACCGGCGGGTTCTTGATCAGTGCGCGCGCGATCGCCAGGCGCTGGCGTTGCCCGCCCGAGAGGTTGGCACCGCGCTCGCCCACAAGCGTGTCGTAGCCCTGCGGCTGGCGGATGATGAAGTCATGCGCCTGGGCCTCGCGGCAGGCGGTCTCGATCTCCTCCTGGGTGGCCCCGGGACGCCCGACCAGCAGGTTTTCGCGGATGGTCCGGCTGAACAGCATGGATTCCTGGAACACCACGCCGATGTTCGCGCGCAGCGATTCCAGCGTGATGCCGCGCAAATCGTGGCCATCGAGCGTGATGCGGCCCTCCGAGGGGTCCCACAGGCGCTGCAGCAGCGCCATGGCGGTGGATTTCCCGGCCCCCGTCTGGCCGACCAGCGCGATGGTCTGGCCCGGGCGCGCGGTGAACGACACCTCGCGCAGGATGGCCGGGCCGCCGGGATAGGCGAAACCGACCGATTCGAAGGCCACCTCCCCTGTCGCGCGGCCGATGTCCTGCGCGTCGGGCGCCTCCGGCACGCTCGAGCGTGCGTCGAGCACGGAAAAGAGCTCGGCGATGCGCGGCTGCACGAAGACCATGTGGGAGACGAAGCCGACCGCGCCTTCCATCCGCCCGATCAGCAGCGTGGCGAAGCCCATGAAGGAGACGATCTCGCCCACCGTCGCCTGGCCGCGCACATGCAGCACGGTGCCGAAGACGAAGATGGCGATGACGCAGATGGTCGATGCCGCGCGCGTCAGCACGGCCACGATCGCCCACCAGTTCAGCACCGGGAACTGGTGGTCGAGCACCTGGCGGATGATGTCGCCGAACAGCCGCGCCTCGGAGTTCAGCCGGGTGAAGGACTGGACCACCACCACGTTGGACAGCGCGTCCTGGGCGTTGCCGGCCAGGCGCGAATGGAAGGCCTCGACCTTCGCCTGGGCTTCCTGGGTGCGGCGGATCACCAGCGCCGAGACCACCGCGAAGACCACCACCAGCGCGGCCAGCAACAGCCCCAGGCGCCAGTTCATCGCCATGGTCAGCGGCAGCAGCACGACCAGCGAGACGAAGGTGATGACATGCTCGCGGAAGAAGCCGAGCCACAGGCCGAACAGGTTGTCGGTGCCCACCAGCATGATCTTCATCAGCCGGCCCGACTGGGTGTCGCCATGGAAGGACAGCGGCAGGGCGAGGACATGCTGGAAGTAGTCGTGCATGACGCGCAGCCGGTTCCGGTGTGCCATGCGGTCGGCGAACAGCCCGACCGCGACATTGCCCGCGATTCCCGCCAGGCCCACCACGCCCCAGATCACGAGAAGCTGCGTCGCTTCCGACCACAGGGCGGCCGTTTCCATGCGGTCCGAGCGCGACAGCAGGTCCACCACGCGGCCGAACAGCACCGGCTCGAGGAACTGCAACCCCGCCAGGCCAAGGGCCGCGATGACGAGGCCGAGCGCCATCGGCCGGTCGCTGCCCAGCATCCACAGGACGCGGCCATACAGTTTCAGGAACCCCATGCGCGCCTGCCCCCTGTCCGCGACGCCCCCGCGGGCCTGCAGCCTAGAGGCTTTTCCCACACCGCGGTATCGGTGGCGGCAGGTTGATCCCTTGGCCCTGCCGGGCCAGTTTGGCGCATCAGCATGACCTTGCCCGCCACGACGGGCACCGGGAGGAACAACCGATGATCGAACGCCGCGCCCTGCTGGGCGGCATTGCCGCAACGACCCTCGCCGCCCCCGCCTTCGCGCAGGCCTGGCCCGCGCGGCCGGTCCGCCTGGTCGTCGGCTTCCCGCCGGGCGGCACCACCGACCTCGCGGCGCGCGTGCTGATCGAACCGCTGACCACGCGGCTCGGCCAGCCCGTGGTGGTCGAGAACCGCCCCGGCGGCTCGGGCGGCAACATCGGCGCCGACGTGGTCGCGAAGGCCGAACCCGACGGCTACACCGTGCTGATGCAGACCGTGAGCAGCGGCGCGATCAACCACGGGCTGTACCGCGAACGCATGCCGCACCGCCCGGATGCCATGACCGCGGTGGCGCTGGTGGTGAAGGTGCCCAACGCCATCTTCGTGACCAACGGGCTGCCGCCGCGCACGCTGCAGGAACTGGTGGACTACGCGAAGGCGCGGCCCGGGCGGCTCAACATCGGCTCCTCCGGCGTGGGGACGTCGCTGCACATGACCGGCGAATTGCTGAAGCAGGCGGCGGGGATCGACCTGACGCACGTGCCCTTCCGCGGGGCGGGGCCGATGATTCAGGAGATCATCGCCGGGCGCGTCGAGGTGGGGGTGGACAACCTGCCCTCCGTCATCGGCCACCTGCGCGAGGGGCGGCTGCGGCCACTCGCGGTCACCACCGCCACGCGCACGCCCGCCCTGCCCGACGTGCCGACCTGCGCGGAGGCTGGCTTCCCGGCGGTGGAGGCGACCGCATGGTTCGGCGTGACCGCGCCGGCGCGGACGCCGCAGCCGGTCATCGACCAGCTCTCGCGCGCGATCAACGCCTGCCTGGTCGATCCCGCGGTCTGGGCACGGATCGAGGATCTCGGCGGGCAGAAGCCGGCGCTGACGCCGGATGGGCTGTCCACCCCCGCGACCTTCCAGGCCTTCATCGACGCCGAGATCGTGAAATGGGCCGAGGTGGTCCGCCGCGGCAACATCACGGTGGACTGAGGCGGGACGCGCGCGCGGCCGCGGGCATGGACCCGCCGCCGCGCGCGCCATAGGCTTCCCCCAAACGGGGCCGCAGGCCCCGGTCCGGGAGGGAAGGAACCGCCATGACGCTCGACCGCCGCGCGCTGCTCGCGACACCGCTGCTGGGCCTGGCCCGGCCCGCCTT
Source organism: Roseomonas rosulenta (assembly GCF_016106005.1). GTDB lineage: Bacteria > Pseudomonadota > Alphaproteobacteria > Acetobacterales > Acetobacteraceae > Neoroseomonas > Neoroseomonas rosulenta. Next base: position 5,890 of record NZ_JACADR010000074.1, read on the forward strand.
CGCGCAGGCCTATCCCACGCGCCCCATCCGCATCGTCATCCCCTTCACCCCCGCCGGCACGACCGACCTGGTCGGGCGCCTGACCGCCGAGATGCTGGGGCGGCGGCTGAACCACCAGGTGGTGGTGGACAACCGCCCCGGTGCGTCGGGCAATGTCGGGGCGGAATTCGTCGCGCGCAGCGAACCGGACGGGCATACGCTGCTGCTCACCACCATCGGCACCGGCGCGATCAACTTCGCGGTCTTCCGCGACCGCATGCCCTACAAGCCCGAGGACCTCGCGGCCGTGGCGCTGATGACGCGCGTGGCCAACGTGCTGATGGCGGCGAACAATACCTCCATTCGCTCGGTGGCGGACCTGGTGCGGGAGGCGCGCGCGCGACCGGGCGCGATCAACTACGGCACCGCGGGCATCGCCACCTCGCCGCATGTGGTGGTGGAGCAGCTGCGCCTCGCCACGGGGATCGACATCACCCACGTGCCCTATCGCGGCTCGGGGCCGATGCTGACCGAGATGGTGGCGCAGCGCATCGAGACGGGCATGGACAACATCCCCTCCGCCCTGCCCTTCATCCGCGACGGGCAGATCCGCGCCATCGGCGTGACCAGCGCGGCGCGCAACGCCTCGATGCCCGACGTGCCGACCATCGCCGAGCAGGGGTTGCCGGGCTTCGAGGCGACCGCCTGGTTCGGCGTGCTGGCGCCCGCCGCCACGCCCGCCGCGGTGGTGCAGCGGCTGGGGGCGGAGATGAACGCCATCGCGCTCGACCCTGCCTTCCGCGAGCGCATGGCGGCGCTGGGCGCCGATGTGCCGGGGCTGACGCCGGATGGCGGCACCACGCCGGCCGCCTTCGCCGCCTTCCTGCGCGCCGAGATCGCGAAATGGTCGGATGTGGTGACGCGCGCCAATATCCGGGTGGAATAGGCAGGCGGGACGAGGCGCGAGCCGGAAGCGCCAGGGTCACTAACCGCCCGGCGCGACACGCGGTTGTCGCTCGGGCGCTTGCGCGGGTGCTCGCCCTCAGGCGATGACCATGCTCGCGATGGCGACCACGAGGGCCCAGAGCGGCAGCGACACCGCTACGGCCAGCAGCACGCCGACAGCGGGGCCCTGGTCGCCCCACCGTGACATCCGGGTGTTCGGCTGCGCCACGGGAGCGGGGGCGTCGGCCATGGCTGCGCCTGGCGCCATCGCGTCCGCGGTGCATGACATGGGCGACGATGCCTGGGCGGCTGCAACCATGGATGTTCCCCTCCGCGTCGACCGGTCCCGACGGAGTGCGCGCCGGGACCATTCCCATGCCGGGTTCGCGCTGCGCTGGCGTGCCAAGCCCCTCGCCGGCGTCAGGGCGCGCCCGACATCCCGGAAAAGTAGTGTAACGCGCACGGGGATGTCACCAAAAATCCCACATTATATCATTTTTGATTTCGTCTCAGTACGCGAGCGGTCGTACAGATTTTCTTCATGTCCCGACAGCCTATCGGCTTTGCCCCAGGGTGCGGTCATCCTGCGCACCCCCCGAAGGCGACGTCGAACAACACTCCGGTGGCGATGATCGGCAAGGCCGCGATCGCCAGTACCGGGAGCGGCGAGGTCCGCGGGCGCGGGCGGACAGCGAAGACGTCGAGGTCGTCGCGAAGGCGCGCGGGTTCATCATCGCGAAGGCACGCGGAATCGTCGTCGCGCTTCCCCTCGCCCGGGCCTCGCTCCCGCGCCGCCACCCCTGAATCCTGCCCGACCGAGGATAGCCGTACGCCGGCCACGCCAACGCGACAGCGGGCGCGCCACAGGGCATAACGGCAACCAGGGCCGGACCAGCACGACGCAGACCGGCCCCGCGTCAGGGGCGACGAACGCCCCGGCACCGAGGAGGACGCCCATGACCATCGCCCGCCGCCCGCTGATCGCCGGCGCGCTCGCCGCGCTGCCCCTGCCTGCCCTGGCGCAGGACGGGCCCTATCCATCGCGCCCCATCCGCATGATCGTGAACTTCCCGCCGGGCGGCACCACGGACATCGCCGGCCGGGTCTATGCCGAGCGGCTGCAGCAGCGCGTGGGCCAGCCGGTGCCGGTCGAGAACCGCGGCGGCGCCACCGGCAATATCGGCGCCGAGGCGGTCGCGCGCGCGGCACCCGATGGCTACACGGTGCTGACCACCGCGGTCTCGCCGGCCGCCATCAACTACGCGCTGTTCGGCGCGCGCATGCCCTACAAGCCCGAGGACCTGGCCGCGGTCGGGCTGTACCTGCGCGTGCCCAACGTGATCATGGTGCATCCCTCGCAGCCGATCCGCACCATCCAGGAGCTGGTGGACGCGGCGAAGGCGCGGCCCGGCGCGCTGAACTACGGCAGCGCGGGCAGCGGCGGTTCGCCGCACATGGCGATGGAGATGTTCAAGCTGCGCGCCGGCGGGCTGCAGATCACGCATGTCCCGTTCCGCGGCGCGGGGCCGATGCTGATCGAGGCGGTGGCCGGGCGGCTGGAATGCTCGGTGGACAACCTGCCCTCCTGCATCGGCCACATCCGCGACGGGCGGCTGCGCGCCCTGGCCGTCACCGGGCATGTGCGCAGCGGCGTGCTGCCGGACGTGCCCACCCTGGCCGAGACGGTCGCACCCGGCTTCGAGGCGACCGCCTGGTTCGGCATGCAGGCCCCGGCGCGCACGCCGCGGCCCATCATCGAACGACTGGGCGCCGAGCTCGATGCCATCAGCAAGGAGCCGGCGGTGCGCGCGCGCCTCGCCGACCTCGGCGCCGATCCGCCGAACCTGACGCCGGATGGCGGTACATCGCCCGCGGCGTTCGAGGCCTTCATTCGGGACGAGATCGCGAAATGGGCGGAGGTGGTGCGCGCCTCGGGCGCGACAATCGATTGACGTTGTTGATTGACCTCAATCGCCGGCGCGGCCATGCGGCCGCTTGGCTATCGCGCCCCGCACTGGTGCACCGGACGCGGCTGACAGTCCGGGCGCGGTCGCGCCGTGCGCTCCCGGATCGCGGCCGTGCCGCGATCCGCGGTTTATGATCACGCGCCGGCCGTCGCGGCCGATCGCGGTAGCAGCCCGTCACACGCCGCGGAACACCGGCGCGCGCTTTTCGCGGAAGGCCGCGAGGCCCTCCTGGATGTCCGCGCTCTCCTTGCAGATGCGCGCGCGCTCCTCGCAGGCGGCGACGTCGAGCGCGCCGTGGCCGATCTCGTTCAGCGCCTGCTTGATGCCCTGCACCGCCAGCGGCGCCATGGATTCCAGCGTGGCCGCCAGGCGCTCCACCGCCGCATCCAGTTCGCCCGGCGGCACCAGATGCGTCAGGTAGCCGATGCGCAGCAGTTCCTCGGCACCGAGCTTCTCGGCCGTGAGGAACAGTCGCTTGGCGTTGTTGAGCCCGAGGCGCGAGACGTAGCGGCGCAGCCCGCCCGGGTAGTAGTGCACGCCGAGCCGCGCGGCCGGCATGAACATCTCCATCCCCGTCACGCCGATGCGGAAATCCGCGGTCAGCGCCAGGTCGGTGGAGCCGCCATAGACGCCGCCCTGCAGGCGCATGATGGTCGGCACGCGGAGCTTCTCGAAGCGGTCCACCATGGCATCGAAGCCAGGCGCCCTCGCCGCCGCCTCCTTGTCCTCGGCGAAGCCGCCCAGGTGGAAGCCGGCGCTGAAGGCCGGGCCGGAGGCGGCCATCACCAGCACGCGCAGGTCGCGATTGGCATCCACCGTGTCGAAGTATTCCAGCAGGCGGACGATATCGCCGGGCTCGACGCGGTTGCGGTGCCGCGCGCGGTGCAGGCGGATGATGGCGCGGCGGCCGCTGATCTCGAGGCTGGGCGGGTCGAGGCGGGTGTCTTCGGTCATGGCGTGGTCCTCTCTGGGCGCAGTCTCGCCGAAGCCGGCGCGGAAGGCCATGCGCGGCGTCAGCCGGGCCCGGCGCCCATCAGCGCCAGGCCCTCGGCCACCGAGACGAACTCGCCGCCGGCCATCACCCGCGCCGGGCCGAAGCGCGCCTCGAAGATCCGCCGCACGGCCGGGACCAGCGAGGTGCCGCCGGTCAGGAACACGCGGTCCACCGCACCGGGCGCGATGGCGGCGTCGGCCAGCGCGGCATCCACCGCCGCGCCGATGCGCGCGAGCTCGGGCGCGATCCAGGCCTCGAAATCGGCCCGCGCGATCGGCGCGCGCAGCGCGAAGCCGCCATGGCGGAAGTCGAGCACCGCCGCCTCCGACGCGGAGAGCGCCGCCTTCACGCCGGAGACCGCGCGATACAGCGCATAGCCGGCATCCGCCTCGATCAGCCGGACCAGGTCGTGCAGCGCGTCGGGACGCTCGGCAGTGCGCGCCACCTCGGCGATGTCGCGCAGCGTGCGCGGCGCGCGCATCATCGACAGCTGGTGCCAGCGCGCGAAGCCCGCATACCAGGCGGCGGGCAGTGGCAGTGGATCCCCGCCCATGACGCGATAGGTGCTGCCCTTGCCCAGCCGCGGCGAGACGACGTTGTCGATGATGCGGTAGTCGAAGGCATCGCCCGCGATGTCCACGCCTGCATGGCCGAGTGCCGCCACGCGCGGCGGCGGGCCGGGTTCGAATCGCAGCACCGAGAAGTCGGAGGTGCCGCCGCCGAAATCCGCCACCAGCACCGTCGCCGGTGCATCGAGCCCTTGCGCGAAGCGATGCCCGGCGGCGGCGGGTTCCAGCGCCAGGGTCACGTCCGCGAAGCCGGCCTGCGCGAAGGCGGCCAGCAGGCGCTGCGCGCCGAAGGCATCGTCGGCGGTTTCGCCCACGAAGCGTACCGGTCGGCCGAGGGTGATGCGCGCCCCTGCCAAATCCGGCGCCAGCGGGCCGAGCCAGTGGCGCAGGAAGCGAGCCACCAGCGCCTCGATCCCCCAGGCGCGGCCGAGGATGCGCGTCTCGGTGAAGCTGCGCTGCGCGAGATAGGACTTCATCGACATGATGAGACGGCTGTCGAGCGGCGATTCGAGATAGGCCTCGATCGCCGCCGGCCCCGCGGCGTCATGCGGGCGGCCATCCGCGCCGGCCCAGAAGCACAGCACGGAGCGGAACACCTCGGCGTTGTCGAGACGCAGCGTGCGCGCCGTGCCATCCGCCGCACGCAGCGCCACCACGCTGTTGGTCGTGCCGAAGTCGATGCCGATGGTGGGGTGCATGGGATCCACGGATGGCGGGCGTTGGCGAAGCGGTGCGCCGCGGCGCGGCGGCTCAGGACGAACCGGCGCTCGCGCCGCCGGGGGCGGGATGCGGGGCCTTCGCTTCGGAGAGCACCGAGGCGCCGCCGGCCCGGGCGTCGGTTCGTCCCGGCGTCGGGCCAGGATGATCGTGACGGCCATCCGGGGCTTCCGTGGCCCGCGCCGAGGAAGCCCCGTGGCGTCAGGCCGCCTTGGCCTCGCGGCGGCGGCGCGTCAGCACGAACTCTGTGTAGCCGTTGGGCTGCGCCGCGCCCTCGAACACCAGGTCGCAGGCCGCCTTGAAGGCCGGCCCGTCGAAGCCCGGCGCCATCGGCACATAGGCCGTGTCGCCGGCGTTCTGGCGGTCCACGACGGACGCCATGCGCTTCATCGTCTCCATCACCTGGTCGCGCGTGACCACGCCATGGCGCAGCCAGTTGGCGATGTGCTGCGATGAAATGCGCAGCGTCGCGCGGTCCTCCATCAGGCCGACATCGTTGATGTCCGGCACCTTGGAGCAGCCCACGCCCTGGTCCACCCAGCGCACGACATAGCCCAGGATGCCCTGCGCGTTGTTGTCGAGCTCCGCCTGTACGTCGGCCGGCGACCAGTTGGTGTCGCGCGCCAGCGGCACGGTCAGGATGTCGTCGAGCTTCGCGCGGCGGCCGCACTTCGCCAGCTCCTCCTGCCGCGCCGCCACGTCCACCTCGTGGTAGTGCAGCGCGTGCAGCGTCGCGGCGGTGGGCGACGGCACCCAGGCGGTGTTCGCACCGGCCTTCGGGTGGCCCACCTTCTGTTCCAGCATCGCGGCCATCATGTCGGGCATGGCCCACATGCCCTTGCCGATCTGCGCGCGGCCGCGCAGCCCGCAGGCCAGGCCCGTATCCACGTTCCAGTCCTCGTAGGCCTTGATCCAAGGCAGCGCCTTCATGTCGTTCTTGCGCACGACGGCGCCGGCTTCCATCGAGGTGTGGATCTCGTCCCCGGTGCGGTCGAGGAAGCCGGTGTTGATGAACACCACGCGGTCCTTCGCCGCGGCGATGCAGGCCTTGAGGTTGACGGTGGTGCGCCGCTCCTCGTCCATGATGCCCATCTTGAGCGTGGCGCGCTTGAGACCCAGCGCATCCTCGACGCGCGAGAACAGCGTGTCCGCCCAGGCCACTTCCTCGGGCCCGTGCATCTTGGGCTTGACGATGTAGACGCTGCCGGCGCGCGAATTCATCCGCTTGCCGCGGATGTCGTGCAGCGCGATGGCGGCGGTGCACAGCGCGTCCAGGATCGTCTCGGGCACCTCCGCGCCGTCGAGCGTGACGGCATCCGTCATCATGTGGTGCCCCACATTGCGCACCAGCATGACCGAGCGGCCATGCAGCGTCATCGCCCCGCCCGAGGGCTTCTGGAACACGCGGTCCGGGTTCAGCCGCCGGACCATCGTGGTCCCGCCCTTGTCGAATTCCGCGGCGAGGTCGCCCTTCATCAGGCCGAGCCAGTTGCGATAGACATCGACCTTGTCATCGGCGTCCACGGCGGCGACGGAGTCCTCGCAATCCTGGATCGTGGTCAGCGCGGATTCGAGCACGACGTCGGCGATGCCCGCCGCATCCGTCTTGCCGATCGGATGCGCGCGATCGAACCTCACCTCGATGTGCAGGCCGTTGTTCACGAACAGGAGCGCGGCGGGGGCATGCGCCTCGCCGAGGAAGCCCACGCACTGGCCCGGCCGCGCCAGCCCGACCTTGCCGCCATCCTTCAGCGTGACCTCGAGCGCCCCGGCCTCGAGCCGATAGGCGGCGGCGTCCGCATGGCTGCCGCGCGCCAGCGGCACCGCGCGGTCGAGCACACCGCGCGCGCGCGCGATCACCGCCGCCCCGCGCGCCGGGTCGTAGCCCTTCACGCGCGGCCCCGCCTGCGGAATGGCGTCGGTGCCGTACAGCGCGTCGTACAGCGACCCCCAGCGCGCATTGGCAGCGTTGAGCGCATAGCGGGCGTTCGAGACAGGCACCACGAGCTGCGGGCCGGCCTGGGTCGCGATCTCGGCATCGACATCCGTGGTGCCGACCTTCACCTCGGCGGGCTCGGGCATCAGGTAGCCGATCTCGCGCAGGAAGGCGGTGTAGGCGGCAAGGTCGATCGGCTTCGCCGGGTTGGCGCGGTGCCAGGCGTCGATCTTCGCCTGGAGGGCATCGCGCTTCGCGAGCAGCGCCGCATTGGCGGGGGCGAGGTCGCGCAGGATCCGCTCCATGGCGTCCCAGAAGCGCGCGGGCTCGACCCCGGTGCCGGGCAGCGCCTCGGTCTCCATGAAGGCGCGGAGTACTGGCGCGACGACAAGGCCCTTCGATGCGGGCATGGCAGCATCCTCCTCAACGCAGACGCCCGACGGGGCGCGAAATTCGGCGGTGTCCTAGGCGGAAAGACGCCGCGGGGCAAACAGCGAGGTCTTGCGGTGCAGCGCCTCCGGCAGGGCTTGTCCTTGCGCGCCTCCGGCAGGGCTTGTCCTTGCGCGCCTCCGGCAGGGCTTGTCCTTGCGCGCCTCCGGCAGGGCTTGTCCTTGCGCGCCTCCGGCAGGGCTTGTCCTTGCGCGCCTCCGGCAGGGCTTGTCCTTGCGCGCCTCCGGCGCGACGCTGCCCCGACGCCCGAGAAAGGAACGCCGCCATGGCCTGGACGCCGCCCCCGCACGTGACGCAGCACTGGCAGGTCACCAAGCCCGGCGCGACCGGCAAGCGCGGCATGGTCGCCTCCCAGGCGCGCGATGCCGCCGAGGCCGGCATCGCCATCCTGGCCGAAGGCGGCACCGCGGCCGATGCCGCGGTCGCCACCGCCTTCGCCCTCGCTGTCGTGGAACCCTGGAATTCCGGCCTGGGCGGGATCGGCTTCACCCAGGTGGCCGGGCCGGGCATCCCGGCGCAGACCTTCGATTTCGGTCCGGTCTCGCCGCATGCGCTGGACCCCTCCGCCTTCCCGATGACGGGGAAGATGAAGGACGACCTGTTCACCTGGCCCGAGGTGTTCGAGGACCGCAACGTCCACGGCCCGCTCTCCTTCGCCATTCCCTCCTCCGTCGCCGGCTATGCCGAGCTGCACGCGCGGCACGGGCGTCTGCCGCTCAAGGTGGTGATGGAACCGGCCATTGCGCTGGCGAAGCGTGGCCTGGCGCAGGACTGGTTCACCACGCTGAAGGTGGCGAACAGCGCCTCGGTGCTGCGGCTGTATGACGAGAGCGCGCGCATCTACCTGCCGAATGGCCTGCCGCCGGTCGCTCCCTATCAGGGCAGCCCGGGCTTCTTCCGCCAGGGGCGCCTCGCCGAGACGCTGGAACGGCTCGCGAGCGCAGGGCTGCGCGACTTCTACGAGGGCGAGGTCGCCGGCGAGCTGCTCGCCGATTTCCGCGACATGGGATCGCCGATCAGCGCGGCCGACCTGGTCGGCTGCAAGGCGCTGGTGCGCCCTGCGCTCGAAGCCGCCTGGCGCGGCAAGCGGCTGTTCCTGGCCAATGGCCTGACCGCCGCACCCACCCTGCTGCGCGTGCTCGAAGGGATGCGCGGCGCCGATTTCTCGGGCGCAGCACCCTCCCCCGCCTGGTATGCGCAGCTCGCGCGCGTGATGCGCGATGCCTATGCGGAACGGCTCGCCGGGCTCGGCGATGCCGAACCCAAGGCCGCCGAATCCTGCACCACCCACCTCACCGTCTGCGACAAGGACGGGATGATGGTGGCGATGACCACGACGCTGCTGTCGTCCATGGGCTCGCGCGTGGTGCTGCCCCGCTCGGGCGTGCTGATGAACAACGGCATCATGTGGTTCGACCCGCGGCCGGAGGCGAAGAATGCGATCGCGCCAGGGAAGCGGCCGCTGACGAACATGTGCCCGGTCATCGCCGGGGATGGCGACGTGCCCTCGATCGCGGCCGGTGCCTCGGGCGGGCGGCGGATCATGGCCTCGGTCTTCCAGACGCTGTCCTACGTGGCCGATTTCGGCATGACGCCGGAGCAGGCTGCGCATCATCCACGGCTGGACGTCTCGGGACCCGAGGGGGTCACCGCGGACATCCGCCTGGGCGCCGAGACCATCGCCGCGCTGGCGAAGGACGCCGTGGTGACCGAGGTGGAGCACGCCGTCCTGCCGGTGAACTTCGCCTGCCCGAACCTGATCCGCATCGCGCCCGACGGCACCCGCCAGGGCATCACGGATGCGATGAGCCCCTGGAGCGCCGCCCTGGCGGAGTGACGGGCCGCCCAGCGACATTTGTTCCCGCACCGAGACTTGTGCGCTAGGCTTCCCGCCGATCGTGAGCGGAGGGGGGATGTCCGACACCGTCCCGGGGCCAGGGGCCCCGGCGGGCCAGGCTCCACCGGCGGGAGCCGGGGCGTCGCCGCGCGACTCCGCCGCGGTGATCCTGCAGGGACTCGGCGAGCGCCGCGAGGGGGCACGCGTCGAGGTCCAGCTCCCCTGCACGGTCTTCATCGGATCGCACGTCCATGACGGCACGCTGCGCGACGTCTCGACGGGCGGCGCGATGGTGCATGGCGTGCGCGGGCTTCTCGCGGGCGACCTGGTGCGGCTGCGCCTCGCGCGCCTCACGGACCACGTCTTCGTGGCCGAGGTGCGCGGCGTGAGCCTGCTCGGCGTCCACCTCGCGATCCGCGCCGGGGCCGACCAGGCGCTGTGGCACGAGGCCATCCGCGGGCTGCTCCCGCAGGAACCTCCGGAAGCCATGCGTTAAGGCCGCCTCCCTAGCCTGCGACAGCCCCGCCGCGGCGGCGGGGAGGAGGTCAGGTCAGCATGGGTCTCGAGTGGGGTGCGGCCAACCGCGGCGCCGCATGGGGCAGTTCCGCCGCCGTGGCGGCCGCCTTCGGCGCCGCGCCGCATCGCCTGCATCGCGTCGCCGAGCCCTGCACCCTGCGCTCGGCCAATGGGCGCGTGCGCGACGGTCTAATGCGCGAGGCGGGCGCCACGGGCGCGGTGGTCGCCGGGGTGGGTGGGCTCGCCCTGGGGCAGGAGGTGGACCTGGTGCTGCCGCGCCGGGGCGGCCTGAGGCTGCGCGCGCGCATCGCCGGGATCGGCGTGCTCGGGCTGCTGCTGGATCTCCCGGCGGCGGATTGCGCGGCGGAATGGCGCCATGCGCTGCTTGGCATGACGGAGGGAAGCTTCCGCGCGGCCTGACAGCCTGCCAACAGCCCCTTTCACGGGAGCCGCGCGCGGCCCCTCAGGCCTTGCGTTCCCAGCCGCCGGCACCCTGCTGCCAGTAGGTCAGGGCGTGGCCGGCCGCCTTCGCTGCAGTCCAGCGGCGGCGCGCCGCGGCCACCGCCTCGGGGTCGCCGCCGTCGAACAGGTCGAGCACCCGGTCATACGCCGCGAGGCGGGCACTGTCGGCCCCGGCCACCAGCAGCAGGAAGCGTGCGCCATTGGCCGGTGGCGCGTCATCGGCGCCGAGCAGGATCGGCTGCAGCGGGTCATGCTCGCCGCCGGCCAGGCCATGGGGCAGCCAGTCCGGGTCGCTCGCGAGCCAGAGCGCGGCATCGAGCGCCCGGGCGCGCTCCGCCTCGCCGCATAGCACATGCGCCCGCCCGCCCGAGGCCAGCACGCGGCCGAGCAGCCGGGGCAGCGCCTGTTCGAGCGGCGTGCGCGTCAGGTGGTAGAAGCCGATCTCGGCCATGGCGTCACGGCCGCGGCGCGGCGCCGCCGCAGCGCAGGCGATAGGCGTTGTGGCTCGGCGCATCCGCGTCGGGGCCGCGCACCCAGGTCTCGACCAGGATCGCGCCGTCGGGCTCGACCACCGCCCGGTTGAACACGAGCGTGCTGCGCGGCGAGCCGACGCGCTCCGGCACGGCGAGGAGGCGGACCGAGACGCCCGCGCCCATCGGCACGAAATCCGAGATCGAGCGCTCCCCGGTCTCGAGCACCAGGACAACCCGGCGCAGCGTCCCGTCCTCGATGGCGGCGGCATGGCTGCGCGCGGTGACCATGTCCGGGCGCGTCGCGAGCACGGTGGCGGAGCACGGCACCAGGGCCTGGCCGGCGGCGAAGCCGGGCAGGAGGGCAAGCGCGGCGGCAAGCGGCGTTGCGCGTCTCATGCGTCCTCCTCGAAGCGCAGCGCGACCAGGCGGTCGAGCAGCCTTGCCCCGAAGCCGGTCGGTCCGGCGGGGCCGAGCGCATGCGCCTCCTCCGCCGTATCGACGCCGGCGATATCGAGGTGGGCCCAGGGCGTGGTGCCCACGAATTCGCGCAGGAAGGCCGCCGCGTGGCAGGCGTCGGGCAGGAAGCGCCCGCCCCAGGCGCCCGAACCCGCCGGGGCGCATTGCCGGAGGTCGGCGATGTCGGACGTCAGCACCTCTCGGTGCGTCTCGCCGATCGGCATCGGCCAGAGCGGCTCGCCCACCGCCTCACCCGCCGCGGCGATGCTCGCCATCAGCACCGCGTCGCTGCCGAACAGCCCGGCGCGGTGATGGCCGAGCGCCGTGACGATCGACCCGGTGAGCGTCGCGAGGTCGATCACCGCGCGCGGGCGGAAGGCGGCGATCGCGTGGTGCAGAGCATCGGCCAGCACCAGGCGGCCCTCGGCATCGGTGTCGATCACCTCGACCGTGCGGCGCGAGGCGGTGCGGATCACGTCGCCGGGGCGATAGGACGCCGCGCCGGTGGCATTCTCGGCGATCGCGAGCACGGCCACGGCCGGCGCGGGCGAACGCCGCCGCACCAGCGCAAGCATGGCCCCGGCGCAGGCCGCCGCGCCCGCCATGTCGGCGCGCATCGCCTCCATGCCCTCGGCCGGCTTGATGGAGATGCCCCCGGTGTCGAAGACCATCCCCTTGCCCACGAAGGCGACGGGGGGCGCGGGCAGCACGCCGCGCCAGCGCAACACCGCAAGGCGCGGCGGGTCGGCGGCGCCGCCACCGACCGCGAGCAGCGCGCCGAAGCCATGGCGCTCCAGCCAGCTGCGACCATGGATCGTGACCTCGATCCCCTCCTCGGCCAGCGCTTCGAGGCGCTCGGCGAAGCGCCGCGTGGTCAGGTGGTTGGCGGGCTCGGCCACCAGGTCGCGCGCCAGCAGGCAGCCGGCGAGGCCCGGCGCGAGGGCCGCGAAGGCGGCCTCGGCGGCCTCGGGCGCATCGGCATGCACCACCAGGCGGCGGATGCGCTTGGGCACGTCGCGCGTGCGATGCGTGTCGAACCCCCAGGCGCCGAGCACGATGCCTGCCGCCAACGCGGCGACCTGCGCCGCGCCGAGCCCTGCGGCGACCAGCGCGACCTCCTCCGCGGCGCCGAGGGCCAGGACCGCGGCCGCACCGGCACGCTCGC
>NZ_JACADR010000075.1 GCF_016106005.1 Roseomonas rosulenta
CGGGCGCCGGCCAGGCCGCGAAGCGCGCGCCCGATGGCGGCGATGCCGCGCCGCGGCGGGCGCATGCCCGGGCGCGGCGCGGATGGTCGCTCAGGAATTCGGGCCGCGCTCCATCCCGTAGGGCTGCCAGCGCTTGAGGCTCGATGTCGCGAGCACCGTCGGGTTCACGCAGGACATCGGCCACTTGCCGCTGAGCGTCAGCGCCAGCTCCTGCCCCACGCGCCGCTTGCGCGCCGGGTCGAAGCGCGACGAAGCCGAGGCATTGTGCGGAGAGAGGATGATGTGTGGCATCCGGTGCAACGGGTTGTCCTGCCGCGTGGGCTCGATCTCGAACACGTCGAGGCCGGCGCCGGCGATCCACTTCTCCTCGAGCGCCTTGATCAGCGCCGCCTCGTTCACCGTCGGCCCGCGGCCGGTGGTGATGAAGATCGCGTTGGGCTTCATCTGCCGGAAATGGTTTTCCTTGAGGAACCCGCGCGTCTCGGGCGTGTCGGGCAGGTGCATCGACACGAAGTCGGAGGTGGAGAGCACCTCGCCCAGCGATGCTGGTTCGACGCCGAGGGCGGAGAGCGTGAGCTCCTCCACATACGGATCAAAGGCCTTCATGTGCAGCCCAAAGGCCTTCGCACGCCGGGCGGTCGCGCGGGCGACGCGGCCAAAGCCGATGAAGCCCAGCGTCTGGCCCATCAGGCGCGGGATCTGCAGAAGCTGCGGTCGGCCTTCGGACCAGCGGCCCTCGCGCACCATGCGGTCCTGCTCGATGCAGCGGCGATGCGCGGCCAGCAGCAGCATCATCGCATGGTCGGCCACTTCCTCGATGAAGGTGTCGGGGCAGTTGGTGACCGGGATGCCCTTGGCCGTGGCGGCGGCGACATCGACATAGTCCACGCCCACGGTGCCGAGCGCGATGTGGCGGCACTTGCTGAGCGCGTTGATCATCGCCGCGGTGAACTTCATCCCCTTGGCATAGACGGCATCCGCGGTGGGCGCGACGGCGATGAAGCCGGCCTCGGTGGCGGGGCATTCGACGATCTCGGCATCGAGGCCTTCCAGCGCCTCCATCTCGTAGGCATAGCCGCCGCCGCCCGTGATGAAGGATGCGCCGGCGGGCGTGAGGATGGTGTACTTCGCCAAGGTGGTCTCTCCTGGTTGCGCGCCCCTATTCCTTCACCGCGCCGGTGAGGGAGGAGACGTAGTAGTCCACGAAGAAGGAATAGAAGATCGCGACCGGCAGAGAGCCCAGCAGCGCGCCCGCCATCAGCGCGCCCCACTGGTAGACGTCCCCGGTGACCAGCTCGGTCAGGATGGCCACCGCCACGGTCTTGTTCTCGCTGCTCTGGATGAAGGCGAGCGCGTAGATGAACTCGTTCCAGGACAGCGTGAAGGAGAAGATGCCCGCGCTGATCAGCCCCGGCACCGCCAGCGGCAGCGTGATCTGGCGCAGGATCTGCAGGCGCGTGGCACCGTCGATCAGCGCGCATTCCTCGAGCTCGTAGGGGATCGACTTGAAGTACCCGATCAGCAGCCAGGTGCAGAACGGGATGAGGAAGGTCGGATAGACAAGAATCAGCGCGAAGGGCGTGTCGAACAGCCCGAGCTGAAAGACGATGGTCGCGAGCGGGATGAACAGGATCGACGGCGGCACCAGGTAGGCGAGGTAGATGCCCAGGCCCACATACTGGCTGCCACGGAAGCGCAGCCGCTGGATCGCGTAGGCCGCGAGCGTCGAGGCCAGCAGCGACAGGAACGTCGAGGCGACCGCCACCATCATCGTCGTCCACAACCACTTCGGATAGGCCGTGTTGAACAGCAGGTGATGGATGTGGTCGAGCGTCGGGCTGCTGATCCAGAACGGGTTGTGGTCCCTGAGGTTGTACAGCTCCGCGTTCGGCTTGAACGCCGTCATCGTCATCCAATAGAACGGGAACAGCAGGATGAGGACGAAGCACAGCAGCGGCACATAGAGCACCACCACGCGCCGCGCCTTGCTGTCCCAGGACAGCAGTTCGGGCGCATCGGTCGTGGATGCGGTGGGCGGCTTGGTCTCGGCGACGGCGTCACTCATCGGGGCGTTCTCCGCGCGCTCAGTCGTTCGCCTCGCCCTGCTGCCACTTGCGCCGCGCGAGGGCGAAATAGCTGAACAGGGTGGCGAAGACCAGGAAGGGGATCATGGAGACCGCGATCGCCGCACCCTCGCCGAGCTGCCCGCCCGGGATGCCCTTCTGGAAGGCCAGCGTCGCCATGATCTGCGTCGCGTTCACCGGACCGCCGCGCGTGATGGCATAGACCAGCTGGAAGTCGGTGAAAGTGAAGATGATGCTGAAGGTCATCACGATCGCCAGGATCGGCAGCAGCATCGGGAAGGTGATGAAGCGGAAACGCTGCCATGGCGATGCGCCGTCCAGCAGCGCAGCCTCGTACAGCGAAGGCGAGATGGTCTGCAGCCCGGCCAGCAGCGAGATCGCGACGAAGGGGATGCCGCGCCAGACATTGGCCGCGATCAACGACCAGCGCGCGGGCCAGGCCTCGCCCAGGAAGTTGATGTTGGTGTCCCGCCAGCCCAGCACCTCGACCAGCATGTAGGAAATGATCGAGAACTGCGGGTCGTAGATGAACCAGAAGGCGATCGCCGAGAGCACCGTCGGCACGATCCACGGCAACAGGATGATGGCGCGCAGCATCGACTTGAACGGCAGGTGGTTGTTCAGCAGCAGCGCCAGCCACAGACCCAGGCCGAACTTCAGCACGGTGGCGACCGTGGTGTAGAACACGCTGTAGAAGACCGCGCTCCAGAAGATCGGGTCCTCCATCAGCCATTCGAAGTTCTCGAGCCCGATCCACTTGCCGCTGCGCCCGATCGTGGTGTCGGTGAACGCGAGCCAGATGCCCAGGCCGAGCGGATAGGTGAGGAATACCATGAGCAGCCCGATCGCGGGCAGCAGGCAGATGAAGATGAGGAAGGGCTTCCAGTCGAACAGGCGCACGAGCGCGTTCTTCTGTTGCTTCGGCCTGGTCCAGGTTTCTGTCTCGACCGCGGTGACGGACATGGGGCCCTCCGGCGCTCGGCGCGCCGCCGGATAACCGGCGGCGCGCGGCGGGTTCAGCGATAGTAGCGGCGGATGCGCCGTTCGGCCTCACGCGCCGCCGCTTCCGGCGTCGCCTGGCCGGACGCGACGGACGCATACATCTGGATCATGATATATTCCGACGCGACGGTGCCGGAGGCCTGCGTGATCGGCCCCTTGTAGCCGGACCAGAAGGGGTGATCCATGCCGTTGCGGTAAACCGCGAGCTTCGGGTCGCTGTCCCACACCGCGCTGTTGGAATAGGCGCGCAGCGGGTGCGACCAGTAGCCGAGGCAGCCGGTCAGCCAGCGGTCATACTGCTCGCCTTCCATCATGTAGGCGATGAGCCGCTTCGCCGCATTCGGGAAGCGCGTGTGCTTGAACACCATCGCGTTCAGGATGGTGGCCGATTGCGGCGTGCCGGTCGCCACGCCGCGCGGCAGCGGCGCGTGGTCCGTGTCCTCGGCGATCGCGCGCGTCGCCGGGTCGTTCTTCAGCGCGAAGTACAGCGACACGCCATTCGGCGTGAGGAAGGTCTGCTGAGACGCATAGGCGCGGTTGTTGGACGGGTCGAGCCAGGAGAGCGTGCCGTCCACGAAGGTGGGGTACAGCTCCTTGAGGTAGTTGAGCGACGCGATCGTCTCCCGGCTGTTGACCGCGACCTTGCCGTCCTCATCCACCATGTAGCCGCCATGCGACCAGAGCAGCCAGTTGGCGGTGCCGTTGCCGTCGCCCACCGCATTGCCCAGCGCGAAGCCGCCCGGCTTGTTGATGCGCTTGAGCGCCTGCATCAGCCGCAGGAAGCCGGCATGGTCCTGCGGGATCTCGGTGAAGCCGGCCTCGCGCACCGCCGAGATGCGATAGACGATCGGGCCCGTGGACCCGCCCATCGGGATGCCGATCCAGTTGTTGCTGCGCGCCCGCTTGCCGAACTTGTCGGCGAGGAACATCCACCCGCCATACTTGGTCCCCAGGTATTCCGCGATGTCCGACAACTCGACCACCTTGTCGGCATAGACATGGGGGTCGTCGCCCCAGCCGATCACCATGTCCGGCCCCGCGCCGGTGTTGGCGGTGACGGCGGTCTGAGAGCGGATGTCCTCCCAGCCCACGAAGTCGGCGCGCACCTGCACGCCGGTCTCCTGCGTGAACTTCGCGATGTTCTCGCGGAAGATCACCTCGTCGGGTTCGACGAAGCGCGTGGGCCGGATCAGGCGCAGCGTCGCGCCGCTCTCGATCGGCAGGTTCGGCATGGTCGCGGCGACGGTCTGGATCGGGCGCGCCGCCTGGGCCCAGGCCTCGCCGCCCTTGAGCGCCGAGAGCGCGATCGCGGAACCGCCGAGCCCGAGGACCGTGCGACGTGTGAACTCGGTCATTCTTGCTTCCTCCCTTGTTGCCGTTGCGTCAGATCCGCTGCCCGGTCTGCCGGTCGAACAGATGGACCAGCGCCGGATCCGGCGACACGGGCAGGACGTCACCCGGTCGCGCCGAGATGCGTTCGCGGAAGGCACCGTGGAACTGCGACTGCCCGATCCGCAGGACCACCTGCGTCTCGGAGCCGGTCGGCTCCACGATCTGAACCGTACCGGGCAACCCGCCCTCGGGGTCGAGCCGGAAATGCTCGGGGCGGATACCGTACACCACGTCGCCGCCCGGCGCATGGCCATTGGCCGGCAGCGGCCAAGTGGTGCCGTCGGCGGTGCGGAAGGCACCGCCCTCGATCCGCCCTTCCAGCATGTTCATCGCCGGCGATCCGATGAACCCGGCGACGAACAGGTTGGCGGGTCGGTCATACAGTTCCAGAGGCGCGCCGGCCTGCTCGATGCGACCGTGGTTCATCACCACGATCAGGTCGGCCATGGTCATGGCCTCGATCTGGTCGTGCGTGACATAGACGGTGGTGACCTTCAGGCGCTGGTGAAGTTCCTTGATCTCGGAGCGCATCTGCACGCGCAGCTTGGCATCGAGGTTCGACAGCGGCTCGTCGAACAGGAAGACCTGCGGGTTGCGCACGATGGCGCGGCCCATCGCCACGCGCTGGCGCTGCCCGCCGGAAAGCTGGCGCGGAAAGCGGTGCAGCAGTTCATTGAGGCCCAAGATCTTCGCCGCCTTCTGCACCTCGCGCTCCATCACCTCCTTCGGTGCGCCGGCGAGCTTCATGGAGAAGGCCATGTTCTGGAACACGGTCATGTGCGGATAGAGCGCGTAGTTCTGGAACACCATGGCGATGTCCCGGTCCTTGGGCGGGACATTGTTGACCACCCGCCCGCCGATCGCGATCTCCCCGCCTGTAATGTTCTCGAGCCCCGCCAGCATGCGCAGCAGGGTCGACTTCCCGCAGCCCGAGGGGCCGACGAGGACGACAAACTGCCCGTCCTCGATCGCGACGGAGACCCCGTGCAGGATCTTCGTCGTGCCGAAATTCTTCCGCACGTCCCGGATGTCGACCGTGGCCATTCAGCCTCCCTCATGTGGCGGGCGGGGTGCGTTCCCCGCCTCGTGGCCGCGGCGCGCTACAGGCGCGAGACGGCGGTTTCCTTGGATGTGATGAACTCCAGCAGCGCTGGGGTTCCGTTCCTTGTCTGCTCGATGCCCCGCCGGATGGCGGGGATGATGTCGGCCACCTTGGTCACGCGCTCGCCATAGCCGCCGAAGGCGCGCGCCATGGCGGCATAGTCGCCCGAAATGTCGGTCGAGCGATACTTTTCCGTGCTGACCGGCATCACCTTCAGCTCGATCGCCATGGAGAAATTGTTCAGCAGGATGGACAGGATCGGGATGCGCTCGCGCACCGCGGTCTCGAAATCCATCCCCGTGAAGCCGATGGCCGCATCGCCCCAGACATTGATGCAGAGCTTGTCGGGAGCGGCGAGCTTCGCCCCCATCGCCAGGCCGAGCCCGTAGCCCAGCTGCGTCGTCTTGCCCCAGCCCAGGTAGGACAGCGGCGTGCGCGCCACCCAGAAGGGCGAGAGCTGGTCGCGCGGCGACCCCGCATCATGGGTGATGATGGTGTTGTCCACATCCACCGTGCGCCACAGGTCGCGCAGCACGCGGTAGGGGTTGAGCGGCTCGGCGTCGCTATCGGTCTTGGCAGCCCAGGCGGCGAGCCATTCGGCGCGGTGCTGCGCGATCTCGGCGGCCACCGGGCCGTGATCGCGCCGCACCTTCACGCGCCCGGCCAGCTCCGCCAGCAGCGCATCGAGCGTGAGGCCGGCATCGCCCACGAGGCCGATCTCGCAGGCGACATCCTTGTCCAGGTGGTCGGGGTCGAGCGTCGCGTGGATGATCTTCTTCCCCGCCGGCATCTTCACGCCGAAATTGGTCTCGGTGAAGGAACACCCGATGCCGAGGATGAGGTCGGCATTGTCGAGGAAATGCCGCACCGGCTTCGGGATGGCCAACCCGCCCGACCCCAGCGCCAGCGCATGATCTTCCGGAAAGGAGGACTTGCCGCCGAGGCTGGTGGTGACCGGCGCCGCAAGCAGTTCCGCCAGTGCCTTCAGCTGCGGCCAGGCGCGCGCCCAGTGCACGCCGGTGCCGGCATAGATCACGGGCCGCTTCGCCGCCGCCAGCGCATCAGCTGCGCGCGCAACATCGGTCGGGTCGGGGCCGTAGCGCGTGGCGATGACCGGCGTATAGGCCAGCGGCTCGGGCACTTCCTCGTTCCACATGTCGGTCGGGATCTCGACCAGCACGGGCCCGCCGCGCCCGTTGCGCAGGCGCGAGAAGGCGCGGCGCAGGATGTTCGGCACCTCGGCGGCCGACATGATCGGCTCGGCGGATTTCGTGATGCCGCGCATCTGCACCGAGGAATTGAAGTTCGGGTCGATGTGGGCCAACCGCCGCGGATAGCCCATCGGCAGCACGAGGACGGGAATGCTCTCCCCGTAGCATTGCGCGACGCCGCCATAGGCGTTCTCGGAGCCCGGCCCGTGCTGCATGCAGAAGGCCCCGATGGTGCGCCCCGAGGTCACGCGGCTGATGCCATCCGCCATGTGCAGCCCGATGCGTTCCTGGCGCACCATGATGGGACGGATGTCGATCTCCGCCGCGAATTCGATCAGGTGGTTGACCGGATAGCCCGTGAGGATGCGGATACCCTCACGCTTCATGATCTCGGCGATGGCTGCGCCAAGCTTCATCGTGCCGTTTCCTCATCCGCCGGCATTCACGAGGCCCGGCTTGCTATAGCAGCCTAGACAGCGCGGTGCGCCCGCCGCAACCCCAAAGCTCTTGCTGCGCTGCCCGCTGACAGCGCACCGCGCGATGGTCTAGCCTCGCGCGGCGGCAACGTCCGCGCAGGGGAGAGAAACACCACATGCATCTGTCGGACCGGGTCACGGGCACCTTCCTGGTGCTGCTCGGCGCGCTTGCGTTCTGGGGCGGGTCGCGCCTGCCGGGCGTGCCCGGCCAGGATGTCGGGCCTGCGGTGTTCCCCATGGTGATCGGCGGCGGGCTCATGCTCTGCGGAGTACTGATCGCGCTCGGCATCGGGCGCTCCTTCGAGGAGCCCGAGGGCGATCCGGATGCGGTGGCGCCGGGCCTCGCCGGGCGGCTCGGCCGCTTCGCGCCGCTGGCCGCGATGGTGCCGCCCGCGCTGCTGCTGTTCTACGTGCTGGCCGTCGAGCGGCTCGGCTTCCTGCCGACCGCGGCGATCATGGTGCTGGCCTGCGCGCTGGCACTGGGCGCGTCGTGGCGGCTTGCCATCGGCCTCGCGCTGCTGGCTCCGCCCGGCGTGCACCTGGTGTTCTACAAGCTGCTGCGCGTGCCATTGCCCGAGGGCCTGATGCCGGCGCCCTGGGCATGAACGCCGTGCTCGAAGCGCTGGCCATGGTGGCGACGACGGAGGTCGCCATCGCCGTCCTGGCCTCGGCCGTCTATGGCATGGTGATCGGCGCGCTGCCGGGGCTCACCGCCACCATGGCGACGGCGCTGCTGGTGCCGGTCACCTTCTACCTGTCGCCGATCGCGGCGGTGGCGACGATTATCACCTCCTCCGCCATGGCGATCTTCTCGGGCGACATCCCGGGCTGCCTGATGCGCATCCCCGGCACGCCGGCCTCGGCCGCCTATACCGACGAGGCCTATGCGCTGACGCGCAAGGGCCAGGCGGAACTCGCCCTCGGCGCATCGCTGTGGTTCAGCGCCATCGGCGGCATCGTCGGCACGGTCTGCCTGATGGTGATGGCCCCGGCACTCGCCGAGATCGCACTGTCCTTCTCGACCTACGAATACTTCTGGCTGTCGTTTCTCGGGCTGATGTGCGCAACGCTGGTCGCGCGCTCCTCGCCCATCAAGGCGATCGCCGCCGCGCTGCTCGGGCTGCTGGTGGCCTGCGTCGGCATCGAGAATCCGGGCGGCGTGCCGCGCTTCACCTTCGGCAGTGTGGACCTGCTGGGCGGGATCGAGGCGCTGCCCGCGCTGGTGGGCGTGTTTGCCGTCAGCGAGGTCATGCGCGCCATGGCCAGCGCGCCGCCGCCGCCCATTCCGAACCGCCGCTTCGGGTCGATCCTGGCCGGGCAGTGGGCGCTGACGCGCCGCTACCAAAAGCAGATGTGGCGCGGCAACATCGTGGGCGTGCTGATCGGCGCGCTGCCGGGCGCGGGTGCGGACATGGCGGCCTGGGTCGCCTATGCGACATCCAAGCGCTTTTCGGCCGAGCGCGAGAAGTTCGGCACCGGCCATCCCGAGGGCCTGGTGGAATCCGGGGCGGCGAACAATTCCGCGCTGGCCGGCGGCTGGGTGCCGGCGTTGCTGTTCGGCATCCCGGGCGACACCATCACCGCCATCGCGATCGGCGTGCTCTACATGAAGGGGCTGAACCCCGGCCCCACGCTGTTCACCGAGAAGGCGAGCAGCATGTACGCGCTGTATCTCATCTTCATCATCGCGAACGTGCTCATGATCCCGCTCGGCATCATGATGATCCGCGCCTCGCGCCAGGTGCTGCGCGCGCCGCGCGCGGGGGCGATGCCGCTGATCCTGCTGCTCTGCGCGGTCGGTGCCTTCGCGATCGGCAACAACGCCTTTGCGATCGTGCTGGTGGCGGCCTTCGGCGTGCTCGGCTACATGATGGAGCGCAACGGCTATCCGGTGGCGGCCCTCGTGCTCGGCATCGTCATGGGCACCATGGTCGAGCAGAACCTGGTGACCTCGCTGATCAAGTCGGACGGGGAGATCCTGCCCTTCTTCGACCGCCCCGTCTCCTCGGCGCTGGCCGCGCTCACCATCACCGCGCTGCTCTGGCCGGCGGGCGTGTGGGTGCTGCGGCGCTTGCAGCCGAGGGAAGCCGCGCGATAGCGTCGTTCCACCAACAGGAGGAAACAGAGAACATGGTCCAGATCACCCGCCGCGGCGCGCTCGCCGCCGGTGCGCTTGCGCCCTTCGCGCGCCCGGCACTGGCGCAGCCGCGCTATCCCGCGCGGCCCGTGCAGGTCGTGGTGCCCTGGGGCGCTGGCGGGGGCACCGACGCCACCGCGCGCATCGTCGCCTCCCTGCTCGAGAAGGAGATGGGCCAGCCCTTCAACGTGGTGAACCGCACCGGCGGGTCGGGCGTGGTGGGCCACAGCGCGATCGCGCAGGCGGCACCCGACGGCTACACGATCGGCATGATTACGGTCGAGATCTGCATGATGCACTGGCAGGGCCTGACCGAGCTCAAGCGCACCTCCTACACGCCGCTCGCGCTGATGAACGAGGACCCGCCGGGCGTGCAGGTGAATGCCAGTTCGCCCTACCGCGACATCAAGGCGCTGGCGGATGCGATCAAGGCGTCGCGGCCCGGTCAGTTCAAGGCCTCGGGCACCGGCCAGGGCGGCATCTGGCACCTCGCACTCGCCGGCTGGCTGGGTGCCATGGGCCTCGCCGCCGACCATGTGCGCTGGGTTCCCTCGAACGGCGCGGCGCCGGCCATGCAGGACCTGGCGGCCGGCGGCCTGGACATCGTCACCTGCTCGGTGCCCGAGGCGCGGGCGATCATCGAAGCCGGGCGGGCGCGCTCGCTCGCGATCATGGCGCCCGCCCGCAACCCGCAATTCGCCAATGTGCCGACGCTGAACGAGACGCTCGGCATCAACTACAGCGTCGGCGCCTGGCGCGGCATCGCGGCACCGCTCAACCTGCCCGCGCCGATCGCGCAACAGCTCACCGCGGCGCTCGAGAAGGTCTGGAACGGCGCCGAGTTCAAGGACTTCATGAACGCGCGCGGCTTCGGGATGGTGTGGGGGGATGCCGCCGGCTTCGCCAGCCACATGGAACGCACCGACGCGACGCTGGGTGCGGCGATGCGCGCGGCGGGGCTGGTGCGGGGATAGCCCGCCGCGGCGCCGGGATGCACCCCCGGCGCCGCCGCTCTACCGCCCGCGGAACACCGGCTTGCGCTTCTCCGCGAAGGCGGCCAGCGCTTCCTTCGTGTCCTCGGTGCGGGCCAGCAGCGCGGTCTGGGTCTGCTCGTACACATAGCCCTCGCGCAGCGGCATGTACTCGTTCAGCGTGAAGGCGCGCTTCGCCGCCTCGACCGCGAGCGGCACCTTGCCGGCGATCTCGCGCGCCATGGCCTGCGCGGCGGGCAGGAGCTCCGCCTTCGTGTAGCAGCCGGAGGCCACGTTCATGCGGTACAGCTCGGCGCCCGAGAGCCGCCGCGCGGTCAGCAGGAACATCCGCGCATCGGATTGCCCGAAATGCCTCAGCACGTGGGCCACGCCGCCGGCCAGGCCGACATCGACCTCGGTCATGGACATGAAGGCGTCCTCGGCCACCAGAATGATGTCGCAGACCAGCGCGAGCACGCAGCCCGCGCCGATCGCGGCACCATTCACCGCGGCGATCACCGGCTTGCGGCATTCCATCACGCAGTCGAAGCCGGCGCGCACGGCGCGCGAATGGCGCGGGAAGGCGCCGGGGCGCGACGCATCCGGGCGGTCCTTCAGGTCGGCCCCGGCGGAGAAGGTCTTGCCCGCGCCGGTCAGCACGATGGCGCGCACCTGGTCGGCCTCGTGCAGCACGTCGAAGACGCGCACGATGTCGTCCCGGAAGGCGCCGTTCTGGGCATTCACCGGCGGGCGGTCGATGGTGACGGTCGCGACGAGGTCGGCGACCTCGACGCGCAGCGTGGTCAGGTCCTCGAGCCCGGGCAGCGCCGTCACGGGGTGAAGGCCTTGCCCTTCTCGGGCACCAGCACGCGGGCGGAGGCACCTTCCATCTCGCGCAGGAAGCCGGAGGCATCGGGCAGCAGCAGGCCGAAGGTCGCGTAGTGGCAAGGGATCGCCACGCGCACGCTCGGCAGGAAGCGCTTCAGCGCGAGTGCCGCGCTGCGCGGGCCCATGGTGAAGCGGTCGCCGATCGGCACCATCGCCACGGCCGGGCGATACAGCTCATCGACCAGCGCCATGTCGGAGAAGATGTCGGTGTCGCCCATGTGGTAGACGACCGGCTCCGCCTTGTCCTTGGGCGTCACCACGATGCCGTTGGGGTTGCCCAGGCAGTGCGAGACGCCGGCCTCGTCCTGCTCGACCGAGGAATGCAGCGCCTGGGTGAGCGAGACGGTGAACTCCCCCTGGTCCGTCGTGCCGCCGGTGTTCATCGGATCCAGCGCCGCGACCCCCTTGCGCGCGAGATGCATTGCGAGGTCGTAGTTGGTGACCAGCTTCGCCCCGGTGCGCTGGCAGATCGCCACCGTGTCGCCGATGTGGTCGCCATGGCCGTGCGTGAGCAGCACATGCGTGGCCCCCGCGCTGGCGGCCTCGGCATCGCCGCCGAAGGCCGGGTTGCCGGTCAGGAAGGGGTCGATCATCACGACCGAGCTGCCGAATTCCAGCCGGAAGGCGGAATGGCCGAACCAGGTGATCTTCATGCGTCTGTCTCCTTCGCTCAGGGGAAGGTCATGCGGATGGTGTCGGCGATCAGGGCGGGCTTGTCCTTGCCCTCGATCTCCATGGTCTGGCGCACCACGATGCGGTGCGTGCCATTGGCGCCGTCGTCCACGCCGACCAGCGCCTGGCGCAGCCGCACGCGGTCGCCGGCCTGCACCGGGTTGATGATGCGCACCTTGTCCGAGCCGTAGTTCAGCGTGCGCGACGGCCAGGAGACCTTGTAGACACCTGCCCCCAGCTTCGGCAGCAAGGACAGCAGCAGGTAGCCATGCGCGATGGTCTTGCCGCCGGGCATCTCGCGCTTCGCGCGCTCGACATCGACATGGATCCACTGGTGGTCGCCGGTGACCTCGGCGAAGCGGTCGATCATCTCCTGCGTCACCTCGAGCCAGTCGCCCACACCGAGCTCCTGGCCGATCAGCGCCTTCAGCGCCTCGGGCGTTTCCACCACGCGCATGGATTTCCTCCGTGATTGCGGGCGGAGTGTCGGGCGGCACCGCGCCGCGATCAACCCCGCTTCCGGCGCGCACGCGCCCGGCCTAGCCTCGCGCGCATGCAGGTCGCACCCGGCACGCCGCGCTTCATCGCCGCCATGGTGACCGCACAGGTGCTGACCCAGATTGGCGCCTTCACCCTGCCCGCGCTGCTGCCGGGCTACATCGAGGCCTGGTCGCTGTCGGGCACCGAGGCGGGCTGGCTCATCGGCATCTTCTTCGCGGCCTATGTGCCGGCCGTTCCGGTGCTGCTGGCGCTGACCGACCGCGTGCCGGCGCGGCGGATCTACCTGGTCGGCACCGGCGCCACGGCGCTCGCGCATCTGGGCTTCGCGCTGCTGGCGGAGGGGTTCTGGAGCGGCCTGGTGTTCCGGGCGATCGCGGGCATCGGCTGGGCGGGCGCCTATATGCCGGGGCTGAAGGCGATCGCCGATCCGCTGAGCGGGCCGGCGCAGTCGCGCGCGGTCTCCTGGCATGCGGCCGGCGTGGGCATCGCGGGCGCGGCCTCCTTCGCGCTGGCGGGGGCTTGCGCCGCGCTGGGCGGGCCGTCCTTCGCGTTTCTCGTGGGCGGCGTGCTGGCCACCGGCGCCTTCGCCATCGCGCTGCTTATCCTGCCCGATACGCGGCCGCCGCCGCGCGCGGTGGCGGCCAGGCTGCTCGACTTCCGCCCGGTGCTGGCGAACCGCCGCGCCATGGCCTGGATCGCCGGGTATTGCGTGCATACGCTCGAGATGGCGGTGCTGCGCGCCTGGGCGGTGGCCTTCCTCGCGGCGTCCTTCGCCGTCAATGCGCCGCCGGCCTGGCTACCGGGGCCGACCGTGCTGTTCACGCTCGCGGGGCTGCTCGGCATCGCGGTCTCGCTCTCGGGCAACGAGGCGTCGGAGCATTTCGGCCGCGGGCGCGTGGTGGCGGCGGCGATGCTGGGCGGCGCGGGCTTCGCCGCCGTGACGGGCTTCGCCATGGGCTCGGCGCCGCTGGTGGCGGTCGCCGCCGTCTTCGCCTGGAACGCGGCGATCTACCTCGACAGCTCGGCACTCACCGCGGGCACGGTGCAGGCGGCCGACCCCGCGCTGCGCGGGGCGACGATGGGGCTGCATTCCATGGTCGGCTATGCGGGCGGCTTCGCCGGGCCGCTGCTCTGCGGCGTGGTGCTGGACGCGGCGGGGGGCGACGGGGCGCTGGCCTGGGGCCTCGCCTTCGGCCATGTCGCGCTGGTCGTGCTGGCAGGCTTCGCCGCCGTGCGGTGGTTCGGCCGCCAGGCGTGAGGGATCAGGCCGCCATCGCCAGGAACACCACGCCGGCCAGCGTCGCCGCCGTACCGGCCGGGATGCGCAGCCGCGGCGCATCGGCGCCGATCCGCCGCGCCGCCAGCATGGTGCCGAGCCCGATCGCCGCCTGCGTCAGCGCGAGAGCGAGCAGATAGGCCAGGATCGGCGTGGCCTCGGCGCCGATCACCGCCTCCGCGAAGGCATGGCCATGCACGAGGCCGGCCAGCGCGAAACCCGCCGGCACCAGTGCCGCCGGCACGCCGCGCCACAGCAGCGCCAGCCCCGCCGCGACCAGGCTGAGCGCGACCAGCGCCTCGACCGGGCCGAAGCCGATGCCCGCCACATGCGCGAGGCTGCCGAGGAAGCCACCCGCGACGAAGGCGAGGATCGCGACCGCCCCGCGCCCGGTGCCGAGCGTGGCGGCCAGCACGCCCGCGGCCAGCAGGAAGGCCAGGTGATCGAGCCCGATCACCGGATGCCCGACGCCCGAGGCGAAGCCCTCCCATGCCGTGGAGGGCACAGCCCCGCCCATCGGGTGATGCGCCAGCGCGGGCAGCGGCGCGAGGGCAAGCAGGATGGCGAGGCGCAGGGGCATGGAGGGTCTCCTTTCGCGCATCGTCTCCCCACGCGGCCCGGCGGGCAAGGGGGCGCCCGGAGCCGCCCCGGGTGGTTCGCGGCGCGCCGCCCCTGCACGCCGCGCCCCGGCGCGCTACATGCACCGCCATGCTCGCGCAGGAACCCCTGATCCGGCTGTCGGTCTTTGCCGTCGTACTGGTCGCGATGGCGGCGCTGGAACACGCCTTCCCGCGCCGCCCGCAGCGCCTGGCCTGGCGGCGCTGGCCGTCGAATTTCGGGCTTGTGGCGCTGTCGACGCTGCTGCTGCGCCTGGCGGCGCCGGCCGGGGCGGTCGGCATCGCGATCTGGGCGGAATCGCGCGGGCTCGGGCTGTTCCCCGCGCTCGGCGTGCCCTTCTGGGTGGCGGCGCCGGCGGCAGTGCCGCTGCTCGACCTGCTGATCTACTTCCAGCATCGCGTCTTCCACGCCGTGCCGCTGCTGTGGCGGCTGCACCGGGTGCATCACGCCGACCCGGAGCTCGATGCATCCTCGGGGCTGCGCTTCCACCCGGTCGAGATCCTGCTCTCGCTTGCGATCAAGGGCGTGGCGGTGGTGGCCCTCGGCGCGCCGCCCGAGGCGGTGCTGGTCTTCGAGGTGCTGCTGAACGCGACCTCGCTGTTCAACCACGCCAATGTCGCGATGCCCCCCTGGCTCGAACGCCCACTGCGCCGGGTGCTGGTCACACCCGACATGCACCGCGTCCATCACTCCGAGATCCGCGCCGAGACGGACAGCGACTTCGGCTTCTGCCTGTCGGTCTGGGACCGGATCTTCGGCACCTACGTGGCCGAGCCCGCGAAGGGGCAGCTCGGCATGGTGATCGGCGTGGAGGGGTTGCGCGCCGATACCGAGCAGCGGATCGACCGGCTGCTGGTGCAGCCCTTCAAGGGCTAGAGCCGTTTCCGCTCGCCTCGGCTCGCTACAACGCCTCTAGCCTGTTGTTTTCACGAGCATCTTCACCCGATCAGATGATTCCACCCGATCGGGATCTGCTCTAGATCGGGCAGACCCCCGCCTCGCATTGCAGCCGCGCGAGGTCGACCGCCTCCGCCACGCCGGGGTCGTCGATCGCGGCGACGATGGCGCGGAAGCGCTCCGCATCGACCTCCTCCTCCGGCAGGTATTCATAGCCGAGATCGCGATCCGGCCGGGACGGCAGCACGGCGCAGCAGCGCAGACGCGGCTGGTGCGCGCGGAGTATAGCGCGGAATTCCTCGAGCCCCACACGCTCGGTCGCGATCTTGAGCGTGTAGGAGACCTGGTTGCCGCGATGCGCCCCGATCCAGTGGCGTTCCAGCAGGCCGAGCCAGCGATACTGCTCCTCGGGGCTCGCTTCCGGCGCGGTGACCAGGCGATCGCCGATGCCCAGGCGCTGGATCAGCGGCAGCGTCGGGAAGCCGACGATGGACACACCAGGAAAGGTTTCCAGCGCACGCACCGGATAGCCGCGCGCCGCGTAGTCCGCGACCAGCGGATCGCCGCCCGGCAGCCAGCCGCCCTTGCCGTCCGGCCCGCCGCGGAACTGTACCCAGCGCAGGTATTGCCGGCGCGCGGGCAGGTGCGCGCCCTCGGTCAGCCCGAACAGCTTGCTGGTGGTGCCCGCCGGCTTGATGGTCGTGACCGTGGCCGGCGCCGCCATGCCGAGTGCGGCGGCATACGTCGTCGCCTCCTGCTTCGCCGCCGCCGACAGCCGTGCCAGCGCCTCCCAGAAGGGCCGCGCGCGGTCCTCGTCCAGCAGGTCGCGGAAGGCGAGGCCGAAGCGCGCCCAGGCCCATTCGTGCAGCCCGGTCGGGCCGATGCCGATGCGGTTGGTGCGCGCCACCTCCGCGGCATAGAGCGCATCCATCCGGTTCACCCGGATCAGGAAGCGCACGCCGAGGCGAACGGCGGCCCCCACACGTTCGTCCCAGGCGCGCGCCACCTCCGGGGGCAGCGCGCGGGGCGCCAGCGTCTCGAGCGGCACGGGGCAGGCCAGCAGCGGCGCGAAATCCGCGATCACGCAATACCCGCCGGTGACATGCAGCACCACCTCGCCGCAGGGGTTCGTCGTGACCGGGAAATCGGCGGTGGCGGCGCGGCGCGCGACTTCGGCCAGCAACGCCGCGCCGTCCCGCACGCGGTAGCGCGAGGATCCGGCCTCGGCGGTGGCGGGCTTGGCGCGCGCGAAGCCGGTGTGCGCATCCTCGAGCCGGTCGCCGTTGATGAAGCCGGGCTCGCCATTCACGTAGGCGCAGGCCGTGGCGGCGGCGAACAGCGCGCGCGCATGGCGCGTCAGTGGTTCGTCATCCGTGCGCCCGACGCGATCCCAGAACTCCGCATCGACCATCAGCGAATGGTTGGCGGTCCACAGCCCGCCCTCCGCCTTCAGCCGCACGAAGCGCAGCGCGCCCGGGTCGCGCCAGGATTTCGTCGCCATGCGGGCGGCACGGCGCGCGCCGCCCACCTGCACCTCGGTGGACAGGATGTGGTCGGCGCGCAGCGCCTGCTCCCAGGGGCGCATCGCCTCGCCCTCCGGGTCGCGGTCGCGCGCCGCCTCGATCACCTCGCGCCGCAGGGTGATGAAGGCGCGCAGCAGCGACAGCGGGCCGGAGGCCGGGCGGCCCTGCATGCCCCGGATCGGCGCGCCGAGCGGGCGGATGTCGGACAGGTCGAGCAGCAGCGTGCGCCCGCGCGCGCCGCGATACGCCATGCCTTCCAGGATCTCGACAGCCCGCGCCCAGCCCTCGCGCGTGTCGGCGATGCGGTGACGCACGGCATCCGCCGGCACGCGCGCGAGGTCGTGCACCAGCTCGCGCGCGAGGAACCCGCGCACATCGGCTTCCTCGATGTCGCCGAAGGCGTCGGGGCCCATGCCCCAGCGCAGCAGGCCGAGCTCCACGCCGAAGCGGTGCAGCGCGGCGCGGTCATGCGGCCAGTCGGCGTGAGTGGGCGCGAGATACAGCAGCAGGTCGGGCGCCTCCGCCCAGTCCACCGGGCAGAGCGCGTCGTCATAGGCGCGCCCCACGCCCGCGCCATTGAGCAGCAGGTAGAACTTGGTGAAGGAGGCGCCGGCGGTGGCGCAGTTGGTGAAGACCTCCATGTTGCGCCGCGCCTGGCGCGCATCGCCGTGCTGCAGATGCCGGCCCGAGGTGATGAGCGCGCCGCTGGCGATGGCGTTGCGCAGCATCGCCTGTTCCGCCTGGTCGGCCGGCGTCAGGTCCCGGCCAAGCAGGCTCATGTTGCCGACGGCGACGCGCGTGGCGACGCGGCCGAAATCCTCCTGGTCCTCGGCGCGCAGCACGGTGCGGCGCGCGACCGCCAGACCCATCCCCGCGTCGAAGCGGCGCGCGGGCGCGGGCGCGGTGCCGAAGGCGCCACCCGGCGGGGGCTCGAAGGTCGGCGGGGCCGGCGGGGGCG
>NZ_JACADR010000076.1 GCF_016106005.1 Roseomonas rosulenta
CTATCGCGGCCTTTTGCGCAACGGCGCCCATCTGCACCTGCTCTGCACCGCGATGAACCTGCGCCGCGCCGAACGGCTACTCGCCTGACGGGAGAGGTGCGCCCACCGCACGACCGGCGGGCTCGAAAACGACCCCCAAGGCCGCTTCCAGGACACCGCCACATCTTCATCAGCCGATCACGCAGGTTTCGCAGAGCTCTCCTCTAGGTGCGCGGCGCCCCTCAATCCCCCGCCGCCGCCTGCTCCAGCCTGTACGCATGCGCCGGATACGCCCCCAGGATGCGGAATTCCTTGGTGAAGAATTCCAGCTCCTCGAAGGCGCGGCGCAGCGCCGGGCTGTCCGGGTGGCCGTCCACGTCGCAGAGGAACTGCGTCGCCGAGAACCGCCCGCCGACCATGTAGGATTCCAGCTTCGTCATGTTCACGCCATTCGTCGCGAAGCCGCCCAGCGCCTTGTACAGCGCCGCCGGCACCGACCGGACGCGGAACACGAAGGTGGTGACCGTGTCGGGTGCGGCCAGCGGCGGATACACGCGGTCCCGCGACATCACGTAGAAGCGCGTGGTGTTGTCGTGGCTGTCCTCGACATTGCGCGCCAGGATCTCGAGGCCGTAGATCTCGGCCGCCAGTTCGCTGGCGATGGCCGCGTCCTCGGGGCTGTTGCGTTCGGCGATGATCTGCGCCGCGCCGGCGGTATCGGCCTCGATCACCGGTGCCAGGTTCCGCTCGCGGATCAGGTTCAGCACCTGCCCCAGCGCCATCGGGTGGCTGTGCGCGCGCTTCACGGTGCCGAGGCTCGCACCCTTCGGCGCCAGCAGGCAGTGCTCGACGCGCTGGAAATGCTCGCCGATCACGTACAGCCCGCTCTCCGGCAGCAGCCGGTGGATATCCGGCACGCGGCCCGCCAGCGAATTCTCGCAGGGCAGCATCGCCAGGTCGCAGCGGCCCTCGCGCAGCGCGGCCATCGCCGCCTCGAAGGACGGGCAGGGCAGGGTGGTCCAGCCCGGATAGGCGGCGCGGCAGGCCAGGTCGGAATAGGCGCCGGGCATGCCCTGGAAGGCGATGGTCTTGGCGGTCATGGGGTCACCTGACAACAGATCATGGCGGACCGAGGCCAGGCCTCGGTCCGGGAGCGCAAAGCGCGACCGCGCCCAGACCATCCGACGCGCGGGGCGCGAAAGTGCTGGGCGCGAAGGCAAGCCGCACGGATGTGCGGCGCCCGCCGTCTGAGGGGCGCGGTCACTCGTGACCGCGCGACGCCAGAAGGCTCCGGGCGCGTTCAAGGTCATGCGGCGTGTCCACGCCGAAGGGGCCGTGGTCCACCCGCGCGGCGGCGATTCGCATCCCGGCTTCCAGCGCGCGCAGCTGCTCCAGCTTCTCGCGCATCTCCAGCGGGCTCGCCGGCAGGCTCACGAAGCGGTCCAGCGCCGCGCGGCGATAGGCATAGACGCCGATATGGTGCCAGCGCGGCCCGTCCCCCCAGGGGATCGGCAGGCGCGAGAAATACAGTGCCGGCGCGACGCGCTTGTCGCCCTCGAACGCACAGGCGGCCTTCACGAAGGACGCCGTGTTGGCCTCGACTTCATCCGCGATCGGGCAGACCAGCGTGCCGATATCCACGCCCGGGTCGGCCAGGGGTTCCAGCACCGCGCGCAGCGTCTCCGGTGCGATGGTCGGGAAATCCCCCTGAAGGTTCACCACCACGTCGTAGCGCCGCTGCGGGTCCAGCACCACCATCGCGCGCTGCACGCGGTCGGTGCCCGAGGGCACGTCGTCCTCCACCAGCACCGCCTGCGCGCCGGCGGCCTCGGCGGCGGCCACGATCTCGGGCTCCCCGGCGGCGACGGCCAGCGGGCCGATCCCCGCCTCCCGCGCGCGGTCCAGCACGTGGGCGATCATCGGCCGCCCGGCGATCTCCGCCAGCGGCTTGCCCGGCAGCCTGGTGGCGGCCATGCGGGCGGGAATCACGACGATGGGGCGCAAGCGTGCGGCTCCGGAAATGAAGGACCGAGGTGGTTGTCTGGCGACAGGCCGGGCACTATGGTCCGGCGCGTTTTAGGCAAGGCGGTTCCGCGGCGCAAACGCGCGGCGGGCAAGGTGTGCAAGGGGCTGACACTGGCATGGCGACCAACCTCGAGGGCAACAAGATCATCGCGGCGATCCTGACCGCCGGCGTGACCTTCGGCGTGGCCGGGGTGGTGGGCAGCCTGCTGGTGCATCCGACCCGCCCGCACCATGCCGCGATCAGCATTGGCGGCGAGGCTGCCGCCCCGGCCGCCGCCGCAGCGCCGGCCGCCCCCGCGCTCGACCCCATCACGCCGCTGCTGGCTGCTGCCAATGTGCAGAACGGCCAGCAGGTGGCGCAGCGGCAGTGCGCCGCTTGCCATTCCTTCAACGAGGGCGGGCGCAACGGCGTGGGCCCGAACCTGTATGGGATCGTGGGGGCGAAGCACGCGCATGCGGATGGCTTCAACTACTCGGCGGCGCTGCGCGGCATGGCCGACAAGCCCTGGACCTACGAGGAGCTGAACGCCTGGATCCACAACCCGCGCGCCTATGCCGCGGGCAACCGCATGTCCTTCGCGGGCCTGGCGAGCACCCAGCAGCGCGCGGACCTGATCGCGTATCTGCGGTCGATCTCGCCGAACGCTCCGGCGCCCTGATTTTTTTGACCCTCAGGCGGCGGGCGCGGCCCGTCCGAGCCGCTTGCCTTCGCGCCCCGCACTGGTGGGCCCGGCGCGACTGATGGCCTGGGCGCGGTCGCGCTGTGCGCTCCCGGATCGTGCATCCGCACGATCCGTGGGGCGTTCGGACGGTGCAGCGACCCGATGGCCAGCCTTGGGTCATTGCCTGAGAGCGGCGGTGCCGCCCCCCGATCCACGCCTGCCCCGAGGTGCCCCCCATGATCCCCGACGACTTCATCGCCGCCGCCGAGGACTTCGCCGACGCCGCCGGCGCCGTGATCCGCCCGCTCTTCCGCTCCGCGCTGCTGGTCGAGGCGAAGGGCGATGCCAGCCCCGTCACCAAGGCCGACCGCGACGCCGAAGAAGCGATCCGCGCCCTGATCGCCGCCCGCTTCCCGGACCACGGCGTCATCGGCGAGGAACATGGCGAGGACCGCCCGGACGCCGAATGGGTCTGGGTGCTCGACCCGATCGACGGCACCCGCGCCTTCGTCACCGGCCGGCCGCTCTTCGGCAGCCTGATCGGGCTGCTGCACCGCGGCGTGCCGGTGCTGGGCGTCATCGACCAGCCGGTGACCGGGGAACGCTGGCTTGGCGTGGCGGGCCGGCCCACGCGCTTCCGTGCGCCGCTTGGCGGTGTGCCGGCCTGCCGGCCCTGCGCGGCAGTGGGCCAGGCGGAACTCTCCTGCACCAGCCCGGACATGTTCCTGCCCCCCGACCGCCCGGGCTTCGAGCGCCTGCGCGGCGGGGCGCGGCGCGTGACCTGGGGCGGCGACTGCTACGCCTATGGCCTGCTCGCACTCGGCCTGGTCGATATCGTGGTCGATGCCACGATGAAGATCTGGGACTGGGCGGCGCTTGTGCCGGTGATCGAAGGGGCCGGCGGGCGCGTCACCGGCTGGCGCGGGGAGGCGCTGAGTGCCGCCTCGGACGGGCGGGTGCTGGCGGTGGGCGACCCCGCCCTGCTGGAGGAGGCCGTGCGCCTCCTTACCGATCGGTAGGCGCGCGGACGTTGCCGCGCAGAGGGCGAACCCCCATCCTGCGCACATGAACCGTCGCGACCTGCTGGCGCTCGGCGCCCTCGGCTTCGTTGTCCCCACCCTGCCGCGCGGGGCCCGCGCGGTCGTGCCTGCCGGTGGCGACAAGCCGGGCGAGGTGGTGCGCACCCATGCGCTCTCGCTGCTCTCGCCCCCCGTGCTGCCGGCGGATTTCCCGCACTGGCCCTGGGCCAACCCGGCGGCGCCCAAGGGCGGCGAGGTGGTGCTCTCCCGCCTCGGCTCCTTCGACAGCTTCAACCCCTACATCCTGCGCGGCACGCCGGACCCTGGGATCGGGCTGATCTACGACACGCTGATGGCCGGCAACCCGGACGAGGCCACCGCGGAATACGGCCACCTGGCCGAGACCGTGGAACTGCCGGCCGACCGGAAGGGCGTCAGTTTCGAGCTGCGTGAGGCCGCGCGCTGGCACGACGGCCGCCCCGTCACGGCCGAGGACGTCGTCTTCACCTTCAACGCGCTGCGCAGCCAGGGCCGCCCCTTCTTCCGCGCCTACTGGGCCGACGTGACCGAGGTGGTGGCGGAAAGCCCGAGGCGCGTCACCTTCCGCTTCAAGGATGCCGAGAACCGCGAGCTCGCGCAGATCCTGGGCGACCTGCCGGTGCTGCCGAAGCACTGGTGGGAGGGGCGCGACTTCGCCCGCCCCTCGCTCGACGTGCCGCTGGGATCGGGCCCCTATCGGCTGGATCGGTTCGAGGCCAACCGGTCGGTCGTCTATCGCCGGGTGGAGGACTACTGGGCACGCGACCTCGGCGTGCGGCGCGGCCTGAACAATTTCGACACGCTGCGCTACGAGTATTTCCGCGACACCACCGTGGCCTTCGAGGCCTTCAAGGCCGGCCAGGCCGATTTCCGCACCGAGAACGTCGCGCGCGACTGGGCGACCGGCTACGACTTCCCCGCCGCGCGGCGGAACCTCGTGAAGCGCGAGGAGATCCCGCACGAGATCCCGACCGGCATGCAGTGCTTCGCGGTGAACCTGCGCCGCCCGCTCTTCCAGGATTCGCGCGTGCGCCGCGCCCTGATCGAGGTGTTCGACTACGAGTGGATGAACGCCAACCTGTTCTTCAGCGCCTACGCGCGGACAGGTTCGTATTTCTCGAATTCCGACTTCGCCGCACGCGGCCTGCCCGAGGGGCGCGAGCGCGCGATCCTGGAGGGCTTCCGCGGCCGCATCCCCGAGGCCGTCTTCACCGAGGAATACAAGCTGCCGGTCACCGACGGCTCCGGCAACAACCGCGAGGGCGCGCGCCGCGCGCTCGCACTGCTGCGCGAGGCAGGCTGGACCGTGCGCGACCGCCGCCTGGTGAACGCGCAGGGCCAGCGCTTCGAATTCGAGATCCTGCTGCAGGGTGCCACTTTCGAGCGCGTGGCCCTGCCCTACGTGCAGTGGCTCGAGCGCGTGGGCATCTCGGCGCGCGTGCGCACGGTGGACCCCGCCCAGTACCAGGTGCGCATCGACGCCTTCGACTACGACATGACGGTCGATTCGATGGGCCAGGGCTTCTCCCCCGGCAATGAGCAGCGCGACTACTGGACCACAGCCAAGGCGCGCGAGAACGGGTCCCAGAACGTCGCCGGCATCGCCGATCCGGCGATCGACGAGCTGGTCGAGCTGGTGATCGGCGCACCCAACTACGAGGAGCTGGTCGCGCGCACCCGCGCACTCGACCGCGTGCTGCTGCACCACAATTTCGTCGTGCCGCACTGGCATTCGCGCGTCTTCCGCATCGCCTTCTGGGACAAGTTCGGCCGGCCGGAGCGCAACCCGCGCTATGGGCTCGGCTTCCCGCAAGCCTGGTGGATCGACCCGGCGCGCGAGCGCGCGCTCGCCGAAGCCCGCCGCGGCTAGCGGCGCGATGGGCGCCTACCTTCTCCGCCGGCTGCTGCTGGTGGTGCCGACGCTGCTCGGCATCCTGATCATCAACTTCGCCGTCGTGCAGTTCGCCCCCGGCGGGCCGGTCGAGCAGATGCTGGCCGAGCTGCGCGGCGAGGGGCAATCGACGCTCGGGCGCATCACGGGCGAGGGCGGCGGCGACGTGCGCATGCCCAACGCCACCCGGCAGGGTGGCCAGGTAGACGGCGCGTCGGGGCCGGTCGGCAGCTATCGCGGCGCGCGCGGGCTCGACCCCGCCATCGTCGCCGAGATCGAACGCGCCTTCGGCTTCGACAAGCCGGCCCATGTCCGCTTCTGGGACATGCTGACAGGCTACCTCACCTTCGACTTCGGCCGATCCCTGTTCCAGGACCGGCCGGTGATCGACCTGATCCTCGAGAAGATGCCGGTGTCGATCTCGCTCGGCATCTGGTCGACGCTGATCATCTACCTGATCTCGATCCCGCTCGGCATCCGCAAGGCGGTGCGCGACGGGTCGCGCTTCGATGTCGCGACCTCGGGCATCGTGCTGGTGGGCTATGCCATCCCGGGCTTCCTGTTCGCCGTGCTGCTGGTGGTGCTGTTCGCCGGCGGGTCCTTCCTGCAGGTGTTTCCGCTGCGCGGGCTCGCCTCCTCCGGCTCGGCGGACTGGCCGTTCTGGCAGCGCGCGATCGACTACGCGTGGCACATGGCGCTGCCCACCCTCGCACTGGTGATCGGCGGCTTCGCCGGGCTCACCATGCTGACCAAGAACTCCTTCCTCGATGAGATCGGCAAGCAGTACGTGGTCACCGCGCGCGCCAAGGGGGCGGGCGAGCAGCGCGTCCTGTATGGCCACGTCTTCCGCAACGCGATGCTGATCATCATCGCCGGCTTCCCCGCGGCCTTCATCGGCATGCTCTTCACCGGCGCGCTGCTCATCGAGATCGTCTTCTCGCTGGACGGCCTCGGCTACCTGGGCTTCCAGGCGGCGACGCGACGCGACTACCCGATCATGTTCGGCACCCTGTATATCTTCACGCTGCTCGGCCTCGTGCTGCAGATCATCAGCGACTTCACCTACACGCTGGTGGATCCGCGCATCGACTTCGAGGCGCGGCGATGACCCTCACCCCGCTCGCGCGGCGGCGGATCGCGAATTTCCGCGCCAATCGCCGCGGCTACTGGTCCGCCATCATCTTCGCGGTGATCTTCGTGGTGACGCTGTTCGCGGAATTCATCGCCAATGACCGCCCGCTGGTCGCGCGGGTGAACGACCAGTGGTTCTTCCCGGTGCTGGCCGACTATGCCGAGACCGACCTGGTGCCAGATGGCCTGCCCACCGGCAGCGACTACTGGCAGGACCGCGACTTCCTGAAGGACTTCGCGGATGCGGGTGGCTGGGCGATCTGGCCGCCGGTGCGCTTCACATACTATTCCATCGTGCGCGACCTGGATCATCCGCTGCCCGCCCCACCCTCGGCGCGCAACTGGCTCGGCACCGACGACAAGGGGCGCGACGTGGTGGCGCGGGTGATCTACGGCTTCCGCATCTCGGTGCTGTTCGGCTTCACGCTCACCATCGTGAGCTCGATCATCGGCATCGCAGCCGGCGCGGTGCAGGGCTATTTCGGCGGCGCGATCGACCTCTACTTCCAGCGCTTCATCGAGTTGTGGTCGGGCATGCCGCAGCTCTACCTGCTCATCATCCTGGCCAGCGTGATCGAACCGAGCTTCTGGGTGCTGCTCTCCTTCCTGCTGTTGTTCTCCTGGATGGGGCTGACCGGCGTGGTGCGCGCGGAATTCCTGCGCGGACGCAACCTCGACTACGTGCGCGCGGCCAATGCGCTGGGTGTCTCGCATGCCGCCATCATGGTGCGCCACATCCTGCCCAATGCGATGGTCGCCACGCTCACCTTCCTGCCCTTCATCCTGGCGGGGTCGGTGACGGTGCTGGTCTCGCTCGACTTCCTGGGCTTCGGCCTGCCGCCGGGCTCGCCTTCGCTGGGCGAGCTGGTGAACCAGGGCAAGGACAACCTCAACGCGCCCTGGCTCGCGCTGACCGGCTTCTTCGTGCTCGGCACCATGCTGACGCTGCTGACCTTCGTGGGGGAGGCGGTGCGCGACGCCTTCGACCCGCGCAAGCTGCCGGGGGGCGGGCGATGACGCTGCTGACGGTCGACAATCTCTCGGTCGCCTTCGGCACGAAGCGCGTGGTGGAGGGCGTGTCCTTCACGGTCGAGCCCGGGCAGAGCGTGGCGCTGGTGGGCGAGAGCGGCTCCGGCAAGTCCGTCACTGCGCTGTCGTGCCTCGGCCTGCTGCCGACCGCCGGCAGCAACCCCGAGGGGCGCATCACCCTCGATGGCACCGATGTGCTGGGCGCGCCCGAGCGCGAGCTGCGCCGGCTGCGCGGCGGCGTGGCGGGCATGGTGTTCCAGGAACCCATGACCTCGCTGAACCCGCTGCACACGGTGGGCCGCCAGGTGGGCGAGGCGATCACGCTCCATCGCCCGCTCTCCGGCGATGCGCTGCGCGTGCGCATCATCGAATTGCTGCGCCGTGCCGGCTTCCCCAACGCCGAGGAACGGCTCGGCGCCTATCCGCACCAGCTCTCGGGCGGGCAGCGCCAACGGGTGATGATCGCCGCCGCGCTCGCCAACGACCCCAAGCTGCTGATTGCCGACGAACCGACCACCGCGCTCGACGTCACGATCCAGGCGCAGATCCTGGAACTGCTGGAGCAGCTCAAGCGCGACCTCGGCATGGCGCTCCTGCTGATCACCCACGACCTCAGCATCGTGAAGAAGCACGCGGACGCCGTGGTGGTGATGAAGGACGGGCGCGCGGTGGAACAGGGCGCGGTGCGCCAGGTGTTCGGCATGCCGCAGCACGCCTACACGCGCATGCTGCTGGCAACCGAACCCCGCGGCGCGCCGGCGCCGATCGCGCAGAGCGCCGCGGAGATCATGCACGGGGACGCCATCAAGGTCCGCTTCCCCATCCGCCGCGGCGTGATGCGCCGTGTGGTGGCGGAGGTCCGGGCGGTGGACGGGGTGAGCCTGGCGGTGCGGGAGGGCGAGACGGTCGGCCTGGTCGGCGAATCGGGTTCGGGCAAGACCACGCTCGGCCTCGCGATGCTGCGCCTCGAGGCCAGCGAGGGCGCGATCCGCTTCGAGGGTGCGTCGATCCAGGGGCTGAACCGTGCCGCGCTGCGCCCGCTGCGCCGGCGCATGCAGATCGTCTTCCAGGACCCCTATGGCGCGCTCTCGCCGCGCATGAGCGTGGCCGAGATCGTGGGCGAGGGCCTCGCCGTGCACGAGCCCGGGCTGACCGCCACGCAGCGCGCAATGGCAGTGGCGACGGCGCTGGAGGAGGTCGGCCTGGAGCCCGCCATGGCCGAACGCTACCCGCATGAGTTCAGCGGCGGCCAGCGCCAGCGCATCGCCATCGCCCGCGCGCTGGTGCTGAAGCCGCGCTTCCTGGTGCTGGACGAACCGACCAGCGCGCTCGATGTCAGCGTGCAGGCGCAGGTGGTGGACCTGCTGCGTGCGCTGCAGGCGAAGCATCGGCTGGCCTATCTGTTCATCTCGCATGACCTGCGCGTGGTGCGCGCCATGGCGCACCGGATCATCGTGCTGAAGGACGGCAGGGTGGTCGAGGAAGGCGAGGCCGCCCGGGTTGTCGAGGCGCCGCAGGAGGCCTACACGCGCGCCCTAATGGCCGCCGCATTCGACCTTCGCACCGAGGCCGCGCCCGGGCTGCGCACATGAGCCGCGCGCGCTCCGCCGCACCCCTCCTCCTCCGCCCCTTCGGATCGCGCCACGCGCGGTCCGGGAGCGCAAGGCGCGACCGCGCCCGACCCGCCCGCCGCCGCCCGCGCGACAGCGCATGGCGCGAAGGCAAGCCGGCCAGATGGCCGGCGCCCGCCGTTTGAGGGCATAAAAGCGTGTCCGAACTGGAAACCCTGAAGGCGCTGCTGGATGCCGAGCGGGTGAAGCTCGGCGTGCATCTGCGCCGTATGAATTCGCCCGGCTCGCCGGTCTACCGCACCTGGGAGAATGTCTGGCCGGCCGGCCTCATTCTCGCCGCCTCCTTCGTCGCGCTGAAATGGGGTGGTGCGCCGCTCGACGCGCTGGGCATCAGGCAGGGCGGCACCTGGGCCGGCATGGGGGTGCTCGGCCTCGGCTGCTGGTGGTGGATCGCGCGCGTCATGCCGAAGGTAAAGGACGGCGTCTTCGACCGCACCGCCGCCTATGCGCTGCAATCGCCCGCGCATTTCGACGCGCTCTGGGGGCAGGGCGTGCTCAGCCTCTATGCCAAGATGCCCGATGGCACCGAGCGTGCCGCGACCTCGCGCAATTCCTGGCGGGACTTCGTTACCGCCCTCGACACCGACCTGAAGGATGCCGCCTGACATGGCCGTTCTGCTCTCGACCAAGGCGCACACCATGCAGGACTGGAAGGCCGCGCTGCTGGCGGTCGACCCCTCGCTCGAGATCCGCCTGTTTCCCGATTCCGGCGAACCCGCCGACATCGAGGCCGCGGTGGTCTGGACCGCGCACGACATGATGGAGCTGCGCCGCTATCCGAAGCTCAAGGTCATCGTGTCGATGGGTGCGGGGGTGGACCACCTGTTCCGTCCGCCCGGCCCCCCGCCCGGCGTGCCCGTGGCGCGGCTGCTCGATACGCGCCTGACGCAGGGCATGACCGAATGGGTGCTGCTGAACGTGCTGCGCTTCCACCGCCAGGACCCCGAGTATCGCGACCAGCAGGCGCGCAAGGTGTGGCACGAACTGCCCGCGCCCGAGACCTCCGCGCGGCGCATCGGCATCCTGGGCCTGGGGGAACTGGGCGGGGATGCCGCCCGGGCGCTGATGGCGCTGGGCTTCCCGGTGATGGGCTGGTCGCGCCGGCCGAAGCAGGTGCCGGGGGTGGAGACCTTCCACGGCGCCGACGGGCTGATGGCCATGGCGGCGAAGACGGACATCCTCGTCTGCCTGCTGCCGCTGACGCCCGAGACGCGGGGCGTCATCGACGCCCGGTTGCTCGGCGCGATGAAGCCCGGCGGCTTCCTGCTGAACGCCGCGCGCGGCGGCCACCAGGTCGCGGCGGACGTGCTGGCGGCACTCGACAGCGGCCACCTGGCTGGCGCTGCGCTCGATGTCTTCGAGCCCGAGCCCCTGCCGGCCGACAGCCCCTTCTGGTCGCATCCGAAGGTGGTGCTGACACCGCATGCGGCGTCCATCACCATCCCGTCCTCCGCCGCGCCGCAGGTGGTGGAGAACATCCACCGTGCGCGGGTGGGCCGGCCGCTCATAAACCTGGTCGATTTCTCGGCCGGCTACTGACGCCGGGCGGGGCGGGGCGCTCGCCGCGCCCCGCCCCGGGTCACACCGCGCGCAGCGCCGGCTCGGTCTGGGCCGGAAGCAGGCGGACCTCGCCGGTCGCCTTCACCGCCTCGGCCATCACGCCGCGAAGGTCGCGCAGGAAGGTCGTGCCCTTGGGGGTGCGCTGCACCAGCACCGAGCGGCGGTCCGCCGGATCCACCTTGCGCCGCGCGAGGTCGAGCTCGCCGAGCCGGTCCAGCGCGCGCGTGATCGCCGGCTTCGACACGTTGAGATCCTGCGCCAGGCCGCGCACCGTGTGCGGCCCTTCGCCCAGATAGACGGTGAGAAGCACCGCGAGCTGGCGGGCCGAAAGGTCCGGCCCGTCGCTGCGCACCAGGGCGACGATCGTCTCCCGCAGGATGCCGATCTGCTGGTCGGGGTTGCCGTGAGTGGTCATGCTCGTTCTTCCTCTGTGGAACTCTTGGGCGGTCCTGCCGCCGTAGATATGGCCCTCGTCCGGGGCGGATGCTCGATATGCGCCGGTCAGGTGGCCGGTGTCGTCGCGTTCAGTCGGGCGGATTCCGCAACCATTGCGTGCAGCGCCCGTACGCATTGGGCTTCTCCGCCCTCCGGGCGGCCGGGACGCGTCGAATCATTCCACGCGTAGAGATCGAGATGTGCCCAGGGGATGCCCGCCGGCACGAAGCGGCGCAGGAACAGCGCCGCCGTCACCGCCCCGGCCATCGGCTTCTGGGAGACGTTGGACAGGTCCGCAAAGGGGCTGTCGAGCCAGGAATCGTAACCGTCGTGCAGCGGCAGCCGCCACATCGGGTCGTCCACCGCCCGCCCGGCCGCCAGCAGCCGTGCCGCCAGCGCATCGTCGTTGCTGAACAGCGCCGGCAGGTCAGGGCCGAGTGCCACGCGCGCCGCGCCGGTCAGCGTCGCGCAATCGATGATCATCGCCGGCGACTGCTCGGCCGCGAAGGCCAGCAGGTCGCACAGCACCAGGCGGCCCTCGGCGTCGGTGTTGCCGACCTCGACCTTGAGGCCCTTGCGGGTGCGCAGCACGTCCATCGGGCGCATCGCGGTGCCCGAGACGGCGTTCTCCACCGCGCCCACCAGCACCAGCAGGCGCACGGGAAGGTTGGTGCGCATGATCATCTCGGCGGCGGCGAGCACCACGGCCGCGCCGCCCATGTCCTTCTTCATGCGCAGCATGCCGGCGGCGGATTTCAGGTCGAGCCCGCCGGTGTCGAAGCACACGCCCTTGCCGCACAGCGCAATGAGCGGCCCGGATTCGGCGCCGGTCCAGCGCAGCACCGCCACGCGCGGCGCGCGCGGGCTGCCCTGGCCGACCGCCGCGACGGCGGGGAAGCCCTGTTCCAGGCTGTCGCCGAGCACGATCTCGCAGCTGCCGCCATGGCGGGCGGCAAGCGCGGCGGCGGCCGCGGCCAGTTCGGCCGGGCCGAGGTCGGCCGCCGGTGCGTTGATCAGGTCGCGTGCGGCGCAGATGGCCTCGGCGGTCGCGACCGCGTCGGCGACCCCGGCCGGGATCTCGAGGACGGCCGGGGAGGGCCCGGGCGCCTTGTGCCGATGCGGACGATAGGCGCCGAGCGCCCAGCCGAGCGTGGCCTGCGCCGGGTCCTGCGGCCCGGGGGCCAGGCGCCAGGCGGTGCCGGGGGGCAGCCCGCGCGACAGCGTGCCGAAGGCCCAGGGCGACTCTTCCTGGCCGAGCCCGACCACCGCACCGGCCAGCCCGTCGGGCCCTGGCAGCAGCGCGAATTCCCCGGCCCTGGCGGCAAAGCCCGAGGCCCGCAGGAACGCGGC
The DNA here is from genome assembly GCF_016106005.1 of Roseomonas rosulenta. Classification (GTDB taxonomy): domain Bacteria; phylum Pseudomonadota; class Alphaproteobacteria; order Acetobacterales; family Acetobacteraceae; genus Neoroseomonas; species Neoroseomonas rosulenta. Next base: position 12,752 of record NZ_JACADR010000076.1, read on the forward strand.
GACGGACGCGGGAAGATCGCCCAGGAAGGCGGTCAGCCCGTCGCTGCGCACCGCGTGCAGCGGCAATGCGCCCATCGCCCTGGCCGTCAGGCCTTCCAGCATCGCCGGGCATCTCCTTGCATCGATCGATGCGATGGCATCGAAATCACAAATTCGTTAGGCCTTCATTTTGCTCCGGTTGACCAACGGAATCCAAGGTTTCCATTTCGCAGGAGCGTTATGCATGCGATGCAACGCAATAAGCATTGCATGCCTTGAATCTTACGTTACCGGAACGCGATGAAGCGCGGCCTCAGCGTCGCGTCGTCGCCTGGAGCACCGGCAAGCCGGCCACCAGGGCGGCGGACAGCGCCTCGGCGATGCAGGCATAGCCCCGGTCGTTGTGGTGCAGGTTGTCCGAGATCAATAATGCCTCGTTCGGCACGCCGGCGGCGGCCAGGGCATCCATCAGGGCGGCGCGGGAAAACAGGGTCACGCCCGGGACGCTGGCGGCCGCCGCGGCCAGCATGGCGTCGTAGTCGCGGTGGCCGGGCCGGGCGGCGATGCGCGGCGCGCGCTGGTTGTCCATCAGCACCACGTCGATGCCGGCCGCGCGCAGCCGCAACAGGCCCTGTCGCAGGAAGCTGTCGAAGGAATCGCGGTCCAGGCCGCGCAGCGCAGCATTGGCGCCGAGCTGCCAGATCACCAGCTGTGGCCGCTCCGCGATGGCATCGCGTTCCAGGCGGCCGAGCATGTGGGCCGCATCCTCCCCGCTGGCGCCGCGGTTCATCACCGTGACGGCCCGGCCGGGCAGGGCCTCGCGCAGGCGCGCCTCGAGCCTGACAGGATAGGAGCGCCAGGGCGTCGTCGCGCCCGCGCCGGCGGTGGAGGAGGATCCGAGTGCGACGATCCGCACCTCCCCGCCGCGCGCGACGGCCGCCGCGAAGGCCGGCGCGACGATCGGCCGCAGGGGCACCGCGGGACAGGCGCGATCCTCCTGCGCCAGCGCGCAGGCCGGCAGCAGCGCCAGCATCACGGCGGCCAGGCGCAAACGCCAGCGGGTCACGATGCCAATACCCCCCTGACCACCCTCTCGAGCCCCTGCCGCCACGGCGCCAACGATACACCGAAGGTATGGGCGAGTCGCGCCGTGTCCAGCCTGCCATCGGCGGGCCGTGTGGCGCGCGTCGGGTATTCCGCGGTGGCGATGGCCTGCACCTCGGGCCGCGGGCCGCCGAGCGGCGCGGCGGCTTCGAAGATCGCGACGGCGAAGCCGTGCCAGCTGGTGAAGCCCGAGGCGACCGCGTGGAACACGCCGCGATGCGCGTCCTGCCAGCCATCCGCGCGGATGCGGGCCAGCACCGCGGCGATGGCCTCCGCCAGGTCGGGTGCTGCGGTCGGGCTGCCCTGCTGGTCCGCCACCACGCGCAGGCTGGCGCGCTCCGCCCCGACCCGCAGCATGGTGCGCAGGAAGTTGTTGCCGACCGCCGAGAACACCCAGGCCGTGCGCAGCACGCAGGTCTTCGGGTTGCCCGCCAGCGCCGCCCATTCGCCCGCCAGCTTGGTCCGCCCATAGGCGCCGAGCGGGTTGGGCACATCGGTCTCGACATAGGGCGCGCCCTTGCGCCCGTCGAAGACGTAGTCGGTCGAGACCTGCACCAGCGGGATGCCGAGCCCCGCGCAGTGCCGCGCGACCAGCGCCGGGCCGATCGCATTCGCCACGAAGGCCGCGGCTTCGTTGTCCTCGGCGGCATCGACGGCGGTCCAGGCAGCGCAGTTCACCACCGCATCGGGCCGCGCCGCGGCGAAGGCGGCGGCGATGGTGGCGGGCTGGTCGAACTCGAATTCCGGCTGGCCGACCAGGATGGCCTCGAAGCCCTGCGCCGGCAGCGCATCCGCAAGCCCGGTCGCGAGTTGCCCGCCGCGGCCGGTGACCAGGATGCGGCGCATCACCAGGACCCCGGGGGGAAAGGCGGCGGGATCTCCGCGAGGCGCGGCGCGCTACGGTCCTTCTCCGACAGCACCGCCCCTGCCGCATCGACCGGCCAGGCGATCCCTAGCGCGGGGTCGTCCCAGGCGATGCCGGCATCGGCGTCGCGGTCATAGGGCGCGTCGGTCTTGTAGAGCACCTCGGTCCCGGGCTCGAGCGTGCAGTAGCCATGCGCGAAGCCCCGCGGCACCCACATCTGCCGCCAGTTCGCAGCGCTCAGCTCGGCCGCGACATGCTGCCCATAGGTGGGCGAGCCCTGCCGGAGATCGATGGCGACATCGAGGATGGCCCCGCGGGAGACGCGCACGAGCTTGCCCTGCGCGGAGGGCGGGCGCTGGAAATGCAGCCCGCGCAGAACGAAGGCGGGCTCCGAGAAGGCGTGGTTGTCCTGCACGAAGTCGGGGTCGATGCCGTGTTCGGCAAAGGCACGGCGCGACCACACCTCGCTGAAGAAGCCGCGCGAATCCCCGTAACGGGCGGGTTCGATCAGCAGCACATCGGGGATGGCCAGGCGCTCGACCTTCACGCGTGGCGTCCACGCGCCAGGTCGCGCAGATAGGCGCCGTAGGCGGTCTTGCCGAGCGCATCCGCGCGCGCCAGCAGTGCGGCCGCGTCGATGAAGCCCATGCGGAAGGCGATCTCCTCCGGGCAACCCACCTGCAGGCCCTGGCGGTCCTGCACGGTCTGCACGAACAGCGCGGCCTGCAGCAGCGACCCCGGCGTACCGGCATCGAGCCACGCGCAGCCGCGCCCCATCTGCTCGGCGCGCAGCGCGCCGAGGGCGAGGTAGGCCTTGTTGAGGTCGGTGATCTCGAGCTCGCCGCGCGCCGAGGGGGCGAGGTCGCGGGCGAGCTGCGTGACGCGTGCATCGTAGAAATACAGCCCGATTACTGCCCAGTCGGATTTCGGCCGGGCGGGCTTCTCCTCGATCGAGAGCACGCGGCCCTCGGCGTCGAATTCCGCGACGCCGTAGCGCTCGGGGTCCGCCACGCGGTAGCCGAAGACCGTGGCTTCGCCGGCCTGCGCGCGCGCCGCGGCCGCCTGCAACTGTGCCGGCAGGCCGTCCCCGTAGATGATGTTGTCGCCGAGTGCCAGCGCGCAGGCTTCACCGCCGATCCACTCTGCGCCGATGTGGAAGGCCTGGGCGATGCCCTCCGGGCGCGGCTGCTCGGCATAGGTGAGGGTGATGCCGAACTGGCTGCCATCGCCCAGGAGCCGCTTGAAGGCGGGCAGGTCCGCCGGCGTCGAGATCAGCAGGATGTCGCGCACACCCGCCAGCATCAGCGTGCCGAGCGGGTAGTAGACCATCGGCTTGTCGTAGACCGGCAGCAGCTGCTTGGACGCCGCCAGCGTCATCGGATGCAGGCGCGTGCCGGAGCCGCCGGCGAGGAGGATGCCCTTCATGTTTTTACGCCCTCGGACGCCGGGCGCCCGCTCCGCGGGCTTGGCTTTCGCGCCGTGCACTGGCGTGCCGGGCGCGACTTGCGGTTTGGGCGCGGTCGCGCTTCGCGCTCCCGGATCGCGGCAAGGCCGCGATCCGAATGACGTTACGATGCATCACGCCGCCACCCCGCCCAGCCGCTGCCCTGCATAACGCTTCTCGCGGATCGGCCGCCACCAGGCCTCGTTGTCCAGGTACCAGGCGATGGTCTGCGCCAGGCCGCTCTCGAAATCATGCTTCGCGCGCCAGCCCAGCGCCGCTTCGGCGCCGGAAGGATCCATCGCGTAGCGGAAATCATGCCCGGGCCGGTCGCGCACGAAGGTGATCAGGCGTTCGCGCGGGCCCGCGGGATCGGGGCGCAGCCGGTCGAGCGTGGCGCAGATCGCGCGCACCACCTCGAGATTGGTGCGTTCCTGGCGCGGTCCCAGGCAGTAGGTCGCCCCCGGCTGGCCGCGGAACAGCGCGAGGCACAGCGCCTCGGCATGGTCCTCGACATGGATCCAGTCGCGGATGTTCGACCCGTCGCCATAGACCGGCAGCGGCCGGCCCTCGAGCGCGTTGAGCGTGACCAGCGGTATCAGCTTCTCGGGGAACTGCCAGGGCCCGTAGTTGTTGGTGGTGTTCGAGACGAAGGTGGGCAGGCCGTAGGTGTGCTGCCAGGCCCGCACCAGATGGTCGGACGCGGCCTTCGACGCCGAGTACGGGCTGCGCGGATCATAGCGCGTGTGCTCGTCGAAGGGCTTGTCGTCGCGGCTGTCGAGCGAGCCGAAGACCTCGTCGGTCGAGACATGGTGGAAGCGGAAGGCGTCCTTCGCGGGGCCGTCCAGCGCGGACCAGTATTCCCGCGCCGCCTCCAGCAGCACCTGGGTGCCGACGACATTGGTGCGGATGAAGGCGGCCGGGCCGTCGATCGAGCGGTCGACATGCGACTCCGCCGCCAGGTGCATCACGCGCGAGGGCCGGTGCTGCGCGAAGGCCGCGCGCACCGCCGCGGCGTCGCAGATGTCGGCCTCCAGATGCACGTGGCGCGGATGGCCCAGCCAGGCGCCGAGGCTCTCCGGGCTCGCCGCATAGGTCCGGCAGTCGAGGTTCACCACCACCTCATCCGTGGTCGACAGCAGCCGGCGAACTACCGCCGAGCCGATGAAGCCGAGGCCGCCAGTGATCAGAAGGGTCATGCGAGGTCCGGGATGACAGGTGGCAAGGGCCGCTCGCGCGCCCGCAACGCCGTTATGGCGTGTGTAGATGACTTTCCTGTGGCGTGGAACGCCGCGCCGGCAGACCCCGGTGCGGGCGGGCGGGTCACCCGCCGCCCGGCGCGCTGCCGCGCCGCACCGCCCGGTCGCGCCAATGCGCCGGCAGCCGCGCCAGGAAGCGCAGCGGCCAGGCGGGGTCCGTCGCCAGCCC
>NZ_JACADR010000077.1 GCF_016106005.1 Roseomonas rosulenta
GGCGCGACGCGGTCGGGACCGTCAACGCCCGCCATCGCCGCCACCCGAACCCGGTGCCGCCGCGCCCGCCGCCCCGGTCGCCTGGATGCGCGCCACGCCGGAGGCCGCGAGCGGCCTCACACGGTCGCTGCGGTACCGGTGCACCGCCGCCGCCGTGACCGCGCCATCGGCGCGCGGATCATCCACGCCGCGGTCGAGCATCGCGGGATCGGCGACATGGATGCGCAGGTTCGCCTCGTTGGCGCGCATCGGCCGCCAGGCGCCGTCGCGCGTGAACGGATCGATCTGCTCGCAGCCGCCGAGCAGCAGGACCAGAAGGACGGCGCGTCGCATCATCGTCCGGTCCCTCAATCCAGCACGAAGCCGGGAATGCCCGACAGGTTGCGCGCCGGTGGCGTCGCGGCGGGACGGTTCGGCTGGCGTCCGGTCTGGCGCAGCAGCAGGATGCGCTCGACGTCATTGGGCGGGACGTAGCCATCCGTGGGTGCCGCGACGGCGCGCGGGCTCTCGGCCGGGCGCACGAGGTAAGGGGTGATGATGATCACCAGCTCGGTCTCGTTGCGCTGGAAGCGGTCGGAGCGAAACAGCGCGCCCAGGATCGGCACCTCCCCCGCATAGGGCAGCGCGCGCCCAGTCTGGCGCGAGCTGTCCTGCAGCAGCCCGGCGATCGCGAAGGCCTGGCCGGAGCCGAGCTCCACCGTCGTCTCGGCACGACGCACCGTCAGCGCCGGCACGGTGATGGTGTTGTTGTTGCCCGAGAGCAGCCGCACCGCGCCCTGGTCGGACAATTCGCTGACCTCGGACCTTACGCGGAAGGAGATGCGCCCGTCCGAAAGCACCGTCGGCACGAAGGCGAGGCCCACGCCGAACTGCTTGAACTCGATGGTGACCTGGTTCTCGCGCTGCGACACCGGGATGGGAAACTCGCCCCCCGCCAGGAACGACGCCGTCTCGCCCGAGGTCGCGGTCAGGTTCGGCTCGGCCAGGATGGTCACAAGCCGGTCCTGCGCCAGCGCATCGATGATGGTGTTGATGTCCCGCAGCTCGGCATTGCCGGTGCGGAAGCCGAGCCCGATGCGGTCGGTCGGCGCGGTGCGGTCGAAGGCGAAGTTGAAGGTCTCCGCAGCGATGCCGGCCGGCCCGCCGATCGCGGTGCCGATGCGCCCGATGTTGCCCAGCGCCTGCCAGTTCACGCCCAGTTGGCGCGTCACCTCGCGCGAGACCTCCGCCACCCGCACCCGCAGGTTCACCTGTGTCACGCCGGTGACCGCGATTCGGTTGTCGATCGGCAGCCGCTGGTCCTCGATGCGCGAGCGGATCAGGGTTTGCGCACGATCGGCATCAGCAGGCGCGCTGACCGTGCCGCTCACCACGATGCCACCGGGGCCGGACTCCACGCGCAGGCTCCGATTGCCGGGAAAGGCCCGGCGCAGCGCCGATTGCAGGTCGGACAGCAGGAAGGCGGACGGTCGCACCGTCACTTCCCACTGCACCAGCGGCAACCCCGCCGCATCCATCGCGGCCAGCGTGGTGCGCCCGGGGGCGACGCCGAAGACGAAGACGCTGGTGGGGCTCGCCGGGCGCATCTCGGCGATGCGCGGATCGGCGGCGAACAGGCTCGCGGCGGGGGCGGATAACACCAGCACGCGCCCTGTCCCGGCCTCCAGCGACATGCGCTCGACGCGCAGCCCGGGCGGCGACTGCACCACGGGCAGCGCCGCCTGGGGATCGGTCTGCGCGTGCGACGCCGGCGCCGTGAGCATCGCCGCGCAGAGCAGCGCGGCCTGGATGCCGTGTGTCCTCATCGGAACTGGATCTCCTCGACCCGTCCTGGGCCTCCGAAGACGCGGATGCGCGCGCCCGTCGCCGCGGCTGCGGCCGCGGCCGTCCCGGCCGGCGCGAAGGCACCGCTGACATCGCCGCCCCAGACCGGGCGTTGCGCGATGCTCTCCTCGAGAGCCGTGCCGGCGGCGCGCAGCGCGAGCGACAGCCGCCCGAGCCGCGAGGCGACCGCGACGCGCGTCGCCTGGTCGGGCGTCACCTCGATGGTGACGGTCCGGTTCGTCTCGCGCAGGCTGTCGCCGACCGCGCCGGGCTGCATGCCCTGCACCAGGTGCCGATCCACGGCGATGACGCGCGCCGCGCTCAGCACGGCTTCGCCGGCCACGCGCCGGGCCGGGGCGATGTCGTTCTCGTCGAAGGACTGGGTCAGGATCAGATCCACGCGATCACCCGGCCAGATCAGCCCGGCGGTGCCGGTCACGGCATCGACGCCGACCGTCACCGCGCGGGTACCGGGCGCCAGGACGGCGGCGAGAAAGCCATTCTCGCCCGGCCGCAACACGGCATCGAGGCGCAGCACGTCACCCTGCACGAGCGTCCGGCGCACCATTGCGCGGATCATCTCCATGCGCGCCTCAGGCGAATCGCGCATCGCGCCCAGGGGCAGGTCCTCGGCGGGCGTCTCGCGCGCCGCGAGGTCCTCGGGCTTCAGCAGAGTACCCGCCTGCACCGCGCGCGCGGCAACCAGGAAGCTGACGCGGGCCGGCGGCGCGCCCGCCACGGAGGCGGGCGGCGGCGCGGGTGCCAGCGCGATCACGCCCAGCAGGCCCATGCCCGCCACGCCCACGATCACCACCACGATCAGCATGAGCCGCATCGCCATCGGCTCAGCCCCCCTGCCGCGTCATGACGAAGACGGTGCCCGCGGCGATCGCGACGCCATAGGGCAGCGGCGCGCCGCGCCGAATGCGCCAGGCCTCGCAGCGCAGGATGCGGGGCAACCTGCCGCGCGAAGGCGCCGGGGCGAAGGCGCCAAGGCGCCTGCGCAGCATCATGTGAAGCCCCGCCAGCAGCCCCCCGGCCAGCGCGGTGGCCAGCAGCAGGGCCGGTACGCTCGCGACCGGCACCAACACGCTCGCGGCCGTCAGCAGCTTCACGTCGCCGCCCCCCAGCAGCCCGCGCGACCACAGCAACGTCGCCGCCAGCAGCACGCAACCCGCGGCCACCAGGGCCGGCAGCGGCGCGCCGTTCACCACCTGCCGCGCGAGACCCACCAGCGCGACGGTCGCGGCAATCGGGTTCGGGATCTCGCGGCACGCAACATCGCGCAGCGCGGCCGCGGCAAGCGCGGCCAGGGCGAGGAGCGTGGCGGCATCCGCCAGGATGGAAGGGGGGTTCGGGACCATCGGCGGGATCATCGCGGGGGCCCGTGAAGGAAGGGTTTAGCGCATCGCGGCGCGCGGCGCGGTCAAGGGCGGCGGGTCCTTCTCCCGCCGCCCCGCCGGCATCAGGTCGGTGCCACGAACTTTGCGGCGATGCCGTTCAGCATCGCATCGAGGTTGCCGCCGAGCAGCGTCAGCCCGCCGATGATCGCCACCGCGATGAACGCGGCGATCAGCCCGTACTCCATCGCCGTCACGCCACGCGTATCGGCCTTCAGCGCGGACAGGCGCGCCACGAACGTCTTCACCATGTTCAGGTCTCCGAGGACGCGCGCCGCATGGCGCGCGAGGGGGGTGGAGGCCAGGCATCCTGCCAGCCGCAGAGCGGTCCCTGTGCCGCCACCGGCGCCGCTGGCGCACAGGGGGAGCGGACCGGGCCCTCGCGACCATTTGCGGAGGGCGCGCTTAAGAAAACGTGAAGCGCGATCGGGTCACGGCAAGGTGGAGAACAATTCACCCAGCAGCGCGAAGAAACCATCGGCGTCGAGCGTCTCGAGCAGCCGTGCGTTGGGCGGCGCGCCGGATCGCTCCCAGCGATCCACCACGGTGCGCCCGCGCGCCACGCCGCTACATTCGACATGCACATGCACGTGGCGCGAGGTGAAGAGCTGCGGCGCCAGCAACCACGCCACCGCGCAGGGATCGTGCAGCGGATGGCCGCGATGGCCGAAGCGCCGCGAGGCCGGCACGCCGCCCATGATGCGCGCCGCGGCCTCGAGGCAGGCGCCGCCGCATGCAACCTAGTGCTGCTGGGCGGCGCCGATCCCTCCGGCGCGTTCGAGGCAGTGCCGGGGCACGAGGTCGCGGTGGTCGATGCGCAGGGCCGCGCGCTGCCGGACGGGCAGGCCGGGACGCTCGCGGTGCGGCGGCGGCATCCTGCGGCATGCCTCGGCGTCTGGAAGGATGCGGCGCCACCGTCGCACGGCCCCTGGCTGCCGACCGGTGACCGGGCAACGCGGCGGGCGGACGGCGCCATCCTGCTGGACGCCGCCCTGCCGGGCGACTCGGGCGACGGCATGGGCCCGGCGGATGTCGAGGACTGCCTGCGCCGGCACCCCGCGGTCGCGCTCGCCGCGCTGGTCGGCCCTGCGGATGCCATGGCCGGGGAGCACACCACCGCCGTGATCGTCCCGCGTGGCGACGCCACACCCGGCCCGGCCCTGGCCGAGGAGCTGCGCGACTTCATGCGCACGAGCCTGCCGGGCCATCTCACGCCGCGCCGCGTCGCCTTCGCCAAGGTGCTGCCCCGCGCGCCGGAGAGCCGCGGCGCGCTGGGCAGCACCGTCGGGCTGGGCGCGCAGCGGCGCTGAGGCGCACGGGTCTGGCCCGTCGCGGCCGGAGCCTGTACCACGGGCCCGGCCGCGCGCACCGACGCACGCGGCGCGACCAGCAAGCGGAGAGCGCGCGTGACGGACACCAGGATCGGCACCGGTGCGGAGGCCACCCCAGGCCAGACCATCACTGTGCACTACACGGGCTGGCTGTTCGACGCGGCCGCGCCTGACAACAAGGGCCGCAAGTTCGACAGCTCGCGTGATCGCGGCAACCCGTTCTCCTTCGAACTGGGTGCGGGGCGCGTCATCCAGGGCTGGGACAACGGCTTCGCCGGCATGAAGGTGGGCGGCACCCGCACGCTGGTGATCCCGCCCGAGCAGGGCTATGGCGCGCGCGGCGCGGGCGGCGTGATCCCGCCCAATGCGACGCTGATCTTCGAGGTGGAGCTGCTCGCCGTCGGCTGACCCGCACGCCGTGACGCGGGGCGACCTGCTGCGGCTGCTGCCCATCGTGCTCGGCACGCTGATCGTGCCGCTGGACGGGATGGTGAATGTCGCCTTCCCGGCGGTGCTCGCGGCCTTCGCGCTCGAGGTGCCGCAGATCCAGTGGCTGGTGATCTGCTACGTGCTGACCTATGGCGCGCTGCTGCTGGCGGTGGGGCGGATCGGCGACGTGCTGGGCCATGCGCGGGTGTTCCGCTTCGGCCTGGCCTGGAGCGCGGCAGCCTTCCTGGCCTGTGCGCTCGCACCTTCCTATGGCTGGCTGCTCGCGGCGCGCGTGCTGCAGGGCGTGGGGGCCGCGCTGGTGCTCGGCTGCGGACCGGCGCTCGCGACGCAGTTGTTCCCCGAGGCGATGCGCGTGCGCGCGCTGGCGGCCTATGCCGCCGGGCTGGCGGCGGGGGGCGCGATCGGCCCGCTGCTGGGGGGCGTGCTGGTGCAGGCCTTCGGCTGGCCGGCGGTGTGGTGGGTGCGCGCGCCGATCTCCATCCTGGCGCTGGTGCTGGCGCGCAGCCTGGCGGCGCCGGCGCGCGACGCGCCGCGCGAGCCGTTCGACTTGCCCGGCGCGCTGCTGCTTAGTGCGACCGTCGCCTTCGCGGTGCTGGCGGTGAACCGCGCGCCGGCGCCGGTGGCGGTGCTGCTGGCGCTCGTTGCCGTCGCGGCGGCGGCGGGCTTCGCCTGGCGCAGCGGGCGGCATGCGCATCCGATCATCGACCTCGGCCTGTTCCGCCGGCCGGGCTTCGCGGCGCTGAACCTCGCCAGCGTGCTGGTGCAGCTGGCCGGCTTCGCGGTGATGCTGCTGGTGCCCTTCTACCTGGCGCGCATGCTGGGGCTGCCGCCGCTGCTGCTGGGGGCGGTGCTGGCGGCGAATGCGGTCGGCGCGATGGCGGGGTCATGGCTCGGCGGCTTGCTGGGGCCGCGCCATAGCGCGCGCGCGGTTGCGGCGGCGGGCGCGGTGCTGTCGGCGGCGGGCCTGCTGCTGGTGGGGCTCGGCGGGCCGGTGGGGGTGCTGGCCGTGGCGATGGGGCTGCAGGGGCTGGGCCTCGGGCTGTTCACCCTGGCCTATACCGACGTGGTGACGGCGACGATGCGGCGCGAGGATCGCGGCGTGGCGGGCAGCCTGACGCAGCTCACGCGGACATTGGGCGTGGTCAGCGCGGCGTCGCTGCTGACCCTGCTGTTCGGTGCGACGGAGGCCGGGCGCCTTGCGCTGGGTGCGAGCGCGGAGGAGGCCTTCCTCGCCGCCTTCCGCCGGGTTTTCCTGGTGGTGGCGCCGCTGCCGCTGCTGGCGCTGCTGTTCCTGCCGCCGCGGGTCACGCCGCGCGGCGGATGATCTCGGCGGCGCGCTCGGCCAGCATCAGCACGGCCGGGTGGATGTTCGAGGACGGTACCAGCGGGAAGACCGAGGCATCGACCACACGCAGGCCATCGACGCCGCGCACGCGGAGTTCGGTGTCCACCACGGCGCGGTCGTCGACGCCCATGCGGTTGGTGCCGCAGGGGTGGTAGACCGTGCTGCCATTGGCGCGGATGTAGTCCAGCACCTGGTCGTCGGTCCGCGTGGCCTCGCCGGGGAATTCCTCGCGCTCGACCAGGCCGGCGAAGGGCTCCGTGGCGGCGATCCGCCGGCCCAGGCGGTGGCTCTCGAGCATGATGCGGATGTCGGAGGCGGCCGTCAGGTAGTTCGCGCGGATGACCGGCTTCGCATCGGCGTCGGGCGCGCGCAGCGTCAGCTCGCCGCGGCTGTCCGGGCGGCAGACGCAGAAGTTGAAGGTGAAGCCCGGGTGCTTCGCCAGCGCGCTGGCGCCCAGCGACTGGTCGCCCAGGCTGAAGTTGACGAACTGGAACTGCACCTCGGGTTCCTCGCTGACCGGCAGCACGCGGGCGAAGAGGCTCGCCTCCGAGGCGCCGACCGCCATCTGGTTCTTCCCGCGCAGGAACCAGCCGAGGCCGAGGCCTGCGGCGCGCACCGGGTTGGCCATGATCTCGTTCAGCGTGCCGCAGGGCTTGGTGCGGAAGGCGTAGCGGATCATGAAGTGATCCTGCAGGTTGCGCCCCACCTCCGGCGCGTTCACCGCGACCGGGATGCCCATGGACTGCAGCGCGGCGCCGTCGCCGATGCCCGAGAGCATCAGCAGCTTCGGGCTCTCGATGGCGCCGGCGCAGAGGATCACCTCCCGCCGCGCGCGGAAGGTCCGTTCGCCCTCGGGGCCGCGCACCACCACGCCCACGGCGCGGCCGCCCTCGATCAGGATCCGCTGGCCGAGCTGCTCGGTGTGGACGACCAGGTTGCTGCGCCCGAGCGCGGGCTTGAGGTAGGCGGTGGCCGGGGACCAGCGCCAGCCGCGATGGACATTGAGCTGGTTCGGCGCCACGCCCTCGAACCATTCGGCGTTGTTGTCCTGGTTGCGGGCGAAGCCGAGCTTCACGCAGGCCTCGATGAAGGCGCGGCAGCCGATCGAGGGTTCGGGCACCTCGCCCACCTGCACGGGGCCGTCCTTGCCCCGGTACTCGCTGGCGGGGCCGGCGAAGGTCTCGACCTTGCGGAAGGCCGGCAGGCAATCGTCATAGGACCAGCCGCGCGCGCCCGATTGCGCCCAGCGGTCGTAGTCGCGCGGAGATCCGCGCAGGAAGACCAGGCCGTTGACGGAACCGGAGCCGCCGATGACGCGCCCGCGCGGCCAGTAGACGCTGCGGCCCTTCAGCTCCGGCTCAGCCTCGGTCTGGTAGTTCCAGTCGAACTTCTTGGTCACATACAGGCGCGCGAAGCCCATGGGGATGTGGATCCAGGGGTTGCGGTCCCAGGGGCCGGCCTCGAGCAGGATGACCTTCGCCGAGGGGTCCTCCGACAGGCGCGCGGCCATGACGCAGCCGGCGGACCCGCCGCCGAGGATGACGTAGTCGGCGTCGTGCGCGCTGTCGGTCACGGTTCCATCCCCTGGTGCTGTTGCGCGCAGGATAGCGCGGGCGCGCCGGCTGGCATCCCCCCGTCTTGCGCGGGCGGCACGGCGGCTCCTAGGCTCGGGTCCGGGAGAAGGTCAGGACGCGGGCGAGCCATGCAGCGCATCATGATGGCAAGGCGGCGGGCGCTCCTGGCGGGTGGCGCCGTGCTGGCCGCGGCACGCCTGGCCCATGCGCAGGCCTGGCGGCCGACCCAGCCGGTGCGCGTCGTGGTGGCCGCGGCACCGGGCGGGACGCTGGATATCCACGCGCGCGCCGCCCAGCCTCACCTGCAGGCCGCGCTCGGACAATCGGTGGTCGTGGAGAACCAGGGCGGCGCGGCCGGGCGCGTGGCCGCGCTCCAGGTCGGCCGCGCCGCGCCGGACGGCCACACGATGCTGGTGGGCTCCGGCGACGGCATCGTGCTGCAGGACATCCTGATGGGCCCGCGCCACGGGCGGGCGCGCACGAACCTGCGCGCCGTGACCATGACCATCAGCGCGGCGCAGCTGCTGGTGACGCATCCGCGTTCGGGCATTCGCAGCGTGCAGGACTACGCGGCCGCGCTGCGCAGCCGCGGGGATCGGGTGACGCTGGCGGTGCCCGGCATCGGCGGCATTGCGCACATCATCAGCGAGATGGTGAACCGCGCGATCGGCGTGCAGGTGACGCATGTCCCCTATCGCGGCGGCGGGCCGGCGACGCTCGACCTGCTGGCGGGCCAGGTGGACGCGATGATCATCACCCTGCCGGCGGTCACGACGCATGTGCGCGAGGGGCGGCTGGTGCCGCTGGCGGTCTCCACCGCGCAGCGCGACCCGGCGCTGCCGGAGATCCCGAGCTTCGCCGAGACGCTGGTACCCGGCTTCGACGTGCCGAGCACGCAGGGCGCGCTGGTGCCGGCGGGCACGCCGGACGCCGTGGTCGAGGTGCTCGGCGCGGCCTGGCGCGGTGCCCTGGCCGATCCTGCGGTGCGCGAGCGACTGCAGGGCATCGGCTTCGTCATCCATGCCAGCAGCGCGGCGGCGTTCGAGCGCAGCCTGGCGGAGTCCGAGGCGCGCTTCGCCGAAGTCGTGGCGGCCGCGGGCATCCGGGGCGAGGAGTAGCGACGCTCAGGCGTGATGGCAGGCGACCTCGGTCGCGCCATGCGGCGCGAGAACGGGGCGCTCGCGGCGGCACAGGTCCGTCGCCCGCGGGCAGCGCGGATGGAAGGCGCAGCCCGCCGGCGGGGAGAGCGGGGAGGGGAGCTCGCCCGCGATGGGCCGGAAGCCGACGGCATCGGCATCGAGGCGCAGCTTCGGCACGCTGTCGAGCAGGCCCTGGGTGTAGGGGTGGCGCGGCGCGGCATAGACCTCGGCGGCCGGGCCGATCTCGACGATGCGGCCGAGATACATGATGGCGACGCGGTCCGAGACATGCCGCACCACCGACAGGTCGTGCGAGATGAACAGGCAGGTCAGGCCAAGGGCCTCGCGCAGGTCGAGGAACAGGTTCAGCACCTGCGCCTGGATCGAGACATCGAGCGAGGCGACGGGTTCGTCACAGACCAGGATGTCGGGCTTCATGGCCAGCGCGCGCGCGATCGCCACGCGCTGGCGCTGGCCGCCCGAGAACTGGTGGGGGAAGCGCGTGGCGACGGCGGGATCGAGGCCGACGCGCGCGAGCCAGTCCGCGACGAAGGCCGGCGCCTGCGCGCGGGTGATCAGGCCATGCGCGATCGGCCCCTCGCTTATGGTGGCGTCGATGCGCCGGCGCGGGTTGAGCGAGGCGAAGGGGTCCTGGAACACGGTCTGGATGCGCGTCGTGGTCTTGCGGCCGCGGCGCATGATGGGGGCGCCGTCGATGCGTATCTCGCCGCTGCTGGGGCCGAGGATGCCGGCGACGAGGCGCCCCAGGGTGGACTTGCCGCAGCCCGATTCGCCGACCAGGCCCAGCGTTTCGCCGCGGCGGATGGTGAAGGAGACATCGGTCACGGCGCGCACTGGGCGGGTCTCCACGCGCGCACCGAAGGCGGCGGCGATGCGGTCGCCGATCGACAAATGCGGGTCGAAGCGGCGGGTCAGAGATTGCGCGGCGACGATGCTCGGCCCATGCGCCTCCGGCACGATCTCGCTCATGCCGCGGCATCCAGCGGATGGTGGCACAGCGCGTGCCGGCCCGGGCGGTCGATGCGCGGCGGCGGCGCCGTGCAGGCGGCATCCGCATGCGCGCAGCGCGGCGCGAAGGGGCAGCCCGCCGGCAGTGCGAGCAGCGAGGGCGCGGTGCCGGGAATCTGCGTGAGGCGCTGGCCGGGCTGCGCCATGGCCGGCAGGCTGTCGAGCAGCCCGCGCGTGTAGGGATGCAGCGGCGCGCGCAGCACGGCGCCGACCGGCCCGCTTTCCACGATGCGCCCCGCATACATGACCAGCACGCGGTCGGCGAGGGAGGAGACGGTGGCGAGGTCGTGGCTGATCCAGATCAGCGCCGTGCCGGAATCCCGCGCCAGCGCCTTCATCTCCGCCAGGATCTGCGCCTGGATCGAGACATCGAGCGCGGTGGTCGGCTCGTCCGCCACGATCAGCTCGGGACCGTTCAGCAGCGCCATGGCGATGGCCACGCGCTGTCGCATCCCGCCGGAGAACTCATGCGGATAGTTGTTGAGGCGCGTCGCGGCCTCGGGGATGCCCACGCGCGTCAGCATGGTGCCGGCGCGCTCGGCCGCCGCGCGGTCGGACACGCGGCCATGCGCCTGCAGCGCGAGCGCCATCTGCGTGCCGATGGTCAGCACCGGGTTCAGCGTGGCCTGCGGGTCCTGAAAGACCATGGCAATGCGCTTGCCGCGGATGGCGCGCATGCGGTCCTCGCTGAGCCCGACCAGCTCCTGCCCGGCGAAACGGATCGACCCGCCGGCGATGCGCCCCGGCGGATCGACGAGGCCGATCAGCGAGAAGCCGGTGACGGATTTCCCCGACCCGCTCTCGCCGACCAGGCCCAGGATCTCGCCAGGTGCGAGGGAGAAGGACACGCCATCCACCGCGCGTGCGACGCCCGCACGGGTGAAGAAATGCGTGCGCAGGTCGGTGACTTCGAGCAAGGGCGAGGTCATCGACGCAACCGCGGGTTCGTCTGGTCGCGCAGCTGGTCGCCGACCAGGTTGATCGCCACCACCAGCACGATCAGCGCGATGCCGGGATAGACCGAGATCCAGGTCCGCCCACTCATCATGTACTGGAAGCCATTGGCGATCAGCATGCCGAGTGAGGGCTCGGTCGGCGGCAGGCCGAGGCCGAGGAAGGACAGCGTGGCTTCCAGCGAGATGGCGTTCGCCACCTGCACCGTCGCCACCACGATCAGCGGCGGCAGCACGTTCGGCAGGATGTGGCGGAAGACGATGTGCAGGGTGGAAAGCGGCGTGGCGGCGGCGGCCTCGACATAGTCCTTGCGCCGCTCTGCGCTGGCCGCGCCATAGGCGGTGCGCGCGAAATAGGCGTATTGCGCGGCGACCAGCGCGATCACCAGCTGCGTCTTGCCCTGGCCCAGCACCGCCACCAGCACCAGCGCGAGCAGGATGGCGGGGAAGGACAGCTGCAGGTCCACCACGCGCATGATCGCGGTCTCGGCCCAGCCGCCGGCCTGGGCCGCGAGGATGCCGAGCAGCGCGCCGATGGCGAGCGCCACCGTCCCGGCGGCCAGACCCATCTGCAGCGATATGCGCAACCCGTACAGGATCGCTGAGAGCAGGTCGCGCCCCTGCGCATCCGTGCCCAGGATGTGCACGTAGCCGTTCGAGCCGACGAAGCCCGGCGGGCGGCGCGCGTCGCGCAGGTTGAGGCTGGCGAGGTCGTAGGGGTCCTGCGGCGCGAAGACCGGCGCGGCGAGCGCGGCGCCGACGATGATCACGACGACCAGCAGCGCCAGCAGCGCTACCCGGTTCTCGGCGTATTCGCGCCAGAACGCCCTCATGCCGCGGCCCCGCCGCGCCGCAGCCGCGGGTCCAGCAGCGCGTAGGAGAGGTCCACCACCAGGTTGATGGTGACGAACAGGAAGGCCACCAGCACCAGGTAGGCGACCATCACCGGCCGGTCGAGCGACGTGATGGAATCGATGATCAGCTTGCCCACGCCGGGCCAGTTGAAGATGGTCTCGGTCACCACGGCGAATGCGAGCGTGGAGCCCAGTTCCAGCCCGAAGACCGTGACGATGGGGATGGAGATGAGGCGCAGCACGTGGCGGCGCAGGATGGTCGCGTCGGACAATCCCGCGGCGCGGGCGAACTTCACGGTGTCGGTCAGCATGATCTCCCGCGTGCCCGCGCGCGACAGGCGGATCATCATCGCCAGCTTGAACAGGGAGAGGTTCAGCGCCGGCAGCGCGAGGAAAGTGAGGCCCTCCAGCGACAGGAAGGACCAGCCGATGCCGAAGACCTCGGTCAGCGGCCCGCGGTCGCCGGCCGGCAGCCAGTCGAGGTTCACCGCGAAGGTTAGGATCAGGATCAGCCCGACCCAGAAGGTCGGCACCGAGAATCCGAGCACCGAGACCGCCATGATGGCGCGCGCCACCGCGCCATCCGGTCGGTAGCCGGCATAGATGCCCAGCGGCACGCCCGCCAGCGTGCCGATCAGCACCGCCGCCAGCGCCAGTTCGAGCGTAGCCGGCAGGCGCGAGAGAATGAGTTCGAGCACCGGCATGCCGAAGACGAAGGAGGTGCCGAAATCCCCGCGTAGCAGCCTCCCCAGGAAGGCGAGGTATTGCTGCCACAGTGGCAGGTCGAGCCCGAGCCGGCGGATCGCCGCCTCCCGGATGTCCTGCGTCGCGTCGGGGGAGATGAGCACGTCGATCGGGTTGCCGATGGCATGCACGCCCACGAAAACGATCGCCGACATGGCGAGCATGACAAGGACGGCCTGGAGCAGGCGCTGGATGACGTAGCCGAGCATTGCCCCGACTATCGGGGCATTTACACGCGGCGCAAGGCATTCCAGCATCCGAGCGACCAACGGGGAGACAAGAATCATGCGCAGCCTTGCCCTTGCGACGGTTGCCGCCGGCGCGATCCTGACCGGCGCCGCCACGGCGCAGACGCTCACCATGGGCGTGATCGCCGGGCCCGAGAGCATCGACCCGCATTTCACCGCCACCGGCACCCATGCCGAATCGCTCGCGCATGTGTTCGACACGCTGACGCGCTCGGGCGACCGGCTGCAGATCGAACCCGGCATCGCGGAATCCTGGTCGGTGGTGAACCCGACCACCTGGGAGTTCCGGCTGCGACGCGGCGTGAAGTTCCATGACGGCTCGGACATGACGGCCGAGGACGTGGCGGCCTCGATCCGCCGCATGCAGATGCTGTCAGGGCCGAACCCGACCAGCATCTATGTCCGCCGCGTGCGGGAAATCCAGGTGGTCGACCCGCATACGCTGCGCGTGGTCACCGACGGACCCGCACCCACCCTGCCCAACGACTTCATCCGGCTGTTCGTGGTCTCGGCGCGCGCCACCGCCGGGCTGACGCCCGAGAATTCCAACGAAGCCTTCAACTCCGGACGCGTGGCGATCGGCACCGGCCCCTACCGCTTCGGCTCCTGGACCCCGCGCGAGCAATTCACCGTCGAGCGCAACGACGCCTATTGGGGCGGGCGCCCGGCCTGGGCGCGGCATGTCCGGCGCGAGATCTCCAACCCCGCCGCGCGCGTGGCGCAGCTGCGTACCGGCCAGGTCGACATGATCGTGCGCGTGCCGGCGGCCGACGTGCCGACGCTCGAGCGCGACCGCGCCATCAGCGTGGTCAAGGCGGAGACGGTCTACGTGTTCAACCTCGCCCTCGACCAGCGCGAGACGACGCCGCAGGTGACCGCGCGCGATGGGGCGCGCCTGGCCGCCAACCCCTATCGCGACGCCCGCGTGCGCGAGGCGATCGACCTCGCGATCGACCGCCGCGCGCTGGCGGAGGTGGCGATGGAAGGCATGGGCACGCCGGTCAGCCAGATGGTCACGCCGGGCATCTTCGGCTTCAACCCGGCGATCCAGATTCCCACGCCCGATGTCGCGCGCGCGCGGCAGCTCCTGACCGAGGCCGGCTACCCGAACGGTTTCCGCATGGTGCTGAACTTCACCAACAACCGCCTGCCGGGCGACAATGGCGTCGGCACCTCCATGGCGCAGATGCTGGCGCGCATCGGGATCGAGGTGCAGGCGGCGGGCCAGCCGGCGGCGGTGATCTTCCCCGCCCGCGCGCGCGGCGAACTGTCCAACATCATGGCCGGCTGGGGCACGCTGACCGGCGAGGCGAACTACTACTACGCGGCGAACGCGCACACGAACAACCGCGAGCTGCGGCTCGGCGCCTTCAACTGGAACGGCTTCTCCAACCCCGATATCGACCGGCTGATCCAGGAAGCGAATGTCGAGCTCGACGACAAGAAGCGCGAGGAAATCCTCCAGCGGGTGGGCGCGCTGTTCACCGCGCAGCGGGTCGTGATCCCGATCGCTGCGGTGGGCTCGGCCTGGGCGATGCGGCGCGACCGCGCCACGCTGCGGGTCGGGCGCTCCGACGAGGAGACCTATGCCTGGGACGTGACGCCGGCGACGCGATGAGAATAGCGGAGAGCAACTGGCGCGACGTCGAGGCGTATCTCGCGAAGGATGACCGCTGCGTGCTGCCCTTCGGCAGCACGGAGCAGCATGCGGGGCTGTCGCTCTGCGTCGACGCCATCCTCGCCGAGCGTGTGGCGCTGGAGGCGGCGGAACCGCTCGGCGTGCCGGTCTTCCCCGTCATGCCCTTCGGCCTCGCGCCTTATTTCGCGGCCTATCCGGGCAGCATCAGCCTGCGCGTCGAGACGCTGCTGGCGGTGACGCGGGACCTGAGCGCCTCGGTCGCGGGCCAGGGCTTCCGCCGCATCCTGATCGTCAACGGCCATGGCGGGAATGCGCCGATCGGCGCGCTGGCGCAGGAGATCATGGCGGAGAACCCGCGGCTTTCCATCAAGTTCCACAACTGGTGGAACGCGCCCGCCACCTGGGCCGCCGCCCAGGCCGAGGACACGACCGCGAGCCACGGCAACTGGTTCGAGAACTTCCCCTGGACGCGGCTTGCGCATGCGCCCGCGCCGGAGGGTGCGAAGCCTGGCGTGGACCTGGCGCTGATGAAGGCGAGCCCGCCGGCGCGCGTGCGCGATATGCTGGGCGATGGCAGCTTCGGCGGTGCCTGGCAGAAGCCCGACGCCGTGATGGCACGCATCTGGGCCGCCGGCGTGGCCGAGACGCGCGCGGCGCTCGAAGGCCCCTGGGGCTGAGCGCCGCGCTGTCCGCGGGCCTCAGCCCGGCGGGACGGTCCTCGCCATCGCCGGCATCGCCGCCACCTTGGCATACCAGGCCTCGAGCTTCGGGTGGCCGGGCCGCCAGGGCTCGTGCGGGTAGCGGAAGTCGAGATAGCCGAGCGCGCAGGCGACCGCGATGTCGCCGATCGTCTCCAGCATGCCGAGGCTCTCGTTCTCGAGCACCGCCAGGGCGCGCGTCACCTTCTGCTGCTGCTGCGCGATGTAGGTGACGCGCCCCTCGTCCTGCGGCAGCGCCACTTCGCGCCGGCGCGGCTGCGTCGCATCGAGGATGCCGTCGCCGAGTGCCGCCAGCGTCAGCGCGCGCCAGCGCGCGGGGCCGGGGGCGGGGATCAGCTTCGGCGCATCGCCGATGCTGTCGAGGTATTCGCAGATCACCGGGCTGTCGTAGAGCACCTGGCCGTCATCCGTGACGAAGGTCGGCACCTTGGACAGCGGGTTGATCGCCGCCAGCGCGGGGTCCGTGGTGCCGATGGTCCAGAGCTCGATGCGCTGATCGATGCCGCGCTGGATGGCGCAGGCATGACACTTCCGGACATAGGGGCTGTTGGGCGAATAGGCGAGCTTCATGCGCGGTGCTTCCTCCGATGCGGACGGCGCATCCTCCCGCGCCCATCGCCATCCGTCCAGGCGGCGGGTAGCGTGGCGGCACGGGAGGACACGCCAATGATCGAGACCAGCACCGACATCCCCACGCGCGACGGCGTGATGGAGACCTTCATCGTCCGCCCGGAGCGCGGCGCGCCCGCGCCCGCCGTGCTGATGCTCATGGACGCGCCCGGCATCCGCGAGGAGCTGCACGACATGGCGCGGCGCCTGGCCAGCGCCGGATACTGCGTCGTGCTGCCCAACCTGTACTACCGCGCGGGTCGCGACACGAAGTTCGGTCCCGGCGTGCTGACCATGGGCGACCCCGAGCGCGACCGCATGCGCGCCATCCGCACCAGGATGACGATCCCGCCGGTGATGGAGGACGTCGCGGCGATGCTCGCCTTCCTCGACCGCGAGGGCATCGCCGGCCCCGGCCCGGTCGGCGTGCATGGCTACTGCATGAGCGGCCCCTACGCGCTGGCGGCCGCCGCGCGCTATCCCGGGCGTATCGCCGCGGCGGCCTCCTTCTACGGCACATGGCTGGTCAGCGATGCCGAGGAAAGCCCGCATTCGACGCTCGGGAAGGGCCGTGCCGAGCTCTACATCTCCTGCGCCGAGCATGACGAGTTGGCACCGCTGCCGATGGTGGCGGAGCTGCGCGCGCTGTTCGAGGCCTCCGGTGCCGCGGGCGAGCTCGAGATCCACCCGGCGGTGCATCACGGCTTCGCCTTCCCGCAGCGCTGGTGCTACGACAAGCCGGCGGCGGAGCGACACTGGGAACGGCTGATCGCGCTCTATCGTCGCCGCCTGGGCTAACGCGCCGGCGCCTCGAGCCCGGCCAGAACCTCCTCCTCGGCGCTGAGGTGCAGGCGCAGCAGCGCCTCCAGCGCAAACAGCGTGCGTCGCAACTCCGGCGCCACCGCGGCCCAGCCTTCCGCCTCCGCGCCCACGCGCAACAGGACGGCGACGCGCTCGGCCAGTGCCTCGATCTCGGCATGCATGCGGATCAGCGGCGCCATCGGGTCCTGGCCGCCGAGCCGCCGCGCCGCCTCGGGATAGAGCGCGCGCTCCTCCTCGCGCTGGTGGGGCAGCAATTCGCCGCGCAGCCGTGCCTCGATCGCCGCAAGGTCGGGGGCGGGCGCCTCGAGGTCGATCGCTTCGCCGGCGGCGCGCAGCGCCTCGACCAGGTCGCGCAGCCCGGCATGTTCCTGCTGACGTTCGACCAGGCCGGCCTCCACCGGCAGGCTGGCCTGCGCCTGCTCGCCCGGCCCCGGCCGCAGCGCCGTCAGCGCGTAGAGGATGGCGAGGACGTCGATCGCCTCCTGCAGGAGCGCGCCGGCGAGCGGCGTGAGCCAGCCGGCGGCGGCGGCGCCCATGGCCAGGCCCGACAGCCCCATCCCGATGGCGATCGCCTGGAGCGCCACGCCGCGGGAGCGCCGCGCGATGGCGATCGCCTCGGGCACGCGATCGACGCGGTCCACCAGAAGCACGACATCGCCCGCCTCGGCCGCCGCGGCGGTGCCGGCCGCACCCATGGCGACGCCGACATCGGCGGCGGCGAGCGCGGGCGCGTCGTTGACGCCATCGCCCACCATGGCGGTGGGGGCGGCGGCGGCCTCGGCCCGCACCACCGCGATCTTGTCGGCGGGCGACTGGTTGGCGAAGACCTGGTCGAGCCGCAGCGCGCGGCCCATCGCGTGCGCAAGTCGGAAGAGCACACCTC
>NZ_JACADR010000078.1 GCF_016106005.1 Roseomonas rosulenta
GGCCGCGACCGGCGGCGGCGCAGACGGGGGCGCCGGCGGCTCGGGCGGCACGGGGTCCTCGCCCGGCGCGCCGGCGCCGCCGGGATCGATGATATCGGCGAAGACCAGCGCCACCGCGCCCTCCTCCTCCTCGCCGGGCTTGGGTTCCGCCGCGGGCCAGAGCAGCAGCGCCGCCAGCACCGCGCCATGCAGCGCGAGCGAGGCCAGCACGCCCGTCGCCAGCCACCCCGCCCGGCCCGGCGGCTTGCGCACCGGAATGCGGGGCGATGGCGTCACAGCACCGGCACGCCCTTGTGCTTCGCCTTGCCCTCGGGCTCGACATGGATGGTGATGACGGCGGTCTCGAGTTCCGCCTTCAGCGCGGCCTCGATGCGGTCGCAGATCTCGTGCGACTGCGCGACGCTCATCGCCCCCGGCACCACCAGGTGGAATTCCAGGAAGGTGAAGCGACCGGCGTGGCGGGATCGCAGGTCATGCGCCTCGATCGCGCCCTCCGCATGGTCGGCGACGATGCGGCGGATGCGATCCAGCGTCGCCGCCGGCACCGCCTCGTCCATAAGGCCACCGACCGATTCGCGCAGCAGGCGGAAGCCGGAGAACAGGATGTTCGCCGCCGTCAGCGCCGCCAGCAGCGGGTCGAGCCACAGGATGCCGGTCGCGACCACCAGCCCCACGCCCACGATCACGCCGGCCGAGGTCACCACATCCGACCACAAATGCCGCGCATCGGCGACCAGCGCGGGGGATCGCAGGGCGCGGCCGCGCTTCATCAGCAGCATGGCCCAGGCGGCATTGCCCGCCGAGGCCACGGCCGAGACCGCGAGGCCGAGTCCCGGCTGCTCCGGCGCGCGCGGCGCGGCCAGCGCACCCCAGGCCTGGTGCAGGATCAGCAGCGCGGCCACGATGATCAGCGCGCCTTCCAGCACCGCCGAGAAGTATTCCGCCTTCGCGTGGCCATAAGGGTGGTTGGCATCCGCCGGCAGCGAGGAGAATCGCACCGCCGCGAGCGCCGCCGCGGCGGCAGCGACGTTGACCACGCTCTCCAGCGCATCCGCGAACAGCGCGACGGACCCGGTGAGCCCCCAGGCCGCCGCCTTCAGCGCCAATACCACGATGGCCACCACGACGCTGCCGATCGCGAGCGTCGTGGCCTGGCCGGACCTGACTTCCACCATGGCGGGGGTTTACCCCCCCGGGCCTAGACCGAGAAGTACTTCGCGCGCGGATGATGCAGCACGATCGCGGAGGTGGATTGCTCCGGATGCAGTTGCCATTCGTCGCTGATCGAAACACCGATCCGTTCCGCATCCAGCAGGCGCAGCAGCGGCTCCTGGTCCTCGAGCTTCGGGCAGGCGGGGTAGCCGAAGGAATAGCGGCCGCCGCGATAACCCTGGCTCAGCATCTTCTCGATGTCGCGCTCATCCTGCGCGGCGAAGCCCCATTCGGCGCGGATCCGCTTGTGGGTGTATTCCGCCATGGCTTCCGCCATCTCGACCGACAGCCCGTGCAGGTAGAGGTAGTCCTGGTAGCGGTTCTCCTCGAACCACTCGCGCGCCAGGTCCGACGCCTTCTGCCCCACGGTGACCACCTGCAGGCCGATCACGTCGCGCTCGGCATCGTCGATGTCGCGCACGAAGTCGGCGATGCACTCGCCATCGGCCTTGGGCTGGCGCGGCATGTTGAAGCGCGCGACCTCGGTCGTGCCGTCCTGTTCGAACAGGATCAGGTCGTTGCCCTGCCCGGCGCATTTCCAGTAGCCGTAGATCGCCTGCGGCCTGAGGATCTTCTGCTCATCCGTCAGAGCGAGCATGCGCTTGAGGACCGGGCGCAGCTCCTGTTTTGCCCAGCCGAGGAAGTCGTCGAGCGACCGCCCGGCTTTCCGGAAGCCCCACTGGAACTGATAGAGGCTACGCTCGTTGATGAAGGGCACCAGCGCGCGCGGATCGGCCTCCATCACGCGTGCACCCCAGAAGGGCGGGACAGGCGGCGTGCTCTCGGCGGAGACGCGCCGGCGGCGCTCCTGCGCATAGGCGAGGTCGACGGGGGCGAAGCCACGCGGGTCGGCCTGGCCCAGCAC
Source organism: Roseomonas rosulenta (assembly GCF_016106005.1). Lineage (GTDB taxonomy): Bacteria > Pseudomonadota > Alphaproteobacteria > Acetobacterales > Acetobacteraceae > Neoroseomonas > Neoroseomonas rosulenta. The sequence goes on from NZ_JACADR010000078.1 coordinate 2,078, forward strand.
GCGCTTCTCGTTCTTCGACTTGCCGGCGCGCTTCTGCTGCACGGCGGCGAGGTAGCCGTCGAAGTCGTTGCCCATCACCTTGTCCATCAGGTGCAGGCCGTCGAAGGCATCGCGCGCATAGACCACGCGCCCGCAGGCATAGGCCTTGACGCAATCATCCTCGACATAGTTGCGCGTGAGCGCGGCACCGCCCAGCAGCACCGGCAGGTCGATGCCCTGGCGCGACATCTCCTCGAGGTTCTCGCGCATCACCACGGTGGATTTCACGAGCAGCCCGCTCATGCCGATGGCATGCGCCTTGTGTTCGACCGCGGCTTCCACGATCTGCGACAGCGGCACCTTGATGCCGAGGTTGATCACCCGGTAGCCGTTGTTGGTGAGGATGATGTCGACCAGGTTCTTGCCGATGTCGTGCACGTCGCCCTTCACCGTGCCGAGCACGATGATGCCCTTCTCCTGGCCCTCGACGCGCTCCATGTGCGGCTCGAGGTAGGCGACGGCGGCCTTCATCGTCTCGGCCGATTGCAGCACGAAGGGCAGCTGCATCTTGCCCGCGCCGAACAGCTCGCCCACCACCTTCATCCCGTCCAGCAGGATGTCGTTGATGATCGACAGCGGCGCGATGCCCTTGGCCAGCGCGTCGGCCAGCTCGTCATCCAGCCCCTTGCGGTCGCCGTCGATGATGCGGTCCTTGAGCCGGCCCTCGACCGTCTCGGACTTCACCTTCGCCACGTTGTCGGCGGCCTTACGGCCGGCGAACATCTCCAGCACCTTCTGCAGCGGGTCGTAGCCTTCCTCGCGGCGGTCGAAGATCAGGTCCTCCATGACCTTCACTTCCTCGGCCGGGATCTTGTGCAGCGGCTTGATCTTGGAGACATGCACGATCGCCCCGGTCATGCCCGCCTTCACGGCATGATCGAGGAACACGCTGTTCAGCACGTGCCGCGCGGCCGGGTTCAGGCCGAAGGAGATGTTCGACAGGCCGAGGATGATCTGGATGTCCGGGAATTCCTCCCGGATCATGCGGATGCCCTCCAGCGTCCACTGCCCCAGCTTGCGGTCGTCCTCGTTGCCGGTGGCGATGGTGAAGGTCAGCGGGTCGATCATCAGGTCGGACTGCGGCAGGCCGTGCTTGTTGCAGGCGAAGTCCACCAGCCGGCGCGCGATGCGCAGCTTGTCCTCGGCGGTCTTCGCCATGCCGACTTCGTCGATGGTCAGCGCGATGACCGCGGCGCCGAACTTCTTCGCCAGCTTCATGCGGTCGGTCGCCGCGCCCTCGCCTTCCTCGAAGTTGATCGAGTTGATGATCGGCTTGCCGCCATGCAGCTTCAGCGCCTGCTCGATCACCGGCGTCTCGGTGGAATCGATCACCAGCGGGCTGTTCACGGAGGCGGTGAAGCGGGTGATGACCTCGCTCATCTCGCGCATCTCGTCGCGGCCGACGAAGGCGGTACAGATGTCCAGGCTGTTCGACCCTTCGGCCACCTGCTCGCGCCCGATCGCGAGGCAGCTGTCCCAGTCATGCACCTCCTGCGCCACGCGCCAGGCCTTGGAGCCATTCGCGTTGCAGCGCTCGCCGATCGAGAAGTAGGCATTCTCCTGCCGCAGCGCCGTCGCGGAATAGAGCGAGGCGACCGAGGGCACCCAGTGGAAGCGCCGGCGCACCGCCGCCGGGCGCGCGCGGGTCCCGCCGACCCGGCGCAGCATCGCATCGAGTGCCGAGATATGCGGCGTCGAGGTGCCGCAGCACCCGCCGATCAGGTTCACCCCATCCTCGGTGACGAAGCGCTCCATCCAGGTCGCCATTTCGTCGGCGCCGAGCGGGTAGTGCGTCCTGCCATCCACCAGCTCCGGCAGGCCGGCATTGGGCTGCACGCTGATCAGGCCCGGCCAGTTCTGCGACAGCCAGCGGACATGCTCGGCCATCTCCTGCGGGCCGGTCGCGCAGTTCAGCCCGATCAGCGGGACGTCGAGCGCATGCACGACGGCGGCGGCGGCGGCGATGTCGGGGCCGACCAGCAGCGTGCCGGTGGTCTCGACCGTCACCTGCACCAGCACCGGGATGTCGGACTTCGCCTCGGCGCGCGCGATCTTCGCGGCATTCACCGCGGCCTTGATGTAGAGCGTGTCCTGGTTGGTCTCGGTCAGCAGCGCATCGGCGCCGCCGGCGATCAGCCCGCGGCATTGCTCGACGAGCGCGGCCTCCAGCGCGTCGTAGGTGATGTGCCCCAGGCTCGGCAGCTTGGTGCCCGGCCCGATGTCGCCCACCACCCAGCGGTGGCGGCCATCGGCGAAGCCTTCGGAAGCCTCGCGCGCCAGTTCCACCGCGAGCTTGTTGATCTCGAAGGCGCGCGCCCCGAGCTCGAATTCCTCGAGCGTGATGGGCGACCCGCCGAAGGTGTTGGTCAGCACCATGTCGGCGCCGGATTCGTAGTAGCTGCGATGGATCTCGCGCACGATGTCGGGGCGCGAGAGATTCAGCACCTCGGTGCAGTTCTCCTTGTCCCAGTAGTCCTTCGCGACATCGAGCGTCATCGCCTGCACGCGCGCGCCCATGCCGCCGTCACAGAGCAGGACCTGGTCGCGAAGGGCGTCGAGCAGATGCGGTCGGGCCATCGGGGTGATCTTTCAGTGAGTCGGGACGGAAACGGGGCGGGTCATGCGCTCGGCGACCCAGACGCGGACGGGGAGCGCGGCCTCGACGGTGCTGGTGCGCGCCGGCACGCAGCCGGCGGCCCCCAGCCAGCCGGCGATGCCGGCATCGTCGAAGCCCGGCCAGCGATGCGCGAAGGCGCCGCCCAGCAATTCGGCGCGCCCATGCGGCGCGAGGTCGATCACCACCAGCACGCCGGAGGGCTTCAGCACACGCGCCGCCTCGGCCAGCGCGGCGGCCGGGTCCTCGGCATAGTGCAGCACCATCTGCAGCATGACGGCGTCGAAGGAGGCATCGCCGATCGGCAGGCGATACATGTCGGCCTGGCGGACGGCGATGTGCGACAGGCCGCGTTCGGCGAGGCGCGTGCGCGCGAGGGCAAGCATGTCGCGCGAGGCATCCACCCCCACGCCCTCGTCGATCCGCCCGGCGAGGCGTTCCAGCAGCCCGCCCGTGCCGCAGCCGATATCGAGCAGCCGTCCGATGCGCGGCGGCAGTGCCGCGTCCGTCGCCGCCTCGATCGCCGCCGCGGGCAGGCCGAGAGCGCGAAGCTCGTCCCAATCGGCGCCATGCCGGCGGAAGGATTCGGAGGCCGCGCGCGCACGCTCCGCCGCCAGGCGGGCCGCGGCACGGCGGTCGGCCGCCAGCAACGGGTCCTCCTCCGGCAGGCGGGCCAGGACCTGGCGCGCCAGGTCGGCATCGGGGGCCAGCTGGAACCAGGCATTGGCACCCTCGGGCGTGCGGACCAGCAGCCCGGCCTCGACCAGCAGCTTCAGGTGGCGTGACAGGCGCGGCTGGGACTGCCCCAGGATCGCGACCAGGTCGGACACGCACCAGGCGCCGCGCGCACAAAGTGCGAGCAGGCGCAGGCGGGTCGGCTCGGCCGCGGCGCGAAGTTCGGTGAGCAGGGCGTCCATGACGGGCTGGACATACTCATAAAGATATCCTTATGTCCAGCACATCATGGCCTGGTCGATCGACGCCCGCATTCCCGTGACGCTGCTGCCCGACGCCGCCGCCCTGCCCGGCGCGTTGGCGGCTGGCCGGCCGGCGGCGTTGCTGGCCGAGGGCGCTGTCCCGCGCCATGCCGCCGCACCGGCCACCGAGATCTTCGCGCCCGAGGCAGCGCAGCACCCCGCCGCCTGTGTCTGCTGTGCCGGGCGCAGCGCCGCGGCCCAGGCGCTCGACCGGCTGTTCCAGGACCGTGTGCGCGGGCGGATCGCGTGGTTCGACCGGGTGGTGGTGCTGGCCGCCACGCCGGAAGGCCGCGCCGAATTGGCGCAGGCGCTGGCGCAGGACCCGCTGACCACCGCCCGCTTCCGTCGCGCACCCGAATAGTCCCCCACGCCGACGGGGGCCCTGTCATGCTGCGCTCGGTCACAGGAGCGTCAATCCTGGACCATCCGGAAAGGGAGACAGGGCATGGCGTCCATAACCGAGACCGCGATGGCGTTCTTCGAGGCCTGCGAAGCCGGCAAGGGCTGGGCCGCCTGCGCCGCCCACTGCCACCCCGAGGCCGGCTTCGACGCGCAGGCCGAACCCCTGGCCGACACGCGCACCCTGCGCGACTACTGCGAGTGGATGAAGGGGCTGATGGGCTTCATGCCGGACGGTCGCTACACGCTGAAGTCCTTCGCCACCGACGTGGCGCGCGGCTGCGTGGTGGCCGTCGCCACCTTCCACGGTACGCATACCGACCCGGGCGGCCCGATGGCCCCGACCGGCCGGCACACGGATACAGACTACGTCTATGCGATGCAGTTCGAGGATGGCCGCATCCGGCACATGACCAAGGTCTGGAATGCCGGCTGGGCGATGCGCGAACTCGGCTGGACAGCCTGAGCGGCGCGCTGCGCGCTGTTCAGCCTGGGGGCAGGGTCCGCTCCCCCTCCCCCAGCGCGCGCTGCATCGTCACCACGTCCACCCAGCGGCCGAACTTCATCCCCGCCGCCTTCAGCACGCCCGCCTGGCGGAAGCCGAGCGAGATATGCAGCCCGATCGACCCGACATTCTCGGAATCGCCGATCACCGCAATCATCTGCCGCAGCCCCTTCGCCTCGGCCCGCGCGATGAGTTCCGCCACCAGCGACTTGCCCACGCCCTGGCCGCGGATGTCGTCGCGGACATAGACGGAATCCTCGGCGGTGAAGCGATAGGCGGACCGCTCGCGGAAGGGTGCGAAATAGCCGTAGCCGAGCACCTGCCCGGCCTCGTCCTCGGCGACCAGCCAGGCGAAGCCGGCGGCCTGCACCTTCGCCATGCGGGCGGCCATCTCCACCTCGGCCGGCGGGTCTTCCTCGAAGGTGCCGGTGCCGTGCAGCACGTGATGGGCATAGATGGCGGTGATCGCCGGCAGGTCGGCCGGGGTCGCGTCACGCACGCGCAGGGTCATGCCGGCAGCCCCGCCGCGGAGGCCACGCGCTCGGCCAGCGCCAGCAGCGCACGGTCGCGCCCCGGCCCCGCCACCAGGGAAAGGCCAACCGGCGCGCCACCGACGGTCCCGGCCGGGATCGTCACCTCAGGCAGGCCGCAGAGCCCGGCGATCGCCGTCACGCCCATGGTCCTCTCCCGCACCCCGTTCTGCTCGGCCTGGGTGGCGGTGAGCAGCGGCGCCGGGCCGGGCGAGGTCGGGTAGACCATCACCGCGCCCCCGCCCAGCAGCCCCCACAGCCGCGCCTGCGCCGCGCGGCGAAAGGCGCGCCCTGCGGCCGCCTTGGCCGGGTCCATCGCCTTCGCCGCGGCGAAGCGTTCCTTCACGCCGGGGCCGAAGGCGGGGTCGGTCGCTTCGATCCAGGGGCCGAGGCTGGTCCAGGCCTCGACCGCCTGGGCGCAGCGGAAGGATTCGTAGAAGGTGTCGAGACCCTCGGGCGCCACCTGCACCGGCAGCGCCGCGCCCAGCACCGATTCCACCGCGCCGAAGGCATCCGCGAGCGCTGCGGCCGTGGCCGGTTCGGCGTTGACCCAGGGTTCCTGCACCTTCAGCAGCGGCCCGAGTGCGCCATCGGCCACAGGCGCCAGCAGCACCTCGCCCGCGCGCCGCAGGATCGAGGCACGCGCCGCGAACCACCCCGCCGTGTCATAGGCCGGCCCCAGCGGGCAGGCCCCGGTCAGGCTGACCGCCCCCCAGGACGGGCGGATACCGAAGATCCCGCAATACGACGCCGGGATGCGCACGGACCCGCCGGTGTCCGAGCCCATGGCGATGTCGCACAGCCCCGCCGCCACCGCCGCGGCGGACCCGCAGGACGACCCGCCGGGAAAGCGGTCCGGTGCCGCCGGGTTCACCGGCGTGCCGTGCCAGACATTCTCGCCCGTCAGGCCATAGGCGAGTTCGACGGTCTTGGTCTTGCCGACCAGCCGCGCCCCGGCATCGAGCAGCGCCGTCACCACCGCGGCATCCTGGGTCGCGGGCGGATGCGTGCGCGCCCAGTCCGGGTTGCCATAGCCGGTCACGTCGCCGACGGTGTCATAGAGGTCCTTGACCGCGAAGGTCAGCCCGGCCAGCGGGCCCTCGGCCGCGCCGGCGCGCTCGCGGCGCGGTCCTGGCACGAAGGCGCCCACGCGATCCTCGGTCATGCACGTCCCTCCACTGGCACGGTGCGGCATCCGAGGCGGATGGCCGCGCCGCGAATCATCGCGCCGCGGACGGCAGGCGCGGGCTGCCCGGGGCGTGCCGCGAAACTGGCGCAGCAGCGGCGACGTGACAACCTGCCGCGCCGCCGCGCGCCGTCACAGCGTCGCCAGCGCCACCGCGAGCCGGCAGCCGCGCTCGTATTCCGGCAGGTCCACGTATTCCTTGATGGTGTGGATCTCGTACTGCCCGGCACCGATGGTCACCGACGGCACGCCGTGCTTGCCGGCAATCCAGTTGGCATCGAGGCCGCCGTTGGAGAACACCAGCACGGGTTCCATGCCGAGCGATTCGACGGCGCGCTTCGCGTGGCTCACCACCGGGCCGTCCTCGGCAAGCCGGAAGGGCGGGTAGGACGGGGTGTGGGTGAAGGTGACCTCCGCGGTCGCGCCGTCCGACGCCTTCACCGCGCCCTTCGCGGTCTCGAAGGCAGCGCGGAAGCCCTCGGTGATCGCGGCGGCGAAGGCGGCCTCGGGGCTGCGCGCCTCGCCCACCAGCACCGCGAGGTCGGTGACCACGTTGGTGGCGTCGCCCGCCGGCTGGCCGGGCTTGCCACCGAAGATGCCGACATTGCTGGTGCCGTGGCCATCATTCTTCACCACCTTGCCGAACCAGCCGGCCTTGTGGGCCTCGGCCAGCGCGATGGCACCGACCAGCGTGGCGGAGATGCCCTTCTCCGGCGCGACGCCGGCATGCGACGCGCGGCCCTTGATCTCGGCGCGCCAGTTCTCCTGCCCGACCGCGCCGATGATGAGCTCGTTGGCGAGGCGCCCATCCACGTTGAAGCCCATCTCGGCGCCGAGCAGGTCGGCCGCGACCAGTTCGCGCGCGCCGTGCAGGCCGCTTTCCTCGCGCACGGTGAACAGCAGGGTGATGGGCGGGTGCGGCAGGTCATGGCGGATCAGCGTCTCGGCCAGGCTGACCAGCAGCGCGCAGCCGGTGCGGTTGTCCCCGCCCAGCGCGGTGGTGCCGTCCGAGACGATGCGTTCGCCCTCGCGCCGCGGCTTGGCGCCGGCGCACAGCGGCACGGTGTCGAGGTGCGTCGAGAACAGCAGCCGCTTGCCGGGACGCGTGCCGGGCAGGTCCACGATCAGGTTGCCGGTCTCGGTGGGCAGCGGGATGCGCTGGTTGGCGGTGTCGTAGCGAATGGCGGAGTCGGGCACGCCGATCGCCTTCAGGTCATCCACGATGGCCGCAGCGATCGCCGCCTCGTGCCCGGTCACGCCCTCCACGGCCAGGTAGCGCATCAGGCGGTCGGTGGCAGCGGCGGCGTCGAGCTTGCTGGCCGGGGCGTTCGGCTGGGACATGCGGCGGTTCCTTCCCTCGGGTCTGCGCGCGGTCACGGCCGCCGCGCCAGGACCGGGGCGGGGTGGCCGCTCCTTGCGCGGTGGAGCGAGCATAGCCTGCCCGCGCCTGGCCGTCCGCAGCAGGGCGTCCGCCGGCTTGGCCCTGCATCCGCCAGGCGGATCGCGCCACCGGCGGGGCAGCCCCCGCAGCGCCCCTGAGGAGGCCGGCGCCTGCCCGCCCCCGACCGGGGAAAGGACAGGCGCCCGGCGGTGCGTCAGCGCGCGCGCAGCAGTTCCGGCACGCGCAGCAGGATCACCTCGTTGTCGTCCGCCCGCGTCAGGTGGCGGCCGGCACTGAAGGGCAGGTTGTTGTCGTTGGCGACGATGATGTGGTCGGCATCGACCATCGCCACGTCCTCGATGGTGAAGAACGGGAAGGCGAAGCGATCGTTCGGCGCGCCCTGCGGCCGGTCGCCGCGCTGGCGCGCCAGGTTGTTCGGGTCGCGGATCGCCATCAGGTCGATATGGCCGATCTTGCGCACGAAGCCTTCCGCATCCGTCGCGCCCAGGTCGATCAGGTAGATCCGCTTGAAACGCGCCGGGTTCAGGAAGCAGGGGCGCTCCGCGGTGCTCTGCGTGCCTTGCGCGCAGGCGAGGCCCGGATCGCCTTCCCCGTTGTCGCGCTCGATCACCAGGGCGCGGCGGTCGTCGATCATGTTGAAGTCGCCGATCGCTGTCGCACCCTCCTCCAGGCGGTAGCGCAGCACGCGCCCGGTCCAGGCGGCGCGTGCCGTGTCGAATTCCAGCACGCGCAGGAAGCGGCCCTCGGGCTGGTCGGAATTGGGCGCGAAGAGCGGCTGCTCGAGCATCGCGTACAGACGCGACCCGTCGGGCGAGGCCGCCACGCCCTCATAGCCGCCCGACCGGCGGACGCGGTACGGCACGCCCTGGGTGGGGGAAGCCGGGACCAGGAAGGCCGGATGGTCGGGCGAGCGCAGCGGCTGGCCGTCCATCATGGTCTCGACCACGCGCAGCACGCGGCCCTGCCCATCGACATGCAGCAGGAAGGGGCCGAATTCCTCGCCGATCCAGAAGCTGCCATCGGGCATCGGCTGGATCGATTCCAGGTCGAAGTCGGCGCCGGTCAGGAAGCGCGTCGGCGAGGGATCGGTGGTGATGTGGAAGGGCACCACGCGGTTCGGGTCGGACAGGAAGATGGTCTGCAGCACCGCCACCTGGCCGGTCGCGAAGTCGGGGCGGATCTTGTGGAACATCAGCAGCGCGTCGGGGCTGTTGCGGCGGTTGCCGAAGCCGTTGTCGGTCAGCACCCACCAGGCACCCGGCTCGCCGCGCACCGGCGCGATGCCGGAGAAGCCCTGCAGCGGCTGGCCACGGAAGGGCAGCGAGATGCCGGTCGGGCGGCTGCCATAGGCCGGGCCGGTATCGCCCGGGGCGCTGCCCACCTGTTCGTTGCGCAGATTGCCCGCGCCGGTGAAGCGGCCGGAGACGGCGAAGCCGGGCGGCGCGCCCTCGGGCGGGGCGATGAAGGTCGCGGCCGGCAGGATGGCGTGGCCGGCGAGCGTGGCCTCGAAGCGCTGGTCGGCCAGCGCCGGCGTGGCGGCGAGAATGGCGGCGGCGAGCAGGAAGCGTCGCATGGAACCCCCGGTGGTTGCGGACGGGGGCTCCCCTAAGGGCCGCGCGTTGCGGCGGCGTGACAGGCGTGTTGCGGCGCGGCGAAGATGCCCCTCAGGTCAGGCCGAGCAGCGCCGCCTTGGTGGTGAGCGCGGCGAGCGTGGCCGCCGCCACCGCCGGGCCGATGCCGAAGCGGTGCGACGCCGCGAAGGCGATGACGCCGAGGATCAGCCCCCAGCTCGCGATCTCGCTGAAATTCACGTCCGGCATGGTGTCCTCCCGCGCATGCGGTTCATGTCCGCCATGTCATCCTGCCGCCATGCCGCGCGTAAATCCAGGACTTCCGCGGCCCTGCCTGCGGCGCGGGCGTGCCGGGCGTCAGCCGCGCAGCTCCGCGAGGCCGCGTTTCGGGCGTCCATCGGCGCCGAAATTCGCATCCGACAGCCAGGCCAGGATGGCGTCGCGGCGCGCGGGCCATTCCTCGGCCAGGATGGAGAACCAGGCCGTGCTGCGCACCCGCCCCTTCACCACCAGCATGTCGCGCAGCGTGCCTTCATAGGTGAAGCCCAGCCGCGCGGCGGCGCGGCGCGAAGGCATGTTGAGCGCGTTGCACTTCCAGGTCAGGCGGCGGTAGCCGAGCTCGTCCATCGCATGGCGCATCAGCAGGAACATGGCCTCGGTCGCGGCCCGGGTGCGCTGCATGCGCGGCGAGAACCAGATGTTGCCGATCTCGATATGCGCATGCGCCGGGTGGATCTCCATCAGCGTCAGCCAGCCATCCGCGGTGCCGGTGGCGTGCGGGCGCACCGCCCAGGCCATGGGGTCGTGGGTGGCGGCGAAGGCGGCGACATGCGCGCGCATCGCGGCCTCGGTCGCGAACGGGCCATAGGCGAGGTAGGCCCAGGAGGCCTCGCCCGGCTGGCCCTGCGCGGCGCGGAACAGCTCCGGCGCGTGGCGCACATGCAGCGGCTCGAGGTCCACCGCGGCGCCGCGATGCGGCACGCGCGCGGGCAGCGGCCGCGGCGTGGCATCCACCACGGGGCCGACGGGGGGATCGGTGGCGGGGTCGACGGGCACGCCGTCTGGCAGGTCGGTCATGGGCGGCAGGAGAGACCGCGGCTTGCGCGAGCGCAAGGACCGCGCGCTTTCCTGTTGCGAAGGCTGCCGCAGCGCAGCACAAGTCTCGCCGCCATGAACGACGCCATCCTCCCCGCCCCCCGGCCCCCCTCCGGGCCCGCTATCCCCGCCGCCTATTTCGGCGAGCGCGTCACCTGGGTGCACCACTGGACCGAGCGGCTGTTTTCCTTCCGCTGCACGCGCGATCCGGCCTTCCGCTTCCGCGCCGGGGAATTCGCCATGATCGGGCTGATGGCCGACGGCAAGCCGCTGGTGCGCGCCTATTCCATGGCGAGCCCGACCTGGGACGAGGAGCTGGAATTCCTCTCGATCAAGGTACAGCACGGGCCGCTGACCTCGCGCCTGCAGCACGTGGCGGTGGGCGATGTCGTGCTGATCGGGCGCAAGCCGACCGGCACGCTCGTGACCGACAACCTGCGCCCGGGCCGCACCCTGTGGCTGCTCGCGACCGGCACCGGCCTCGCCCCCTTCCTGTCGCTGGCGCGCGAACCCGATGTCTACGAGCGCTTCGAGAAGGTGGTGGTCGCGCATACCGTGCGCGAGGTGCGCGAGCTCGCGCATCGCGAGCTGTTCGAGCGCGACCTGCCGGATCATGAGCTCCTCGGCGAGATCGTCGCCGGAAAGCTGCTGTACTACCCCTCGGTCACGCGCGAGCCGTTCCGCACCCAGGGCCGCATCACCACGCTAATCGAGACCGGGCGGATCTTCGCCGATCTTGGCCTGCCGCCGCTCGACCCCGCGAATGACCGCGTGATGCTGTGTGGGTCGGAGGCGATGAACCGCGATTGCAAGGCGATGCTCGAAGCCCGCGGCTTCGAGGAAGGCGCCAACAACGCGCCGGGGACCTACGTGGTCGAAAAGGCTTTCGTTACGAAGTAGCAGCGCCCGCGCGGGCGGACAAAAATCGCAGCGGCTGCACGAATCGCGCAACTGTGTGATTGCGCGTGCCATCCGGGTCGAATAATGGACTTGCAGTCACAACAAATGTCGGATCGCGCATGAAGCTGCGACCGGCTGTCCGGGAGGACTGCATGACCAAGGACAAGGCGCCTGCACGCCGTGGATTCCTGAAGGCCGCCGCCGCGGGCGGCGCCGCCGCCGCCGTACTGGCGGCGCCCGGTGTCAGCCGTGCGCAGACCGTGACCTGGCGCTTCCAGTCCACCTGGCCGCAGCGCGACATCTTCCATGAATTCGCCGGCGACTTCGTCAGCCGCGTGAACGCCATGGCCGGCGGCCGGCTGCGCATGGAACTGCTGGCCGCCGGCGCGGTCGTCGGCGCCTTCCAGCTGATCGACGCGGTCTCCGCCGGCACGCTCGATGGCGGGCATGGCGTCTCCGCTTATTGGTTCGGCAAGAACAAGGCCTTCAGCCTGTTCGGCACGCCTCCGGCTTGGTTCTACGACGCCAATTCCTACCTCGCCTGGTTCTACTACGGCGGCGGCGACGCCCTGTACAACGAGCTGATTGGCCAGATCCTGCGCGTCAACGTGGTCGGCTTCCAGACCGGGCCGATGCCGACCCAGCCGCTCGGCTGGTTCAAGAACGCGGTCACCAATGCCGAGCAGATGCGCGGCCTGAAGTACCGCACCGTCGGCCTCGCCACCGATCTGTTCAACGCCATGGGCGCGGCGGTGACCGCGCTGCCGGGCGGGGAGATCGTGCCCGCGCTGGAACGCGGCGTGATCGACGGCGCGGAGTTCAACAACCCGTCCTCGGACCGCGTGCTCGGCTTCCCGGACGTGGCCAAGAACTACATGATCCAGTCCTACCACCAGAACACCGAGACCTTCGAGGTCCTGTTCAACAAGGCGAAGTTCGACGCCCTGCCGGCCGAGCTAAAGGCGGTGATCCGCCACGCCGCGGAAGCCGCCTCGGCCGACATGTCGTGGAAGCAGCAGCTGCGCTACCCGAACGACCTGCTCGAGATGGCGCAGCGCCAGGGTGTGAACGTGCAGGTCACGCCGCGCCCGGTGCTCGAAGCCCAGCTGCGCGCCTGGGACGGGGTGATCCGCAGCCTGGAATCCGATCCCTTCTTCAAGAAGGTGACGGACAGCCAGCGCGAGTGGTGCCGCCGCGTGAGCGCCTTCTACCTGCGCTACCAGGCGAGCCCCGCACTCGCCTACAACCACTTCTTCGCGCGCGGCTGAACCACGCGGCGGATGGCAGCGCCCGCCCCGGGAGGACCGGGGCGGGCGTTCGCGCGACAAGGGGGGGTGTCCGGATGGGTCTGCAATCCGTCCTGCTCGGGATCGACCGGCTCAGCGCCTTCGTGGGCAAGGCCTTCGCCTGGTGCATCATCGGGCTGACCGGCGTTGTCGTGTACGAGATCGTCATGCGCTACGCGTTCCGGGCGCCGACGTCATGGGCCTATGACGTCTCCTACATGCTCTACGGCGCGCTGTTCATGATGGCGGGCGCCTATGCGCTGTCGCGCAACGGGCATGTGCGTGGGGACTTCCTGTACCGGAACTTCCGTCCGGCGAACCAGGCGCGGCTCGACCTCGTGCTGTATGTGCTGTTCTTCTTCCCGGCGATCTTCGCCTTCATGATCTCGGGCTGGAACTTTGCCCACATCTCGTTCCTGCAGAACGAGCGCTCGATGTTCAGCCCGACCGGCCCGGTGATCTGGCCGTTCAAGTTCCTGATCCCGATCGTGGGCGTGCTGCTGCTGCTGCAGGGCGTGGTCGAGGTGGTGCGCTGCATCCGCTGCATCCGCACCGGCGCCTGGCCCGAGCGCCTGTCTGATGTCGAGGAGCTCGAGCAGAAGATCCTCGCCGCCGCGGCCGAGCGCGACCCCGAGGAGCTGGCGCGCGAGATGGCGCGCACCGGCCATATCCCGGGCGAACGCGCCGGCGACGAACACACCGGCCGATAGGACCAGGCTGAGATGACCGACGGCGCGCTGGGGCTCACGCAGCTCTTCCTGTTCCTGTTCTTCATCATGCTGGGCTTCCCGATCGCTTTCACGCTGATGGCGATGGGGCTATTCTTCGGCTACCTCGGCATGCAGGAGCGCATCTTCGACCTGCTGGTGCAGCGCACCTACGCGGTGATGTCGAACGACGTGCTCATCAGCGTGCCGCTCTTCGTGCTGATGGGCTACATCATCGAGCGCGCGAACATCCTCGACCGGCTGTTCCGCTCGCTGCAGATGGCTTCCGGCAACATTCCCGGCTCGCTTGCGGTGGCCACGCTCGCGACCTGCGCGCTGTTCGCGACCGCGACCGGCATCGTCGGCGCCGTGGTCACGCTGATGGGGCTGCTGGCATTTCCCGCCATGCTGCGCGCGGGCTACGACGTGAAGCTCGCGGCCGGCGTGGTCTGCGCGGGCGGGTGCCTCGGCATCCTCATCCCGCCCTCGATCATGCTGATCCTGTTCGGCGCCACCGCCGGCGTGTCGGTGGTGCAGCTCTACGCCGCGGCCTTCATCCCGGGCGTCATGCTGGCCGGTCTGTACATCCTGTATGCGATCGGCATCGCCATCGTGAAGCCCTCGGTCGCACCCCGATTGCCGCCCGAGGAAGTGAACGTCCCCTTCCGCACGATCCTGGTCTCGCTCTTCACCTCCTTCCTGCCGCTCGCCTCGCTGATCGGCGTGGTATTGGGCTCGATCCTGATGGGCCTCGCCACACCGTCGGAGGCGGCGGCGATGGGCTCGCTCGGCTCCATCCTGCTCGCCATCGTCTATCGGTCCTTCACCTGGGCGAAGCTGCGCGAGAGCGTGTACCTGACGGCCCGCACCTCGGCGATGGTGTGCTGGCTCTTCGTGGGCAGCGCGATCTTCTCCTCGGTGTTCGGCTACCTCGGCGGGCAGGAGCTGGTGGAGCAGTTCTTCAAGTCGCTGCCGCTCAACACGCTGACCTTCATGCTGCTGGCGCAGGCGCTGATCTTCGTGCTCGGCTGGCCGCTCGAATGGACCGAGATCATCGTCATCTTCGTGCCGATCTTCCTGCCGCTGCTGGACGATTTCGGCGTGGACCCGCTGTTCTTCGGCGTGCTGGTCGCGCTCAACCTGCAGACCAGCTTCCTCTCCCCGCCGGTTGCGATGGCCGCCTTCTACCTCAAGGGCGTCGCACCCAAGCACGTTCGGCTCGAGGACATCTTCAAGGGCTGCATGCCCTTCATCTACATCGTCATCTTCACCATGGTCTGCGTCTACGTCTTCCCCGAGATCGTGACCTGGCTGCCCTCCTACCTTTACGACGTGCCGCAGACTGGCGGGTCGGGGGCGGATGTACTCGCGCCCCCCTCGGGCGGATTCCAGGTGGATGACGAGCCGCAACTGCCCTCGTTGAACTGAGGCGCGCACGCATGGACCACGAGGCGCGCCGCATCCTCGCCGCCGCGATCGTCGAGGCGATCGAGACCGGCAACCCGATCGCCCCGCTCCCCGCCGGGCGCGGCCCCGCCGACGCGGCGACGGGCGAGGCGATCGCCGAGGAGGTGCTGGACACGCTGGGCCTCGCCCCCTGCGGGCTGCGCTGCGTCCTCGCGCCCGAGGGCGAACTGCTGCTCGGTCCGATGCTCGACTCACGGCTGCTGCGCGACGGCGCGGCGCTCCCGCTCGCGATACTGCGCCAGGCGCGCGTCAGCGCGGCGGCGATCGGCGTGCTGGGCGAGGCGCTCGACCCGGATGCCGAAGGGCAGCCGGTGCTCGCCGCCATCCACCCCGCGCTCGACATCGCCATCAGCCGCTTCCGCGACGGCGCGGCGACCCCCGGGGAGGAGGCGGCCGACCTCGGCGGCCTCGGCTTCGTCGTGGCGGGGCGGCGCGGCGCGCTGCCCGATGGCGCGATCGCGGTCTCCTGCGCGGCGGAACCGCGGCGGGACCCGGAGAGCACACGTCCG
>NZ_JACADR010000079.1:0-2500 GCF_016106005.1 Roseomonas rosulenta
CGTGCTGGTCTTGCACGGCCCTTGGGGAGACCTGGTCTTGAGGCTGGTTTCCCGCTTAGATGCCTTCAGCGGTTATCCATTCCGCACTTGGCTACCCGGCGATGCGGCTGGCGCCACAACCGGTGCACCAGAGGTGCGTCCTTCCCGGTCCTCTCGTACTAGGGAAAGATCCTCTCAAGTCTCCAACACCCACGGCAGATAGGGACCGAACTGTCTCACGACGTTCTAAACCCAGCTCACGTACCGCTTTAATCGGCGAACAGCCGAACCCTTGGGACCTGCTCCAGCCCCGGGATGCGATGAGCCGACATCGAGGTGCCAAACCTCCCCGTCGATGTGGACTCTTGGGGGAGATCAGCCTGTTATCCCTAGAGTACCTTTTATCCGTTGAGCGATGGCCCTTCCACGCGGGACCACCGGATCACTAAGGCCGACTTTCGTCCCTGCTCGCGCTGTCGCGCTCGCAGTCAGGCGGGCTTGTGCCTTTGCACTCAACAGCCGATGTCCGACCGGCTTGAGCCCACCATCGCGCGCCTCCGTTACTCTTTGGGAGGCGACCGCCCCAGTCAAACTGCCCACCAGGCAGGGTCCCGACCCCGGATAACGGGGTTCGGTTAGACGCCAGAAAGGCGCAGGGTGGTATTTCAAGGTTGCCTCCACCAGAGCTGGCGCCCCGGCTTCAATGGCTCCCACCTATCCTACACAGCCCCTTCCTGGCGCCACTGCCAAGCTGCAGTAAAGGTTCATAGGGTCTTTCCGTCTGACCGCGGGTACCCCGCATCTTCACGGGGAATTCAATTTCACTGAGCCCATGCTGGAGACAGTGGGGAGGTCGTTACGCCATTCGTGCAGGTCGGAACTTACCCGACAAGGAATTTCGCTACCTTAGGACCGTTATAGTTACGGCCGCCGTTTACCGGGGCTTCAGTTCGGAGCTTGCACTCCTCCCTTTAACCTTCCGGCACCGGGCAGGCGTCAGACCCTATACGTCATCTCTCGATTTCGCAGAGCCCTGTGTTTTTACTAAACAGTCGCCACCCCCTGGTCTGTGCCACCCACCCATGGTTGCCCACAGATGGGTCCCGCTTATCGCTAACTTACGCGGGCAATTTGCCTAGTTCCTTCAGCATGGTTCTCTCAAGCGCCTTGGAATACTCATCCAGTCCACCTGTGTCGGTTTCGGGTACGGTCCATATGCCAGAGCTATTTCCCGGACCGATCCACGAGCCACCCCAATCCGATAAGGAATGACACGGTTTCACGGCCGTCACTTCTGGCGGGCCCAGGAATATTCACCTGGTTCCCATCGGCTACGGCTCTCGCCCTCGCCTTAGGGGCCGGCTCACCCTGCGCGGATTAACCTTGCGCAGGAACCCTTGGACTTTCGGCGACAGGGTTTCTCACCCTGTTTGTCGTTACTCATGTCCGCATTCGCACTTCCCATACCTCCACGGCCCGTCACCGGTACCGCTTCACAGGCCTAGGGAACGCTCCGCTACCGCGCGTATTGCTACGCACCCACAGCTTCGGCAGATGGCTTGAGCCCCGGTACATTTTCGCCGCAAGACAGCTTGTTTAGACCAGTGAGCTATTACGCTTTCTTTAAAGGATGGCTGCTTCTAAGCCAACCTCCTGGTTGTTTTGGCCGTCTCACATGCTTTCCCACTTAGCCATCATTTGGGGGCCTTAGCTGGTGGTCTGGGTTGTTTCCCTCTCGACAATGGACCTTAGCACCCACTGTCTGTCTGCCCGCCTGCACTCATCGGCATTCGGAGTTCGGTAGGGTTTGGTAGGGCTTTGGGCCCCCCTAGCCCTTCCGGTGCTCTACCTCCGATGGTGAACAGCGGACGATCTACCTCAATAGATTTCGCGGAGAACCAGCTATTTCCTGGTTTGATTGGCCTTTCACCCCTAACCACAGATCATCCCCGACTTTTTCAACAGGCGTGGGTTCGGTCCTCCAGTGGGTGTTACCCCACCTTCAACCTGTCCATGGCTAGATCACCAGGTTTCGGGTCTCATGCCGGCAACTGAACGCCCTGTTCAGACTCGCTTTCGCTGCGCCTACACCTCTCGGCTTAAGCTTGCTGCCAACACGAACTCGCGGACCCATTATACAAAAGGTACGCCGTCACCCACATGGGGCTCCGACTGCTTGTAGGCATCCGGTTTCAGGTCTCTTTCACTCCCCTCGTCGGGGTGCTTTTCACCTTTCCCTCACGGTACTTGTGCACTATCGGTCGCCAAGGAGTATTTAGGCTTGGAGGGTGGTCCCCCCATGTTCAGACAGGGTTTCACGTGCCCCGCCCTACTCAAGGATCCATCAGAACACTACGCCTACGGGGCTATCACCCACTACGGCCAACCTTTCCAGGTCGTTCGGCTTCTTTCTGATAAACCACTGGCCTACTCCGCGTTCGCTCGCCACTACTAGCGGAATCTCGTTTGATGTCTTTTCCTCCAGGTACTGAGATGTTTCAGTTCCCCGGGTTCGCCTCCT
>NZ_JACADR010000079.1:7500-17184 GCF_016106005.1 Roseomonas rosulenta
AGCGCGCGCACAGCCGCACGGTGCCAGACGCAGCGCGGCTGCGCCGTCGCCAGAGGGATCGGCGTGCGACGATGCGTTGCGTGCGCCACCGACCCGATCCAGCGCAGCCCCGCCCGCCACAGCGGCTGCCCGACCATACCCGGCCGCTCATTGCCGGCCGAGAGCAGCGTCAGGTCGATCTCGTCGTTCTCGAGTCGCTCGACCAGTTCGCTCGACGGTGCGCAGGTCACCTCGACCTCGACCGCCGGATGCACCTCGGCGAAGCGCGCCAGGATTCCCGGCAGCCAGCGCAGCGCGTAGTCGTCCGGGGTACCGAGCCTTACCGTCCCGGAGACGACCGGTGCGCGGAAGCTGGCGAAGATCTCGTCATGCATTGCCAGCAGACGCTTGGCCCGCTCCAGCAGCCACGCGCCGTGCGGTGTTGTCTCCACGCCGCGCGGCCCGCGCAGCAGCAAAGGTCGACCAAGCGTCTCCTCGAGCCGGCGGATCTGCATCGACACGGCGGATTGCGTGCGCCCCACGGCGGTCGCGGCGCGCGTGAAGGAACCGCCCTCGGCGATCAGCACGAAGGACCGGAGCAGGTCGGGGTCGATACCAGGCGGAAGCGCGAGCACGGCTATGGGCCCGAGGCCGCAGCCGCACCGGTGGGCTGCACCGGGCAAGACCATGCCACCATACGCGACGCCGGCACATCGCCGCGCCACCGGTGCGTCGAGCCCCTGTTCGCCAACCGGCCCGCAAAGACGCCGGGGAGCAATCGGCCTGGCGCCATCGGCAGCGCCACGCTGTCGGTAGAGAGGCCCGATCTGCGGCTGGCGGCCGTTGAGTCAGGCATCGCGACTTTTCCGCTGGTTTCCGAGCACATGCCCGAAACATCATGGATTCTGATGTTAAACGTCAATCGATTTCGTTTTCCTGATGGCCCTCGACCTGCGATCCATCCTCCCGGCGCAACCAGGAGGCCCGCCATGACCGTCCGTAGCATCCTCGCATCCCCCGCCGTGCAGGCGGATACCGGCAGGGGCTCAGCTTGGCTGGCGCGGCTGCGCCGCTCGCTCCAGGCGATCGAGAGCCGTCGCTACCTGGCCGAGATGGATCGCCGCATGCTGGCGGATATCGGCCTCAGCAGGTCCGAGGCGCTGGAGGAAGCACGCCGCGCGCCATGGGACCTCGCGCCGCCGCGGCGCTGAGAGGCCATTTGAGAACGCGCCGTCCGGCGCATGCTGCAGACTGGGGCCGGCATTCTCAAGCGGTCCCTGAGCCGTACCTTCCGAAGTGCAAGGCCTCGCCGCCTGCGCCATGGCGCAGGATGGCTCGCCACTCTCCGGATGCCATCCCATGCCCACGCCGATCCGACCGCACCACTCGGCCGCCGTCCCCGACCATATGCTCGCTGACCTCGGTGCCTTGCGGGACGGACTGACAAGCGGTGAAGCGCGGCGCCGCCTGGTTCGGCATCGACGCAACAGCGCCTCGCCACCCGCCGGGTATCGACTTCTGCGTCAACTCGTTGCGCGGCTCACCGAACCGCTCGTCGCCATCCTGCCGGTTGACGCCCTCATCTCAGGCGCGACGGGCAATTGGGCGAGTTGCGCCGTCATCGTCAGGATCGTCACCGCCTCCGTCAGGCTGGACGTGACACAATCGCAACGCGCCGAAGCCGCGGCCCCGACCTGGCGGTCGCAGCGGCATCCGGAGTTCGTGGCGACCTCGGTCGGCGCACTGAGGCTGGCGCTGCTGCTGGCACTGACGCTGCCCGGCTCGGCCTTCGGCTTCGCCCCGCTGCCGGCGCCGTTGATGGCGGCAATGGCAGGGCTGGTGGTGCTGTATCTGGTCGCAGCCGAGGCGCGCTTGCCATGGAGCAGGAACGCCGGCGGCACCATCGCCACCCGGCCGTCAGGCTGTGGTGACGGGCTGGCGTTCCAGTTCCGCGACGCGCGCGCGCAGCGCCGCCATCTCGGTGCGCATTGCGGCCAGCTGCTCGCCCACGGGATCGTCCTCGGGGTGAGTCAGGCCGTAGCCCACGGTCGGGTCGGCGCAGATCGACCCGGCCGGCGGACGTGCGGGAATGCCCACCACGGTGCAGTCGCGCGGTACATCCTTGGTCACCACGGCATTGGCGCCGATTCGCGCGCCGTCCCCGATGCTGATCGGCCCCAGCACCTGCGCCCCCGCGCCGATCGCGACGTTGTTGCCGATCGTCGGATGCCGCTTGCCAGGGCTGCCCGACAGCCCACCCAGCGTGACGCCGTGATAGATCAGCACGTCGTCGCCGATCTGCGCCGTCTCGCCGATCACCACGCCCATGCCGTGGTCGATGAACAGCCGCCGGCCGATCGTCGCTCCCGGATGGATCTCGATGCCGGTCAGGAAGCGGCCGATATGCGAGATGAAGCGCGCCAGGCCTTTCAGCCCAATCCGCCACAGCGCGTGCGCCATGCGATGCCACAGCACGGCATGCAGCCCGGCGTAGCACAGGATCGTCTCCGGCCAGGACGGACGGGCCGGGTCACGGCTGCGGATGGCGCGGGCCAGTTCGATCACTTCCATCGGTGCCCCCGGGGGATGCGTCAGGCGAGCCAGGGCGGCACGGGCAGCCCCTTGCCGCGCAGGAACTCCGGATTGAACAGCTTGGACTGGTAGCGCGCGCCGCCATCGCAAAGGATCGTGACCACGCGATGCCCGGGCCCAAGCGCCTTCGCCACCTTGATGGCGGCCGCGACATTCACCCCCGCCGAGCCGCCGATCGAGATGCCTTCATGGATCTGCAGATCGAAGACCTGCTCGAGCGCTTCCTCGTCGCTCACCTGCACGGCGTCGTCGATCAGCGCGCGGTCAGGCTCGAGGTTGCCCGGCACCCGCGCCGCCTGGCCAATGCCCTCGGTGATGGAATTGCCCTCTGGCTTCAGCTCGCCGGTCTTGATCCAGGAATAAAGTGAGCTGCCCATCGGGTCGGCCAGCATGATGCGCGCGCCGGGCTTGCGCGCCTTCAGTGCGCGCGCCACGCCGGCCAGCGTGCCGCCGGTGCCGCAGGAACAGGTGAAGGCGTCGATATGGCCGCCGGTCTGAGCCCATATTTCGGGCCCCGTCGTCGCCTCGTGGGCGGCTCGATTGGCCAGGTTGTCGAACTGGTTGGCGTGGACCGCGCCCATCTCCTCGGCCAGGCGGCGGCTGTAATGCACGTAATTGCCGGGGTCGGAGAAGGGCTTGGCCGGGATCAGCCGCAGGTCGGCGCCGATCATGCGCAGGAAGTCGATCTTCTCGCGGCTCTGCGTGTCGGGCACCACGATCACGGCGCGATAGCCCCGCGCATTCGCCACCAGCGTAATGCCGATGCCGGTATTGCCCGCCGTGCCCTCGACGATGGTGCCCGGCTGGCCGGGCGTGAGCAGCCCGCGCTTCTCGGCATCGAGGATGATGCCGAGCCCCGCGCGGTCCTTCACCGACCCGCCCGGGTTCATGAATTCCGCCTTGCCCAGAATCTCGCAGCCCGTCGCCTCGCTGGCGCGGCGCAGTCGGATCAGGGGGGTATTGCCGACCGCACCCTCGAAGCCATCCACGATGCCGGTGGAGGGGGGCGGGGTTGCATCCATGGTCGGCGTTCCTTGCGTCTCGTCTGATCATGGTCGGTTGCCGGGGCAGGTCGGACAAGGGGCGGGAAACCGTTTCTCCTGAGCGCCTTATCTGCAGAAATCCTTGGCGATACGCGCAGCTGCCGGGCGAAACCATCCACGATCCTTGACCTTCGGGGCCGCGATACGAGAACATAAAGCGAACATCAGCGGCCCTCCCCCAGGCCATGTCCAGCCCTCCGAACGCCCCTCCGCTCGACCGTCCCGCCCTCCTCTCGGCGCTCCGCGCACGCATCGCGCGGCTCGAACGCGCCGGCGCGGCTGAAGCCCTGGCGGCGCGCGGGGAGGACGCCATCCCCCTCTCACGCGCCATCGATGCCGGCCTGCCCTGGGGCGGCCTGCCGCGCGCCGCGCTGCACGAGATCCTGGCCGCCGAACCTGGCGCCGCCGCGGGCTTCGCCGCGCTGGTGCTGGCCCGTGCCGGCGGCACGGTGCTCTGGATCGCGCCCGAGCCCGATGCCTGGCCGCCGGGCCTGGCGCGCTTCGGCCTTTCCCCCGCGCAGCTTGTGCTGGTCCGCGCACCCCGCGCGCAGGACGCGCTCTGGGCCATGGAGGAAACCCTGCGCTGCCCGGCCGTTGGCGCCGCCCTGCTGGTGGCCGGCGCGCTCGACCTGACCGCCGCACGCCGGCTGCAACTGGCGGCCGAAGCGGGCGGCGTGCTCGGCCTGCTGCTGCGCCCGGACGATGACAACGCCGCCCCGACCGCCGCCCTGACCCGCTGGCGCATCGGCGCCGCGCCATCGGACAGCACCAGCCCTCACGCCATCGGCGACCCGGCCTGGAACCTCGAGCTGCTGCGCTGCCGCGGCGGCCGTCCCGGCACCTGGCGCGCCACCTGGCACGGCGACCAGCTGGTGACCGAGGACGCGGCAGGCACGGCCACGACACGGCGGCGGGCATGAGGCGGCGGTGCTGCAGGTCGCCGCGGTTGGGGGGAGGTGCGCCGGGGGGCCAGCCCCCCGGTCCCCCCGCTGGGGGCATACGTGCCCCCAGACCCGCGATTCCAGTGGGTCGGGGAGAGGGAGGGGCTTCAAGCGACCTCTTTCCCGACGCGACCGCTGTGCCCCTTCCTCTCCCCGACCCATTTGCCGCGGGGTCCGGGGAGGCCGCAGCCTCCCCGGCGGGGGTCCAGGGGGCAGCGCCCCCTGGCGGCGCTCACCCCAATCCGCACCGCCGCACCCTCGCCCTCCTCCTGCCGCGCCTGGCGGTCGAGCGCCCGCGTCGTCCCGGCCCGCTCGCCGTCTGGGCGCAGCGTGGGGCGCGGCGGGTGGTGGTGGCGATCAGTGCCGAGGCCGAGGCGGCCGGGCTGCGGGCGGGCCAAGCACTGGCCGATGCGCAGGCGATCCTGCCCGGGGTTGTGCTGGTGCCCGAGGACCCGGCCGGGGATGCCGTGGCGTTGGAGCGGCTGGCGCTGTGGTGCCTGCGCTTCACGCCGCTGGTGGGGGTTGAGGATGGGGATGGGTTGCTGCTCGACATCACCGGCGTGGCGCATCTGTTCGGGGGTGAGGACGCCTTGCGGACGGAGGTGCTGGGGCGGCTCGCGCGGCTGGGACTGACGGTGCGCGCGGCGGTGGCGGGGCTGCCGGGCGTGGCGCTGGCGCTGGTGAGGGGTGGGGCGGGCGGTGTGGTGGCGGCGGGGGAGGAGGAAGCCGCGGTGCGGCCGCTCTCTCTGGCGGCGCTGCGGCTCGATCCGGGGCTGGTAAGTACCTTGCAGGGGTTGGGCCTGCGCGATGTCGGCAGTGTCGCGGAGCAGCCGCGCGGGGGGCTGGTGCGGCGCTTCGGGGCGGGGCTGGCGCGGGCGCTGGACGAGGCGCTGGGGCACGCGACGCGGCCGGTCTCGCCGATCCGCCCGCCGCCAGCGATGCAGGTGGCGCAGGATTTCGCCGACCCGGTGGTGACGCGGGAGGGGATCGAGGCGGCGCTCGGCCTGCTGCTGGACGCGCTGTGCCGCGCGCTGCGCGAGGCCGGGCGGGGCGCGCGGCGGATGGTGCTGCGCGCACATCGCGTCGATGGCGCGGTGCAGGAGGTGGCGATCGGCACGGGCCTCGCGACGCGCGACCCGAAGCACCTGGCGCGGCTGTTCCACGGGAAACTGGAAGGGCTGGAACCGGACAGCGGCTACGACCGGATCACGCTGGAGGCGCCGGTGGCCGATCCGCTGACCGGCGTGCAGGACGGGTTGGGCACCACGGGGCGTGCGGCGCGGCGGGAGGAGCTGGCGCAGCTGCTCGATCGCCTGTCGCAGCGCGTGCCGGTATGGCGGCTGGCGCCGTGCGCCTCGCACTGGCCGGAACGCGCGGTACGGCGTGTCGGGGCTTTCGAGGAGGTGACGGGCCTCGACGGCTGGGCCGCGCGGCCGCGGCCGCTGCGGCTGCTGCGCCGCCCGCCCTTCATCGGGGCGATGGCGCTGCTGCCGGATGCGCCGCCCTCCCTGCTGCGGATCGGGCGGGAGGCGCATCGCGTGGTGCGCGCCGAAGGGCCGGAGCGCTTCGAACCGGAATGGTGGCGGGATCGCGCGGACCGGAAGCTGCGCGACTACTACCGGGTGGAGCTGGCGTCTGGCGCGCGACTCTGGGTCTGCCGGATCGGCCTGGTGGAACCGGGCGAGGAGGCGCGCTGGGCCCTGCACGGGCATTTCCCGTGACGGGCTTCGCCGAGCTCGGCGCGCTGACCAATTTCTCCTTCCTGGAAGGCGCATCGCATCCGCACGAGATCGTCGGATCAGCGAAGGCGCTCGGCCATGCGGCGGTCGGCGTGGCGGACCGCAATTCCTTCGCCGGCGTTGTGCGCGTGCATGTCGCAGCGAAGGAGGAGGGGCTGCGCTTCGTCCCCGGCGTGCGGCTGTGTCTCGATGACGGCTTCGACTACCTCGCTTGGCCGACCGACCGTGCCGCCTGGGGACGGCTGACGCGGATGCTCTCGGCAGGGCGCATGGCGGCGCCGAAGGGCGAATGCCGCATCGATCGCGCGGGGCTGGTGGCGCATGTGGCGGGCTGCGTCATGGCGCTGGTCGCGCCCGAGGATATCGGCGCGGATTTCGCGACCAGGCTGCGCGCGGATGCGACGGCGCTGAACCCGCATCTCGCGCTGCCACTGTTCTGCGCCGTGGCGCACCGCTATCGCGGCGACGACCGCAGGCGGCTCGATGCGCTGGCGCGGCTCGGTCCGCCCTTGCTCGCCGCAGGCGGCGTGCGGTTTCACGTGCCTGAACGGCGGCGGCTGGCGGATGTGCTGGCCGCGATCAGGTTGCGCACCACGGTCGATGCGCTCGGCTTCGCGGCGGAGGCGAATGCCGAGGCGCATCTGAAGTCGCCGGCCGAGATGCTGCGCCTGTTCCGGGGCCATGAGGAAGCAGTGGCGAACACGCAGCGCATCGTCACGACCTGCCGCTTCAGCCTCGACGAACTGCGCTACCAGTATCCGAAGGAGGTGCTCGACCCCGGCCGCACGGCGCAGGAGACGCTGCAGGCACGCATCGAGCAGGCGCTGGCGGAACGCTGGCCGCAGGGGCCTTCGGCGAAGCTGCGGCGGCTGCTGGAGGAGGAGCTCGCGCTGATCGCTCAGCTCGACTACGCGCCCTATTTCCTGACGGTGCACGAGATCGTTCGCTTCGCGCAGAGCAGGGGCATCCTGTTCCAGGGGCGCGGATCGGCGGCGAATTCAGCGGTTTGCTATGTGCTCGGCATCACCGCGGCCGATGTCGAGACGCATGACCTGCTCTTCGCCCGCTTCCTCTCGACCGCGCGCAACGAGCCACCCGACATCGACGTCGATTTCGAGCACGAGCGACGCGAGGAGGTGATCCAGCACATCTACCAGCGCTACGGCCGCGACCGCGCCGCGCTGTGTGCCACGCTGAACCGCTACCGGCACCGCGGCGCGATCCGCGAGGTCGGCAAAGCGCTCGGCCTGACCGAGGACATCACCGCGGGTCTCGCGCGGGCGGTCTGGGGCCCACGCGGGGATCGCGACATGTCGGAGGTCGCGGCGGAACGCGGGTTGGATGCCAGAGCCGATCCGCGCCTAGCGCTGGCGATCGAACTGGCCGAGGAGATCCAGGACTTCCCGCGCCACCTCTCCACCCATGTCGGCGGCTTCGTCATCACCGAGGGGCCGCTGGTCGAGCTCGCCGTCGTCTCCAACGCGGCGATGGCAGACCGCACCACTCTCGAATGGGACAAGGACGACATCGAGGCGCTGCACATGATGAAGGTCGATGTGCTTGGCCTCGGCATGCTGACCTGCCTCAGGCGCGGCTTCGACCTGATCGCGCGGCACCACGGCCGACAGGTCGGGCTGCGCGACCTGCCGCCGGATGATCCGCGCGTCTATGCCATGCTGCGGCACGCGGATGCGGTCGGTGTCTTCCAGGTAGAGAGCCGGGCGCAGATGAACATGCTGCCGCGGCTCAGGCCCGAGAAGTTCTACGACCTGGTGGTGCAGGTGGCGATCGTGCGGCCCGGCCCGATCCAGGGCGACATGGTGCATCCCTATCTGCGGCGGCGATCGGGCGAGGAACCGGTCGAGCTGCCCGGGCCTGCGCCGGAGCATGGCCCGCCGGACGAGCTCGAGCAGGTGCTGCGCCACACCTTTGGTGTTCCCTTGTTCCAGGAACAGGCGATGCGCATCGCCATCGTCGCGGCGAAGTTCACGCCGACCGAGGCGGATGCGCTGCGCCGCGCCATGGCGACCTTCCGCTTCGAGGGGAAGGTCATGCAGTTCCGCGAGAAGTTCGTCAGCGGCATGACGCGGCGCGGCTATACGCAGGACTTCGCCGAGCGCTGCTTCCACCAGATCGAGGGCTTCGGCACCTATGGCTTCCCGGAAAGCCATGCGATGTCCTTCGCGCTGCTGGTCTATGCCAGCGCCTGGGTGAAGTGCCACCATCCCGCGGTCTTCGCGGCCGCGCTGCTGAACAGCCAGCCGATGGGCTTCTACGCCCCGGCGCAGATCGTGCGCGATGCGAAGGAGCACCGCGTGGCGGTGCGCGCCGTCGACGTGACGGCAAGCGACTGGGACTGCACGCTGGAACCCGATGCGCGCAGCGCGGAGGGACTGGCGCTGCGCCTCGGCCTCAGGCTGGTGAGCGGCTTCGGCGAGGATGCGGCGCAGCGCATCGCAGCGGCACGGGCGGCGGCACCCTTCGCGTCGATCGCCGATCTCGCGCGGCGCGCGCGTCTCGATCGCGGCGATCTGGAGGCGCTGGCCCAGGCGGATGCCTTTCGCGGCCTGGGGCGGGACCGGCGCGCGGCACTGTGGGATGCCGCGGCGCTGTCGGGCCCTGCCCCGCCGCTCGCCGCGCATGACGGCGTCGAGGCCGCCCCGCGCCTGCCGCGCGCGACCGCCGGCGAGCAGACCGTGCTGGACTATGCCGGCACGGGGCTGAGCCTTCGCGCGCATCCTATGGCGCTGCTGCGGCCGCAACTCGATGCGCTAGGCTTCGCCGATACACGTGCGCTCAACGCCGCGCCGCAGGGCCGCCGGCTGCGCCTGCCCGGCCTGGTGCTGGTGCGCCAGCGCCCCGGCAGTGCGAAGGGCGTGGTGTTCTTTACCGTGGAGGACGAGCACGGCATCGCCAACCTGGTGATGTACCCCGACATCGCAGAGCGCTTCCGCGCGGCCGTGGTCGCATCGCGCCTGATCGTCGCGGAGGGCCGGGTGGAACGGCACGAGAAGTCCGAGGTGCCGATCATCCACCTGCTGGTTTCGCGCGTGGAGGACCGCTCCGACCTGCTGGACGGGCTGCACCTGATGGAGGAGGCGCGCTGGGAGGCGACCATGGCCCGCGCCGACGAGGTGCGCCGGCCCAACCCACGCGACGACCCGCGGGCACGGGTACGGATGCCGGCAAGCCGGGATTTCCACTGATCGCGTTATTGCGACTCATTCTTACTTGCGTTAACCCTGTCACCGCAGCGTAAGGAGTGACCCTGCCCCCCAAAAGCCCTCGTTCATGAGCAGAGCCTGTTCTCCATTTGCCCCGACGCGGGGCGGGTTGCAAAGGCTGCTGGGGTGAGCCCGTTCAGGCTCGTGTGTGGGCGGGCCGTGTTGT
>NZ_JACADR010000008.1 GCF_016106005.1 Roseomonas rosulenta
CAGTCCACCTGCATCTGCTCGCCTGGCGCTGTCTCGAAGCGCACCACCGGCTCCGGCTCGGCAGCGGGCCGCAGCCAGGCGAGATGTTCCTTGAGGATGCTGTAGCCGCCGGCGTAGCCGCGCTCACGCAACTCCCGCAGCAGCACCGTCGCCTCGAGCCGCTCCGGCGCCGCCGCGGCGATCCGATCGGCGATGTAGCCCTCGAACGGCGCCAGCTTGCCCGGCCGCGGCGCCCGTGGCCGGTATCGCGCCGCCTCCGCGTCGCGCAGGTAGCGCCGCACCGTGTTCCGCGACACGCCCACCTCGCGCGCGATCTCGCGCACGCCCTTGCCGTGCTTGGCCAATACCCGGATCTCCAACGCCAGCTCTCCCCCAACCATCCAGGCCCCCGCCACAACGACGAGGCACCCTAAGCCTGGGTCAGCTTTCAACCGGCGACTGGGTCAGTTTCACTCCGGCGGCTACACGGCCAACGGCGGTGAAGCTCATCAATGACACAGGCATGGCTGTGGCGGAGCGCCCCTGTCGGATCCGGCCGCGCATCACCCAGATGCGCATGGTCGGGTGGCAGACGATCGTGCACGTGCTCGACCTCCTCCGCATCATCCTTCGGCCACCGAGCGGTGGCCGCGACCAGCGCCGCGGCGGCGAGCGCCGCAAGCACCAGGAAGGTAGCCTCCATCCCTGCCGATGCGCCGAACCGGCCCGCCAACGGATAGGCGACGAGCCAGCAGGCATGGCTGAGCGCGAAACGCGCGGCAAACAGCGCAGGCCGATCGCCGGCATGGGCCGACCGCCACAGCAGGCGCCCGCTTGGCGTCAGCACCAGCCCGTTGCCGAGGCCCAGCACCATCCACAGCGGCGGCAGCATCGACCAACTCGGCACCAGCAGCCCGAGCAGCAGGCCTGCGACGAGCAGACCGGCCCCCGCCATCATGACCGTGCGATCGGTCAGCACGCCGTCGAACAGGCGCGGCACGGCGAGTGCGGCCACCATCGATCCCGCGCCATAGGCCGCCAGCGTCCAGCCCAGCTCCGCCGCACCCAGACCGAAGCCCGCGCGCACCAGCACCACCGTGTTCACGATCACCATCGCACCGGCCATGGCGACCGTGACGTTCAGCGCCAGCAAGCCGCGTAGCCGCGGCGTGGCGAGGTAGATGCGCGCTCCACGCGTGATGCGGCGCCAGGCACCTTCCTGCGTCGCCGGTGGCGTTGGCGAAGGCAGCACCACGGTCAGCACCAGGGCGGCCGAGGCGAGGAAGCCCAGCGCATTGCCTGCGAACAGCCAATGGAAGCCGACCAGCCCGAGCAGGGCGGCGGCGATCGCCGGGCTCGCCAGCGCCTCCAGATCATAGGCCAGACGCGAAAGGGACAATGCCTTGGTGTACTCGGCCTCCTCCGGAAGAATGTCGGGGATGGTGGCCTGAAAGGTCGGCGTGAAGGCGGCCGAGCCGGTTTGCAGCACGAAGATCAGCGGATAGGCCTGCCGGATCTAGGTCACGAAGGGCAGCGCCAACGCGACCGCCGCCCGCATCAGATCAAGCACCACCAGCAGGCTGCGGCGCGGCACCAGATGCACAAAGGCCCCTGCGACCGGAGCGATACTGACACAGGCCACCATCTTGATGGCCAGCGCCGTGCCGAGCACCGCACCGGCATTTGCACTCGCCAGATCGAAAGCCAGCAGCCCGAGTGCCACGGTCGCCAGGCCCGTCACGATCAGCGACAGCACCTGCGCCGCGAACAGATGGCGATAGGTCAGGTTGGCAAGCGGGCTGAACGTCAGGTCATCGATTCCATGCGTGAAGCAGAATCATCCATCGAGGGCCAGGCGGGGTGGCGATTCAGTGATCGATGCCGGCGGCGGGCGCGCTGCGCACGGAATGCCCGCCGGTCACAGGACGGGGTGGCGGAAGGCCACGGGCGCTGTTCCTCGCGCCTACCGCGCCGCCGAACAGGTATTGACGCCCAGCAGGCTGTAGGCGGGGCAGCTGCTCATCAATCCTGTCACCAATGGCACAAGGCCGACCAGCCCCCACCAGCCGAGCGGGCCGAAGGCGCCAAGGCCGAGCAAGGCCAACCCCGCCGCGATACGCAGCCCTCTGTCGATGGAACCAACATTGCGCGTCATGAAGCTCTCCTATTTCACCGGGCCCGAAGGCCGTTGCCGACAGACATGCGCCCCACGCTGAGGCGCCGCATTGATTCGCATCAGGCAGGCACCGCGCCGCGGTCCATCGCCGAGACGGGCCTCGGGCACGCGGTTGATGGCGTCGCATTGCGGGCAGACGATCCGGAGGTTTGCGTTCATGACGGCGTCCCTGCGCTATGGAATTGCACGGGCAGCGGCGGGGTTGGCGCGCAGCCAATCCTGGATCGGCTGCCAGGGACCGAAGCGGTGCTGGTCCGGCGTGAAGGGCCCGACGAAGGGCGGATAGGCCGCATCGACGGGCTTGTTGGACCGGTCGGGGAAATCGGCCTCCAGACCCGCCCGATGCGGCCGCGGTTGCGTATTGATGAAGGCCATCACGTCGAAGGCATCGGCCGGCGCTATCACCGGTGCCTCGAAGGTGGTGCCGAGCGGCATGTTGCCGTGCACGAAGCGCGCCGCGGTGATGATTCGGGCCATGCCGGCGCCGTCATTGTAGCTGTCCGGCCCCCAAAGCGGCGGGAAGCGGTAGCGACGGCCGGTCCCGGCAGCTTCGGCGGCATCCAGCCGCTGACCGAGGCCATCTGCCCCGTGGCAAGCCACGCAGTTCTCGGCATAGATCTGCTGGCCGCGCGCCGGGTCGGCGGCACGATCTGGGAGCGGCAACGCCGGCGTGCCGCGGCCTGTCAGCGACTGGCCGACGCGTTCCGGTGCGCTGATATGGCGAATATAGGTCAGGATCGCCTTCATCTCGGGTCCGTCCACCGGCAACGCGCGGCCGTTCATGCTGCGCTCCATGCAGCCATTCACGCGCTCCTCCAGCGTGCGGACTTCATTCTCCCGGCCGATGTATTGCGGGAACACGCCCCAGATGCCGGCCAGAGGGATGCCGAATTGCTGCGTCCCGGCTTGGATGTGGCAGGACTGGCAATCGAGTCCGTTGCCGGCGTGGCGCATCGCGGGATCGGCCGCGTCCGGGCCGATCAATGAGGAGGTGCGCGCAATCAGGTCCCTGCCACGGCGGACGGTGCGGCCATAGATGTCGTCAGGGAGCGTATCGGGGTCCGGTACGTCCCAGGCGGCGGCCACGACGGCGGTGGGTGGCGGTGCGGCTTGGGTGCGCACCGGAGCGGCCACTGTGGGAGGTGCCACCGGCGCCTGTACGACAGTGGGGCCGACCTGCGTTTGCGGCGTCGCGATCTCGGTTGCCGTCCGGGGAGGACGCTTCGCAAAGAGCGTGACGACGCCGATCAGCGCCAGCCCTGCGATGACGACGGTCTAGGATGGTGCGCACATCGGCGGTCACTCCCTGTGTGGGGTTTTTCCGGTCACGCGGCTGCGATCGCCACGGTGGGGCCTGCTGCCTTCGCCTTCACCGGGATCTTCAGGTAGCGCACGCCGTTTGCCTCCGCCTCCGGGAAGCGGCCGGCCCGGATGTTCACCTGGATCGACGGCAGCAGCAGCGTCGGCGCGGCCAGCGTGCTGTCACGCGCCTGACGAAAGGCGACGAATTCGGCCTCCGTCGTGCCGTCCTTCACATGCGGGTTGTTCGCGCGCTGCTCGGCCACGGTGCTTTGCCAGGCGAAGCTGTCGCGTCCCGGTGCCTCGTAGTCGTGGCAGATCCAAATCCGCGTCTCGGGCGGCAGGGCCAGGAGCCGTTGAATGGAATGCCAGAGCTGGTGCGCATCACCGCCCGGAAAGTCGGCGCGCGCCGTTCCGTAGTCGTGCATGAACAGCGTATCGCCGACGAAGACATCGCCGCCGATGCGATAGGCGACATCGGCCGGCGTGTGGCCGGGGACGTGCAGCACTTCCACGGTCAACGACCCGAGCGCGAAACGCTCACCATCCGCGAAGAGGCGATCGAAATCGCCGCCGTCTGGCTTGAGGTCCTGCATGTCGAAGACCGGGCGGAAGATCTTCTGCACATCCCGGATATGCTCGCGGATGCCGATCCGCGCGCCTGTTCTGGCCTTGATGTAAGGCGCGGCGGTCAGGTGATCGGCGTGGGCATGCGTCTCCAGTACCCAGCGGATGGCGACGCCGGCTTCCGCCGCGGCGGCGATGAGAGCATCGGCGGAGGCCGTGTCGGCCTCGCCCGAGCGATTGTCCCAATCCAGCACGGGGTCGATGACCGCGCCGTCCTTCGTCGCGGGATCCCAGACCAGATAGCTGACCGTGTTGGTCGCCTCATCGAAGAACGCGCGAATGAGGGGCTGGTCCATGATGTCCTTCCCTGCCCCGGGATGGGGCTTGAACATCATATAAGCGTTCGCTTAATAAGCATACAATTACGAATGGGCGCGTCGGATGATGGAGGTGAGGCCAGCAGCGGACACGGCGGCGCTACAGGAGAACGCCGCAGATGCTGCACGGTTGCTGCGCCTGCTCGCGAACGAGCGGAGGTTGCTGCTGCTCTGCCATCTCGTGGGCGCCGGCGAGATGACGGTGAGCGCCCTGGCCTCCGCCCTCGGCCTCTCCCAACCGGCTCTCTCCCAGCACCTGGCCATGCTGCGTGAGGACGGGTTGGTGGCCACCCGCAGGGCATCGCAGGCGGTCTTCTACCGCCTTGCGGACCCGAAGGCGGCCCGGCTGCTGGAAGTGCTGCGCGATCTCTACTGCCCGCCCCAGACCTCCCCCGCTGAACAACACGAACAAGGACCAAACCCATGAAGACCATCACCCCACAGGATGCGGCTGCGCTGTTGCGCGACGGCGCCACCCTCGTCGATGTGCGCGAGCCTGATGAGCATGCCCGCGAGCGCATCCCGGGAGCGCGGAGCCTCCCACTGTCACGACTGGAAGAAGCGGAGCTGGCCGTGCATGACGGGAAGCCTGTCCTGTTCCACTGCCGCAGCGGCGCCCGCACCGCGGGCAATACCGATCGGCTCGGCGCCAAGGCCGGCCTGTGCGAGGCCTACATCGTCGAAGGTGGGCTGGATGCCTGGAAGCAGGCAGGGCTTCCGGTGGCGACCGATCGGCGCCAGCCACTGGAGCTGATGCGCCAGGTGCAGATCGCGGCGGGCAGCCTGGTGGTGCTGGGCGTTCTGCTGGGCGCGCTGGTCTCCCCCTGGCTCTACGCGCTGGCGGGCTTCGTCGGCGCCGGGTTGGTCTTCGCCGGCGTGACCGGCACCTGCGGTCTGGCAAACCTGCTGCGGATGATGCCCTGGAACCGTGTGCCGAACCTGCCCGTCGTGACATCGGCAGGTTAGGTCACAGGACAAGCCATCATGTTCGACCTATCCCTCCCACAGGCATTGCTCGGCGGCGCCTCTGGCTCGCTGGTTGGCTTCACGCTCGGCCTGGTGGGCGGTGGAGGGTCGATCCTGGCGGTGCCGCTGCTGGTCTACCTGGTGGGTGTGCCGAGCGCGCACATCGCGATCGGCACCAGTGCTGTCGCTGTGGCAGTCAATGCCGCGACAAGCGTCATCGGGCACGCCCGCGCCGGCAATGTCCGCTGGCCCTGCGCCTCGGTCTTCGCAACCGCCGGCGTGTTGGGCGCCTTCGCTGGGTCGGCATTGGGTCGGCGGTTGGATGGGCAGTCGCTGCTGGCGGCCTTCGCCATCCTGATGGTGGTTGTCGCGGTGCTGATGCTGGTGCGGCGCGATAACGGCGTGGATCGCATTGTTCGGCTGAACCGGGGCAATGCGCCGGCGCTGGTTGGCACCGGGCTCGGCGTCGGCGCGTTGTCCGGCTTCTTCGGAATTGGCGGTGGCTTCCTGATCGTGCCCGGGCTGGTCTTCGCCACGGGCATGCCGATGCTCCAGGCGATCGGGACCTCCCTCGTCGCCGTCACCGCCTTCGGTGTGACGACGGCCGGCACCTATGCGGCGGCGGGGTTGGTGAACTGGCCGCTCGCGGCAGTGTTCGTTGGCGGCGGGGTGCTGGGCGGACTGGTTGGTGCGCGCGCTGGTCGGGTCCTATCGCAGCGTCGGGGGGCACTGACCCGGGTATTCGCCGGACTGATTTTTGTGGTTGCGGGATACATGCTTGCCCGAAGTTTCGGTCTTCTCAGGTGATCATCCGGCGAGACGCGTCTCACGGCGCCCAGCGAAGGTTGGAATCCGGTTTCCACCGCCGCAGGGATTGGAACCGAGGAACGAAAGTCTCGGGGTCCCAGGAACGATCACGCGCCAGGCGATCCGGGCCGTGTCACCGTGCAATCGATCGCGGGCAGAAGGGACCTGCCAGTGGTCCCCGCCCACCGCTGAACTGACGCCGCTTAATCGAGGCGAATGTTAAGGTTGCGTACGATCGGGACCAGACGTTCACGGTCGGCGGCAACGAAGGCGCGCGTCTCAGCGGGCGGCATGCCGACAGGTAGGATGCCCTGGGCGCGGAACACCTCCTGCGCTGCAGGCGTCCGAAGGGCCTCGGCTGCGACCGCCGCGATCCGTGCGACGACGTCCGGCGGCGTGCGCGCCGGCCCGAGCAGCGCGAACCAGTTCGCGGCATCGAGCGGCATGCCGAGTTCACGAAGCGTCGGTACCGCGGGCAACAGCGGCACGCGCTCCGGGGACCCGATTCCAAGGATCTTCACGCGGCCATCGCGCGCAAGCCCTTCGGCCGGTCCGGCATTCATAAACATGGCGTCCACCTGCGCGGCCACGAGCGCGGTGTAGGCCGGGGCCGCCCCGGTGAAGGGCACGTGCAGTAGGTCGAGCCCTGCGTTCTGAATCACGCTGGCCGCGGCAAGCTGGGAGGTCGAGCCGATGCCCCAGGAGGCATAGGTGAGTTGGCCGGGGCGGCTCCGCGCCAGGCTGATGAAGGCCTCGAGCGTATCGGCGCCGAGCCCCGAACGGACGACGAGGGCGAAGGGGCCGCTGGCGAACACCGTGATCGGCTCGAACCCGGCGGCCGGATCGTACGCGAGGCGCGAATAGACCAGCGGGTTCACCGAATGAGTTTCGGCGCTGGCGACGAAGAGCGTATGGCCGTCTGGGCGCGCGCTGGCGACGAACTGCGCGCCGACGGCGCCATTGGCGCCGGGCCGGTTGTCGACCAGCACCGGCTGGCCCAGCAGCGGCGCCATGGCGGTGGCGAGGGCGCGCGAAATGACGTCGGTTGCGCCGCCCGCATTCCAGGGCACGACGATGCGGACGGGCTGATCTGGGAAGGCAAGCGCCGGCGCGGCGATGGCAAGGCTGGCGCCAGCGCCGAGCACTGCGCGGCGCGAGAGCTGTGTCCTCATGGGATGTCCTCCTCCGAAATCGTTCCGGCGCGGCGCGCGTCAGCATCCAGCGTGGCCCGGTTCCCGGCCTCGCGCCTGCGGACGCCGGTAACGGTTATATAACCCCCCGTCACAGCGGCCCCGACATGCACGACGCCGGCCGGACAAGCCTGCAGCGCCCACGCTAACTTTGTCGTTTCCATATCATCCGCGGTGCAGCGAAGTGTCAATCGACTGGGATCCCAGTTGTGTGGCAGAATCATCGCCGACGTTGACCGCCACGCAACCGAATCGGAGGCGCGCAGATGAAACCCTGGGACGGCATCATTTCGGCCGAGGAGCAGAGGGCCTATGGCGCCGCCGGCTTCGGCCGCGCGTCAGGACTCGGCCGGCGACCGGCGCTGCTGATCATCGACGTCCAGTACCGCACCGTCGGCACGCGCCCGATGCCCTTCTGGGACGCGATCAGGGAGTTCCCGACCTCCTGCGGCGAATGGGGCTGGGAGGCGGTGGGGCGGATGCAGACGCTGCTCGCGCTGTTTCGCGCGCGCGGATGGCCGGTGCTTTACCCGCACGTCTCGCCGAAGGAGAGCTTCGACCAGGGCCGGCTGGCGGAGAAGGTGCCGGCGCTGATGACCGTGGCGCGCAACGGCTACGACTTCGTCGAGGAGATCCGGCCGCAGCCAAAGGATATCCTGCTGCCTAAGAAGCATCCCAGCGCCTTCTTCGGCACGCCGCTCGCGAGCTACCTGATCGACCTCGGCGCTGACACCCTCGTCGTCACCGGCTGCACGACCAGCGGCTGCGTGCGCGGTTCCGTGGTCGATGGATTCGCCTACAACTTCAAGGTCGTCGTGCCGCATGATGCGGTTTACGACCGCAGCCGCGTTTCCCACGCCGTGAACCTCTTCGACATGGCGTCCAAGTACGCGGACGTGATGAGCACAGCTGAATGCGCCGCTGCGTTGCAGGCGCTGCCGGCGGCGCGGTGACGGCAATGTCCTTCGACCTGCTGCTCGCCGGCGCGACCGTAGTGCTGCCCCGCGCCGCGGAGCCCGTGGCCTGCGACATCGCCGTGGCGGATGGCCGCATCGCCGCGCTGCTCGCGCCGGGCACGGATGTTCCGGCGCGAGAACGCGTGTCGCTGAAGGGCCTCGTCGTGCTGCCGGGCGCGATCGACGCGCACCTCCATCTGGGGCACGGCAAGGACATCTCTCGCCCGCGGGTGCCCGGCGATGCCGACCAGGAGACCGCGGCGGCCGCCGCCGGCGGCATCACCTGCTTCATCCCCTACCTGATGGCGACCGAGCCCTTCGTCACGCTCCTCGGCGACGTGATCGCGGTGACCGAGGCCGGGGCGCGTATCGACTTCGGCTACCACCCGATCATCGCGACCGCAGCGCAGCTCGCCGAGGTCGAGGCCTGCATCCGCGACTGGGGCGCGCCGAGCTTCAAAATCTTCATGAACAACCGCGGCGGGGAAGGAAAGCGCCTGGGCCTGCCGGACATCGACGATGGCTTCCTGCTACGCCTGTGCGAAGCCGCCGCTGCGCATGGCGGCATGGTCTGCCCACACCCCGAGACGATTGAGATGGCCTGGGTGCTGCGCGAGCGCGTCATGCGCGACGACCCCGAAGGCCGCGGCGGGCTGGCCAGTTGGAACGCCACGCGCCCGCCCTTCGTCGAGGCCGACGCGGTGCAGCGCGCGACCTATGTCGCGAGGACCGCCGGCGCGCCGCTCTATGTCGTGCACACGTCCTCGGCCGAGGCGCTGGATGCCGCGCTGCGCCAGCGCGCCGCCGGTGCCCGTGTCTTCATCGAGACATGCCCGCACTACCTGACACATGACATCACCTGGCCGGGTGGTGTGACCGGCAAGATCAATCCGCCGCTGCGAGAGGCGACGGACCGCGAGGCGCTGTGGCGCGGGCTGCTCAACGGCAGCATCGATACTGTGGCGACCGACCACGTGCATCGCGACATCACGTCCAAGGAAGGTGGCATCTGGGCTGCCTCGCCCGGCTGCCCGGGCATGGAGACGATGCTGCCCGTGCTGCTCAGCGAGGGATATGCGAAGCGCAGCCTTAGCCTGCCACGAATCGCGGCGCTGACGGCGGGCAACCCGGCGCACGCCATGGGCCTCGACCACGCCAAGGGCGCGATCACGCCGGGTATGGATGCGGATTTCGCGATCGTGGATCCCGCAGCGCGCTGGACGGTGACGCGGGATGCGGTGGTCAGTTCGGCAGGCTATTCGATCTACGAAGGCTGGGAACTGACGGGGCGGGTCGTGCATACGCTCGTGCGTGGCCGCTTCGTCCTGCGAGAGGGTCTGCTCGGCGCGGCCGCGGTTGGGACCGGCAGATATATGCGCCGCAGGTTGAGGCATGCCACGCCCGCATAAGCCGGCACAGAGCCTGCGGGAGCACGCGCTCGGCACGATCCGGGAGCGCATCCTGAACCTGAGTTACCCGCCCGGCAGCCTGCTCTCGGAGAACCAGCTCGCCGAGGAGCTGAGGATCAGCCGGACGCCGGTGCGCGAGGCGCTCCGCGAACTGGCCGCAACAGGCCTGGTCCGCATCCTTCCGCAACGCGGCGTGGCGGTGTCCGAACCATCCGTCGAGGACATCATCGAGGTCTATCAGCTGCGCGAGCAGCTTGAATGTTTCGCAGCGCGCCTGGCCGCCGAGCACCTGATGCCGGCCGATGCTGGTACGCTTACGGCCGACCATGCAGATGCGCTGGCACATCTCGCCGCGGGGCGCCTGCCGGATGCCTACGCTGCATCGGTCCGTCTGCATGAGCATATCATCGCCCTGACACGCAATACGCGGTTGGCCCGCTTCATGCGTCAGCTGGGCGATCAGGTTCACCGCTTCGGCCTCATGACGTTGCGGCAGGGCCGCGCGCCCCGCGCGCTCGAAGAACACGGGCGGATCATCGGAGCGATCCTGGCCAGGGACGGCCCGGCAGCCGAGATGCTGATGCGCGAGCACCTGCGCGCCGACTGCGACATCGCGCTGCAGGCGATACTGCCGACCGGCTCAAGAGATTAGCGCCGTACGCATGCAACGAGGCGCCGCCCGAGAGGCTGGGGCAGGCTGCTCCGTGAACCGCAGCGTGCATCCGTGGTTGGTCGGCGAACGTAGGGGCGGATCGTGGCGGAGGGAGTGCGCCCGGATCCGACCCGTCGCCGATGGCTTACCTTGTGCGGCTGACGCGGCTACC
This sequence comes from Roseomonas rosulenta, assembly GCF_016106005.1. GTDB lineage: Bacteria > Pseudomonadota > Alphaproteobacteria > Acetobacterales > Acetobacteraceae > Neoroseomonas > Neoroseomonas rosulenta. The sequence continues at coordinate 10,551 of NZ_JACADR010000008.1, forward strand.
GTCGCGCAGCGTGCTCGGCGGGAACAGAATGACGGTCTCGCCGGCCGACAAGCCGCCTGAGATCATGGCACTGCGGGCCGCGCGCCGGGCTACTGCGACCTGTCGCTCGCGCGCTACGCCGTCCTGCACGACATAGGCAGCCCAGCCGGCGCCCCGCCGAAAAAGCGCGCTGACCGGCACCAGAACAGCGTCCTCGATCGCCTCGACCATGATGCGCGCATCCACGCGGAACCCGTCACCGAGCGCCGCCCAGCGCTCTCGGGGGCTGACGAGGTCGACCAACACCCACACCCGCTGCTCCTCGACGCCGAGCGCCGAGACCCGGGTAAAGGCGCCAGGTTCGACCCGCCTGACGCGGCCTTCCAGCGGAACGGGCCCGCCCCACCTCTCGATGGCGACCGGCGCGCCGGGGCGGATGCCGACCGCTTCGGTGGTGAGGACATCCACCACCACTTCCAGGTCCGCCGGATCGCCGAGTTCGAGCAACGACGCGCCGGAGGCGACGACCGCCTCACTCTCCTGCAGCACGCGCAGCACGTGCGCGGCGACGGGCGCACGCACCTCATGGCGCTCCAGGCCACCCTCCGGCGCGTCGGCCGATGCGAGCAAAGCGCGCGCCTGGTCCAACTCGTGTTCGGCGGCGTGCCTGCGGCGTTCTGCAGCGAGCATGTCTCGCGCGGCCGTGCGCTCGGCCAGCTCCGCACGCTCCAACTGCTGAAGCGGCGCCGTGCCTCGCGCGTGTAGGGCGCGCACCCGGGCGGCATCCGCCTCCGCCTGGGCCTGCTGGGCGGCGGCGCGCTCCACCAGGACGCCGGCCTGCTGCAACATGGCCTCCGCCGCACCCGCACGCTCCTCCGCCTCGCGCCGCGCGCGGGGGCTGAGCAGGGCCGAAGGCGCGGCCAGGATCTCCGCGACCAGGTCGCCGCGCCCGACGGTGTCGCCGGCGCGCACGCCCAGGCGCAGCACGCGCCCGGCGACAGGGGCGGAGACGACATAGCGTTCGCGCACACGCGTGCGGCCGTCCTCCTCCACCACGGCCTCGAAGCGGCCGCGCATGACCTGCTCCGTCTCGACAGGCACTGGCCGCTGGCGGAAGGCAAGGAGCGCGCCGCCCACCGCCAGAAGGACGGAAGCGGCGATCAGCGCCCGGCGAAGATGCCGCCCCATCGCTCAATCCCTCGCCTTCAGGGCGGCGACCAGGTCGAGCCGGTCGATGCGTCGCCGCACCGCCACCGCACTGGCGAGTGCCGCGCCCAGCACGACGAGCGCGGCCGTGACGAAGGTGGCCGGGCTGATCGCAGCCGGGACGTCGAAGCTCTCATTGTCCCGCGCGCCCAGGATCAGCTCGACGATCCACTGCGCCAGAACGAGCCCGAGCGGTACCGCGATGAGAACGGCCAGCGCCAGTTCTGCGAGCAGGATCCGCGCCACCTCCTGTCGTGTGAAGCCGAGGACCCTGAGGCTCGCCATTTCCCAGCCCCGCTCCTGCAGCGCGACGCGCGCGCTGTTGTAGACCACGCCGACCGCGATGATGACGCCGAAGCCGGTCAGCGTCACGGCGCTGGTCAGCACGAGGCCGGCGATCACCTCATCGAAGACGCGCAGCCACACCGCCTTCACATTGGTGACCGCGACGCGCGGCCGCTCCGCCAGCTGCTGCCACAGCGCCTGCACCTCCTGAGGGTCCACGCGCAGCGCGACATGGGAGACCAGGTCGTCCTCGCGCATCAGCCGGTTGAGCGCGCCGATCTCCATCAGCGCGCTGAACCCGATGATGTCCTCGACCAGCGCGGCCACCGGCAGGTCATGGACACGGCGCGCGCCCTCCAGCACCTCGACCTGCACCGAGTCGCCTTCCCGGACGCCGAGCCGCTCGGCCAGCCGCCGGCTGAGCGCCAGGCCCTGCTGCGGGATCGGCACCGGGCGGAGATCGGCATCCCGGGGAACACGAAGCTCCGCGCCCTCCGGGAGACCGGTTAGGGCGAGGAGGCGGCTGCGCTGCGCAGCCCGAAGCCGCACCGGCACGATGCGATGGCCCTCCGCGGCGAGCACGCCGGGAAGGCGCGCCATCTCGCGCACGGCGCGGGAGGGGCGCGGGTCGGTGAGCGCCACGAAGGCGTCGCCGCGCTCGATGCGGTCGAACTGCAGCTCCACCATGCTGTCCATCGCGTCCCACCAGAACAGGCCGAGCACCACCATCGGCACCGCCATCGCGATGCCGAGGACAGTGAGGAGGGTGCGCAGCGGGCGACCGAGCAAGCCACGCAGCGGGATCTTGGCCCTGGCCCCGACCCGGCGGCCCCAGCGGCCGAGCGTGACCCCGCCGAAATCGGCCGGGCGCGGCGGGCGCAATCCCTCAGCGGCGGGCAGGCGGAGGATCCGCCGCAGCGCGGCCAGCACGCCGAGCAGCGCCACCGCGAAGCTGGCCGCCGCCGCGAGCAGGGGCAGCCGGGCCGGCAGCAGGTAGGGCATCTCCGGGAAGCGAAAGAAGGGACGGTAGTTGCCGAGCATGCCCGCGCCCATCCAGGCCCCGGCCGCGATGCCGAACACCGAGCCCAGCGCACAGACTACGGCGACGAACTTCGCGTAGTGGGCGGCGATCGGAAAGGACGGGTAGCCGAGCGCCTTGAGCGCCGCGACCTGCTCGCGCTGAGCCTCCACCATCCGGCCCAGCACGACGTTCAGCAGGAAGGCGGCGATGCCGAAGAAGACCAGCGGAACGGTGACCGCGAGCGTGCGCTGCTCGGCCAGTTCGTCCTCCAGGAAGCGGTGCGAGGGCTGGTCGCGCCGTCCATAGGCGCCGCGACCGCCCCAGGGCTGCAGCAGCAGGTCGAGCTCCGCGATCACCTCAGGTTCCGAGGCGCCGGGGGCCAGGGTCAGCACCACCTCATTGAAGGCGCCCTGCATGTCGAAGGCGCGCGATGCCCCTTCCTCGTTCACCCAGAGCACGAGGAAGCCGCGATCGTCCGGCAGGGGATTGCCCGGGCGCGAGGTGAAGACGAACTCCGGCGAATGGGCGATGCCGCTGATGCGGAAGCGCTCGCGTCGGCCGTTCAGTATGACGGCGATCTCGTCGCCCGGGCGCACCTGCCAGGCCTCCGCAAAGGCGGCATGGATCACCGCCTCGTCGTGTCGTGTCGGCTCGGGCAGCCGGCCGGCAAGCAACCAGAGCCTGTTGAGCGCCGGTTGCTCCCCGTTGGCCGGAAGAGACAGCACACGCCCAGCGACCGGCACCTCCCCCCCGGGCCAATCAACGCGAGCCTCGCCGCTGACGCGCGCTTCTGTGAGCGCCACGCCCGGGATCTCCCCGATCCGGCTCAGCAGCGTGCGGGGCGCGCGCTTCACCTCGGCAGAGACCTCCGCGAAGCGGCTCTCCGCATAGAAGGTCTGCTGCGCCTCGCGGAGCGAGAGGAAGCTGCTGACCGACATCACCAGCACCGCGACCCCGGCGCCGATCAGCAGCGCGATGGTGAGGACCTGGCCGCGCAGCGCCCGGACATCGCGCAGCACCTTGCGGTCCAGCACCCTCACCAGACGAGCTCCTCCGGCGCGCAACGGTTGCCATTCGCTTCGATCGACACGATGCGCCCGCCGCCCATGCGCAGCACCCGGTCGGCCATGCCGGCGATCGCCGCGTTATGGGTGATGACCACCGTCGTCGCCCCGACCTCGCGGTTGGCCCGCGCGATGGCCGAGAGCACGAGCTTGCCCGTCTCGACGTCGAGCGCCCCGGTGGGCTCGTCGCAGAGCAGGGCGTCGGGCCGCTTGACGATGGCGCGCGCAACCGCGACGCGCTGCTGCTCGCCGCCGGAGAGCTGGCCGGGGAAGTGGTCGAGGCGGCGCGAGAGGCCGACGAGCGCGAGCGCCTCCTCTGGCTGCATCGGGTCGCGCGCGATCTCGGCGACGAGTTCGACATTCTCGCGGGCGGTGAGGCTCGGGATGAGGTTGTAGAACTGGAAGACGAAGCCGACGTGGTCGCGCCGGTAGGCTGTAAGCGCCGCCTCGTCTGCGCCGGCCAGCTCGTGGTCCCGCCACGCGGCGCGGCCGGAGGTTGGCGCATCGAGGCCGCCAAGGATGTTCAAGAGGGTGGATTTACCGGAGCCGGACGGGCCGAGCAGCACCACGAACTCGCCCTGCATGATGTCGAGGTCGAGGTCGCGCAGCGCATGCACAGTGGCGTCGCCGGTGCCGTAGCTCTTGCACAACCCGCGTGCGACGAAGACCGGGGGCACGCCGGTCGGGTGCGCTACGTCGGCCATCTTGGTCATCGCCATGGCGTGCAGGATGCCACGCTTCATGACCGAGTGGCCACGATCCCGCCGGGCGGGCGTATCCTCAGGCTGGGACGCTCAGCCTTTCCGCTGCGGCAGCAAGCCGCAGAGCGCGATGTCGCCGGCCACGAAATCGCGCCGCAGCACACTTCTTTGTTTTCAACCTTGGGATGGTCGGATTCGTCATCCGATCCAGCCTCAGCGGTGCCTGCGCCGACTACACCACTGTGCCGAACAACGCTCCGATACCCGCCGTCAATGCCATCGCGAGCGGGCCCCAGGAGGTCAGCCGCGCCGTGGCGCGAAGCACTTTGGCGCCACCCGCCTGCGCCCCGAGCGCCCCCAGCAGGGCCAGAGAAGCCAGCGATGCGCACGAGACGATCCATACGAGCAGATGCGGCGGCGCGATGACCACCTTCAGCAGGGGCATGGCGGCGCCCACGGCGAAGGTTGCCGCCGATGTCAGTGCTGCCTGGATGGGCCGCGCGGTGGTGATCTCGGACATCCCGAGCTCGTCCTGTGCATGTGCCGCCAGGGCATTCTTGGCCATCAGCTGCTCGGCCACCTGCCGGGCCAACGCGCGGTCCACCGCACGACGGACGTAGATCTGGGCCAGTTCCTCATGTTCGAAGGCAGGGTTGTCCCGAGGCTCTTGGGTTTCCCGGGCCAAGTAGGCCTGTTCCGTGTCGGATTGGGAACCGACAGAGACGTACTCTCCTGCCGCCATCGATATCGCACCCGCGACCAACCCAGCCGCGCCAGCGATCAGGATGTCAGTCTGCGTGGCCGCTGCCACAGCGACGCCGACGATCAGGCTGGCGGTCGAGACGATGCCGTCATTGGCTCCGAGGACCGCCGCCCGCAGCCAACCGATCCGCGAGACGAGATGACGTTCAGGGTGTAGGTGCAGGTGCGGCATCGGGCTTCCTTCACGGGTCGACGTTACCTCAATCATTTTCTTGGCCGCCGCGTCCCTCACGACGATCACGTCCCCCGCGGCCTTAAGGCTCGCCATGGGCGCTGCGATGGCAGGACACGCAGTTCTGGAAGTCCCGGATTCCCTCCCGCAGTTGCTTGGCACTAATGCGGTCAGGCCGATGCTCATGGCAGTCATAGCAGGTATAGCGACTGGTATCGTTGTGCACGTGGCAGGTTGCGCAGGGCGCATTGTGATCACGGTCGAGCACGAAGAGCCGCGCGTGATCGAAGGTGGCCGGCGTCCAGCGCACGGTGCTGTAGCACTGCGCGCATCCCGTGGTGAGATCACGATGAAACGCGGTTGCCGGCGCCGTATGGCAGCTGGCGCAATTCGCCTGCGTCGCGGGTTGCAGCAGCGCGTGCAAGAACGTCATGTGCGTGCTTTGACTGATCCGCGAGCCCTGATGCTCACTGTGATAGGCGACGCAATTCTGCGCGACCAGTTGCTGATGGAGTGGCGTCCGCGCCAGCGCCACCCCAGTGGTGGGGCGCGCGCCGATATCCGCGACAGCGTGGCAGCTGACGCAGCGATCCGCCGCAGCGCCGCGCAGTGGCGCGTGGCACGCGAAGCAATCCGTCGTCGGTTGCGCATGCGCCGGCAACAGCGGGCCCGCGCTGATCATCAGATGCGGGTAGATGAAGGTGAGCGCCACGATCACCGCCAGGTTGGCCACGACGATCAGCATGATCCAGGGACGCTTCATCGCCAGCCCCAGAACAGGAAGACGGTGAGGATATGCGCCGTCGCCAGGACGGCGAATGCCAGGGTGATCGGGATGTGAACCACCCGCCATTGCTTGATGACGTCGAAGGTCAGGCTGTCCCAGTAGAGCCGTTCCTCGATGGCGCTCGAAGCCAGTCCCTCGTCGCGCAAATCCCGGCGACTGGCCTCGATGCGCCGTCGCGACCGCTGCAGCAGGTACTTGCCCGTCAGCCCGCTGGCGACATTGACGAGCATCGCCCAGACCGCCAGCCAGGCGAGGATCGCGTTGAAGTGGATGCCGGCATGGACCAGCACCAGCAGCGACCCGGCCCAGGCCATCCATTCATGTCGCCGCAGAAGCTGCGCCGGATTGCCTGTCGTGATCCGCTCGTGCTTGCGCAGCGAGGCCAGGATCAGCGCCGTGCCGGGAATGGCGAGGTAGCGGCCGATCCAGACCGTATCGTCGAGGTGCAGCACGGCATCGAGGATCAGCGCCGCGGCGGCCAGGCCGCCAGCTTCAGCAGGAAGGGCAGGACCTCGCGGTTGATCAGGCTGCCGGTCATGCGTCGAGCACCAGCGCGGATCCGGGCGTGCCGACGCACAGCAGGCAGTGGCCGGGTGGTACATGATGGTCGGGCTTCACCGCGTGGCTGACGGTGCCGGACGCGACAGCCGTCTCGCAGCTTCCACAACTGCCGGACCGGCAGCCGGATTGGACCGCGACCCCGTGACGTTCCGCAAAGTCGAGCAGGCTCGAATCCCGTCCGTCCCAGACCAGCGTGCGCCCCGCGCGACGAAACTGAACCTCGACGGCGGTGGCGATACCGGCCGCTGCATTGCCCGAAGCCGCGTGCACGGGCGCGAGGGACGCCGGGCCGAAGGCCTCGTGATGGATGTCCTACGGGTCAATGCCCCAGGTCAGGAGCGCGGGGATGAGGCTCGCCATCATCGTCGGCGGGCCGCGGATGTAGAATGCGTGACGGCCCCGCGGCAGCGTCTGGCGCAGCAAGGCTACATCGACGTCTGGCGAGTGCTGGTAATCCCGCCTCGGAACATCGTCGGGGCGCGGCTGGCTGTAGGTGACGTTTAGGTGGAAGGAGGAATGCTCGGCCGCCAACTCCTCAAGCCTTGCCTTGAAGGCATGCTCACCGCCGTCACGAAGCCCGTAGTAGAGGTACAGGACACGACCGGGCTGCTGCTCCAGGCACCAGCTCAGCATACTCATCATGGGCGTGATGCCGATTCCGCCGGCGATGAAGACTGCCGGGAGCCGTGCGTCGGTGTCGATGAAGAAGCGGCCAGACGGAGCCCTCACCCTGAGGAGGTCGCCTTCCTGCGCCCGGTCATGCAACTGGTTGGAGGCGACGCCCGGTGGCAGCTCCGGCCGATCCAGTGGCGATGGAACCCGCTTGACGGTGATGCGGTAGGCGTCCGGCCTCGGTGCATCGGACAATGAATAGCAGCATGTGATCGTCCGCCCGGCGCCGGTCCTAGCCTCCGGGACGTCAAGCGCGAGTTAGGAATTGGCCTGGCTGGAATTGTGGCAGCAGCGCCCCATCCACCGGCGCGAGATAGAATGAGCATTGCGTCCGCAGCGCATCCTCGAACTGGCGCCGCAGGACACGAAACTCTCGCAGGCCCGGCCAGGCTAGGGAACGATCTGTCGTGTCCGGCTCGCTCGTCGGCATTGCCGGCAGTGCGGCCCGCCGGCGCCAGCGCCATATTGCAACGCCGATTCCTACCGCGAGCTGAAACAGTAGCGCGACGGAGATATAGAAGAGCAGTTCGAGTGCGGTCACCGTCCGTAAATTCGCACTGCCAGGTACGCGGAGGCAGCCAGACGCAACGTCGATGGACTGACGAGCGATGGTCGGGCCACGCCTTGCCTGTCCACGCACGCCTCCTCGGTTTGAGCTGAGGGTCGGTCAACCCAATTCCCAACTCAAACATGCGCGCCACGACCGGCCGTCGTCCTTGCTCCAGATCAACGCCAGGGACCGGCCAACAGACGAGCCTAGGTGAAGCACTTCTCGCCCTGTGGCTGCTCGGCGCGGCACGCCCTTCTTCCGTGCGGCGCCTCGACCGACCATGCTGCCCAGGCGTAGTCATGCTGCCCAGGCGTAGTCACGATGCGACCCCGCCATCCTCGGTCTGCGGGAAACTCGCGCCAGGCGCTCCAGAGGACGAGGGCCATGCCGGATGCACCGATGACCAGGGAGAACGGCGGTGGCCTCAGCGAGCGGGAGGCCGCGGCCCGCCTGAAGGCCGATGGCCCCAATGAACTGGCACGCGCCGGGCGCAGAACGCCATTCCGGATCGTGCTTGAGGTGCTGCGCGAGCCCATGCTGGCGCTCCTGCTCGGCGGTGGCGTGCTCTACCTGCTGCTCGGTAGTCCGGAAGAGGCCCTCATCCTGCTGGCCTTCGCGCTGTTCTCCATCGTGATCACGGTCGTCCAGGAAAGCCGCACCGAACGCGTCCTGGAAGCACTGCGCGACCTGACCAGCCCACGCGCATTGGTGATCCGCGGAGGCGAACGCAAGCGCATTGCCGGTCGCGAAGTCGTTCGCGGCGACCTGGTGGTGCTGGCGGAGGGCGATCGCGTCCCGGCCGACGCCCGGCTGATCGAGGCCAGCGACGTCCAGACCGATGAATCGCTGCTGACGGGAGAGTCGGTTCCAGTGCGGAAGGTGGCAAGCGCGACATTGCCGCCGGCGCGTCCGGGCGGCGATGATCTGCCGCATGTCTTCTCGGGATCGCTGGTGGTGCGAGGCAGTGGCATCGCCGAGGTGACGGCGACCGGTCCGCACAGTGAGATCGGCCGGATCGGCCAGTCGCTCAGTGCGCTCGATCCCGAGCCACCGCGGCTGCAGGCGCAGATGCGCCGACTGGTGAAGTTCTGTGCGATCTTCGGTGGCGTCGTCAGCGTGCTGGCGGTGCTGCTCTACGGCACATTGCGCGGCGGCTGGCTGGATGCGCTGCTGGCCGGGATCGCCATCGGCATGTCCATGGTGCCGGAGGAGTTGCCGGTGGTGCTTACCGTCTTCATGGCGATGGGCGCCTGGCGGATCTCCAAGGCGCGAGTTCTGACGCGGCGCGCGGCGTCGATCGAGACGCTGGGTTCCGCCACGGTGCTATGCACCGACAAGACCGGCACACTGACGCAGAACCGTATGACGGTGGCTGTGCTGTGCCTGCCAGATGGCAGTGAGTTTCACCCGCAGGATGGCGCGATACCGCAGGGGTTTCGTCTGCTGGTAGAGACGGGGAGGCTAGCCAGCGTGCCGCAGCCCTTCGACCCAATGGAGAAGGCGTTCCACGCGATGGCCGACGGGATGGCCCAGCCCGCGCTTGACCTCATCCGTACCTACGGCCTTCGCCCCGATCTGCTGGCGATGACGAATATCTGGCGATCCGGCACCGAGACCATCGTCGCCACGAAGGGCGCACCCGAGGCTATCGCCTTGCTATGCCACCTCGATGCCGAGGCGCGCGCCGCGCTGATCGCGAGGACCGAGGTGTTGGCTGCGAAAGGCATGCGCGTGCTCGCCGTGGCCCGTGCCACGCACAGCGGCGAGGCCTGGCCGGAGACGCAGGACCGCTTCGCCTTCCGCCTGTTGGGACTCGTTGGCCTGGCCGACCCGCTGCGGCCTGGGGTGGTGGAGGCGGTGGCCGAATGCCGCACGGCCGGCATCCGCGTCGTGATGATCACCGGCGACTATCCGACCACCGCCGCCGCCATCGCGCGCCAGGCGGGGCTGGACGCCGAGACCATAGTGACCGGCGAGGCGCTTTCCGGCATGGACGACGCAACCCTGGCGGCGCAGGCGCGCAGCACAACGGTCTTCGCCCGCGTCATGCCCGAGCAGAAGCTGCGCATCGTGGCCGCGCTGAAAGCGGATGGCGAGGTCGTCGCGATGACTGGCGACGGAGTGAACGACGCGCCATCGCTCAAGGCCGCGCATATCGGCATCGCCATGGGTGGCCGCGGCACCGACGTCGCGCGCGAGGCGTCGTCGCTCGTGCTCCTGGATGATGATTTTGGCTCCATCGTCGCGGCCGTGCGCCTGGGTCGACGCGTCTTCGACAATTTGCGCAAATCCATGGGCTTCATTATCGCGATTCACTTGCCCATCGCAGGTTTGGCACTGCTGCCACTCATTTTCGGGCTGCCGATCCTGCTCTGGCCGATGCATATCGCCTTCCTGGAGATGATGATCGACCCGGTCTGCACCCTGGTGTTCGAAGCCGAGACTGAGGAAGAGGGGATCATGCAGCGCCCGCCACGCGATCCGGCGGCCCCGCTGTTCTCCGCCTCGCTGCTGGGTTGGAGCGTGCTGCAGGGGGCCGTCGTGCTGGCGCCGACGGCAGGCATCTATCTGGTCGCGCTGGATCGGGGCATGCCCGAGCCGGAAGTCAGGTCGCTGACCTTCTTCGCCCTGGTGATCAGTATCGTCGGGCTGATCTTTGTGAATCGGTCCTTCAGCGCCTCTATCATCACTGCCTTCAGGCGGCGCAACGCAGTGCTGCGCTGGGTGATGCTGGCAGTGACGGTGATGCTCGGGGTTACGTTGGCGCTACCCTTTGCGCAGCGCATGTTCCGCTTCGGGCCCCTGCATCCAGACGATCTCGCGGTGACGGTTACGGCCGGGCTGGCGACCATCCTCATCCTCGAATTCCTGAAGCCGCATTGGCGCAAACGTCTGATGACGTGACGATACCCTGGTACAATCTCGCGGCCGTGCTGGGCATCGGGCTGCGGGATGGCCTGGGGCAAGAGCGCCGAGAGTTCCGCGACCTTGGGTAAGCGGATCCACCCATAGCACCCGCCGCTTCACCACCTGCACCGCCAGCTGTGACGCGGCGAAGTCCACCGTAGAGTCGCTGACGTTCCACGCCGTCACGCGCACGCTGTCGTTACTCCACACGTGGCAGTCCAGCACGAAGGCGATGCTGCTGGTGTCGAGCGATGGATCGGCGAGGTACCTCCGCCGCGCGCCTGGAACCGTGACGTCGACGTTGGCCGTGGCGCTGGACCCAAGGCTCGACAGGTCATAGTTGGTCTCAAGCGCAAGCGTCCGTGTCCCCGCCGGCAGCGAAGGAGAGCCGTAGAGCCGCAACGCCTCGAACTCGATCTGCCCGTCGAAGCCGATGATGCGCGCTTTGCGCGATCGCCGCAGTAAGCAATTTCATGACCGCACCCTACGCGTCAGCGTTGCTCTGTGGCCCCCGGTCGCAGGGCGCGTCATGCCTGGCCGCTTTCGCCCAGCACCATGGCATGAGATCGTCGATGCGGCTTCGTGGCCAGCCTTCGAGGAGGCGGGTGAGCAGGTCGGTGAGGTATCGCTGGGGATCGACGCCGTTGAGCTTGCAGGTCTCGATAAGCGAGGCGATGGCGGCCCAGGCCTCTGCGCCCTCATCGCAGCCGGCGAAAATCGCGTTCTTGCGGCTGAGCGCCACGGGCTTGGCGGCGCGCTCGACGCTGTTGGTGTCGAGCTCGATGCGGCCGTCCTCGAGGAACCGCAACAGGCCCTCGCGGTGGTTCAGCGCATAGCGGATCGCCTCTGCCATGGTGCTCCGCGCAGGCAGCCTCGCCAGCGTCGCCTCGAACCAGGCGAACAGGTCCTGGACCAGCGGGCGATTGCGGGCGCGCCTTTCGGCCACGTGCGTCTCGGGCGATGTGCCGCGGATCTCGGCCTCGATAGCGTAGAGGGCGGCGATGCGGTGCAGCGCTTCCTCGACGATCGGCGCCTTGGCCCTCAGCGCCAGGTCGTAGAACTGCCGCTGCGCATGGCCCTAGCAGAACGCCACGACCGCGGGGCCCGGCCCCGTGGCCGCGTCGGCGAGGCCATTGTATCCGGCATAGCCGTCGCACTGCAGGATGCCGCGATAGCCGCCCAGCAGCGCCCTCGCATGCTCGCGGCCGCGGCCCGGGCCCGTAAGTGTAGACGACCCCCGGCGCGTCGACCCAGCCCCAGGGCCGGCTGTCGCGCGCGATGGACCAGTATCAGCCTGTCTTCGTCTTGCCGCGGCCCGGGTCCAGGACCGGCACCGAGGTCTCGTCGGCGAACAGCCGCGCCGAGGCCAGCAGGATCGCCTTCATCCGCCGCACGACCGGCAAGATCTCCGCCGCCGCTGTGCCAACCCAGGCCGCCAGCGTCGCGCGGTCCACGAGGATGCCCTGCCGCGCGAGGATCCCGGCTTGGCAATAGAGCGGGAGATGGTCCGCGTAGCGGGAGACCAAGACATGGGCGACCGTCGCCTCGGTCGGCAGTCCGCCCTCGATCAGGCGCGCCGGTGCCGGCCTCTGCACCACCACGCCGGCGCAGGCCCGGCAGGCCAGCTTCGGCCGCTTCGTCACGATCACTCGGAACAGCGCGGGGATCACGTCGAGCCGCTCCGAGCTGTCGGCGCCGATCTCCACCATCGTTGCCGCGCAGCAAGGGCAGGCGGTGCTCGCCGGCGTCAGCACCACCTCGATCCGCGGCATGTGGGCGGGCAGCGCGCCGCGGGCGGCCCGGCGCTTGGTCGCGCGTTCCTGCCGCAGTTCTGGGTCGCGCTTCTCGGCCTCCGCATCGGCCTTCGCGATCGCCGTCTCGAGGTCGGCCAGGCCGAGTTGCAGCTGCTCCTCCGGCAGCCGCTCCGACTTCCGGCAGAACTGCTGCCGCTGCAGCTTCAGCAGGATGTGGCGGAGCCGGTCGTTCTGCGCCTCCAGCGCATCGCGCGCAGCGGACGCATCGTCGCGCTCGGCCAGCACCTCGATCAACAACGCGCGCAGAGCCGCGGGATCGTCAGGAAGTGCGGAGATATCGAGCGCGTCGGGAACAACAGAATCGTCACCGATCGCGCCGTGTCGCGCCAAGTGGAAGGCGCTACCCTGCGACCTCGGGGCGTGCCGTCCAGGCCGGCATGCGTCAGTCGATCCCCTCCAGCAGCATCGATGGCTGCGCCGGCGTCAGCGACACCGCGTCGCCCTGTGTCGCCGGCCCGACGAAGCGACCGCGGTCGAGCCGCTTGGCGTAGAGGCACAGGCTCTGGCCGTCCCAGAACAGCAGCTTCACCAGGTGGCCGCGCTTGCAGCGGAACGCAAAGATATGGCCGCTGAACGGATCGCGGCCCAGCATCTCCTGCGCCAGCCGCACTAGCCCTTAGAAGCCTCGGCGCATATCCGTCGGGCCGGCTGCCAGCCAGACCCGCACGCCCGGCGGCGGCCCAATCACGCCTCCAGCGCCGCCACCAGCCGCGCGACCGCGGCGGCATCCGTCGTCGCCGCGACCCGCAGCACCCGCCCGTTGCGCAGCACCACCTCGATCGGCCCGGGGGCGATGTCAGACACTGGCGGCGGCATGGACGACGCAGCCGCATCGGGCGTCACAAGGCGCACCGGCAGCAGCCTCGGCGGCGGTGGGCGTCGCCGCGGCACATCACAACGCGTCGCGCGTCGCCAGCGATGCAGCAGGCTGGTACAGACTCCGTGCCGACGCGACACCGCCGTCACCGTCTCGCCAAGCTGGAACGTCTCCGCCACCAGCCGGACCTTGTCCTCCGCGCTGAAGCTGCGCCGCCGCTCGCCCCGTTGTAGGCGGTGGCGAGCGCCGCGGGCCCGGGGCAAGAACGTGGCCGCAGCGACGTTCTGAATGAAGGCGCGGGCGGGCTGTCGCGAGAAGGTCGATGTCAAGCCGGTGATCGACCCGATTAGCCAGCTGAGCGATGCTGAGCTCGAAGCCGAGATCAACCGTCTGAACCGGGAGCTTGGGCATGAGCCGCGCTTGGTTGTGCAGATCGTCGACGAGACGAGCGCGGGCCAGGACGAGCGGCTGTGAGGGCCGCGCCGAAGGGCCCGCGGTAGCCGCAGCCGCATCGCATCTGCTCAACACCGGGCATCGACCGTTGGTCGGTGGTGAAGAGATAGCTCCGATGAGCGCTGTCGAACGGCTGAAATCTTGACAAGTTCAGATCCGGATATTAAATACCAATCCGGAGGTTGGCTCATGCCGTATGCTCGCCACGCTGGTCCAACTGCCACCACGGCCCCCCCCTCGCTCGACGCCTCCCGGTTCACCTCGAGCAATCGGCGTCGTTTGAGCGGCCCTGCAATGCGCACCTTTATCGCCATAGCCGATCTGTGGGCGCTGTCGCAGGACGAGAGGCTTCTGGTTTTGGGGCTCCCATCGCGCTCGACGTACTACGGCTGGGTCAAAGCAGCCCGGGCCGGCGACGAGGTGACGCTGCCGACGGACACCCTGCTTCGCATTTCTGCCGTGCTCGGTATCCACAAGGCGTTGCGCATCCTGTTCGCCGTGGACGCCGAGGGTCTTCGCTGGCTGCGCGAGCCGCACGCGGCACTTCCGTTCGGCGGCCAGCCCCCCATCGCGCTTGTCCTGGGCGGGACGCAGGATGGCCTCATGCTGGTGCGGCGCTTCCTCGACGGGGCGCGGGGCGGGCTCTTCATGGCGCCGAACGCTGCCGATGATGCGGCGTCGGCACTGTCAGATGAGGACATTGTTTTCGCGTGAACGACGAAGCCTTGGTCGAGGCGCCGGCACCCGCGTGGCGCCTCATTCCTTCTCGGTTCCCTCCGATCGGTGCGTTCGACACAGTCGCTACGGCCGATGACCTTGCGGCGGTGATGGAACTCGAGGGCTGGACGAACGATCGTCTGGTTGCTGAGCGGATCGCCCGACTGCCGCAGGACCAATGGGCTTACGCAACGCCCAACGCCAGCATCGTCATGGCATCGTTCCTCCACGCCGCCCCATCGGGGTCTCGCTTCAACGGTCCAGAGCTTGGCGCTTGGTACGCTGCTACGGCCCTGACGACTGCGGTAGCCGAGGTGGCGCATCATCTCCTGCGCGAGGCGGTGGCGCGCGGAAGGCGTGAGGAGCGTCGAACTTTCCGGTGCTATGTGTGCCAGCTGGCGGGACGAGACTACCTGGACATCCGCGGGCAGATGCAGAGCCGTGCCGAACTCTACGACAGCACGAGCTACTCGGCCTCCCAGGTTTTCGGGGAGGCGGTTCGGAAATCAGGAAGATCGGGGATCGTCTACGACAGCCTCCGCCATCGTGGTGGAACCAATGTCGTGGCCTTCCGTCCTCGACAGATCACCGAGGTCACTCCGGCGGACCACTACGACCTGCTCGTGCCGGTAGAGGGACGGATAATCGCGCGCAAGCTGACGACGGGCGCCTAGGTGAGGCGCGGTGATGCATTCGATTGGGAGGCGGGTACGGCCTGTGCGCCTACGAGACCTTAGCCTTGCTGGCACGATCTGTTTGGCGGCGGCATGCTCGGCCCCGGCTCAGCGCGCCATCGTGCCCATGCTGCGCGGGGCGCCTTCGGATGAACGGCCGCCATGGTTGCGCGATCTGCCGCAGCCGATCGAGCGGTATCCCGTGCCGCATGGTTGGGGCGGCGACAATCTGGCGGCACGACAGACCGGCGTGAATGCCTGCTAGTCGCTCAGGAAGCCGCTGGGCGCGCGAGGACGCGCGAAACCGCAGTGTGCGCCCAGACGCCACCACGACCGGGCGTCGGCACGCGGCGGTGGTTGAGGGCTCGGGCCAGGGCCGCGTGCCCCTGCACGCCGGCTTCGCGCAAGCGGTGCAGTTCCAGCCCGCGCCGATGTGCAGCGCGTTCCGCATCTTCCCGCCGCACCCGTGCCGCCGCGGCGGCGTCCGGACCGGTGGCTGGCCGGTAGCCGCGGTCGCCCCCGAGGGTCTTGCCCGTGCCTTGGCGGCCGCCAGCGCCGCCCTGGTCCGCGCGCTGATCAGCTCGCGCTCCTTCTGCGCCATCGCCGCGTAGATCCGCGGCATCAGGTCGTCCGCACCCGGCATGTCCGCCGCGCGGATCGACACACCATCCTCCAGCAACTGCGGCAGCGTGTGATCGCGGCGGCGAGGGCGCGCGTGCAGGGGTGGGTGGCGCTCGTTGGCGCGGCACGGGCTGCGTTCGGTGTCGCGTATCTGGTGGGGGGGGCCGCGACGGCCGCGATGCCCGGCACGCGCAAGCTGCGCGCGAAGAACAGACGACGAGGAGGCCGGCGGATGCGTCAGCTCGTGAGGCTG
Organism: Roseomonas rosulenta; assembly: GCF_016106005.1. Lineage (GTDB taxonomy): Bacteria > Pseudomonadota > Alphaproteobacteria > Acetobacterales > Acetobacteraceae > Neoroseomonas > Neoroseomonas rosulenta. The sequence goes on from NZ_JACADR010000008.1 coordinate 26,567, forward strand.
AGCGCGATGGCGCTGCTGAGCGGAAGCGGCGCGGCGATTTCTGATCGGCCGTGTCCGCGGGTGACCGAGTTCCCTGCCGCGCTGCAGCGGCAGGCCGCGGTTGGCTTCGGCGCGGCGCCTGAACTGGCACGAATGATGGACGCGATGGCAGCGGATCGGGCTTTCAACCGGGCGATTTGTTGCTGAATATCGCCGCGTTCACCGAGCCCCGCGCTCCAGCTGCTTTCGAGGGCGGGTACCCCGGTCCATCGGAATCACGATAGCACGTCACCCAAAGATGACGTCAGCGACGGCGCCGCGGTTCGTTTCTTAGCCCCCGGGGCCGTCCCTCATGACGTATCCCATCAGGTCGCCCACGTTGCGCTCCAAATCCCGGATGATTTCCTTGACGACGTCTCCGATGGAAATCACGCCCACGACCTTACCCGCGTCCAGCACCGGCAGATGGCGAAAGCCGCGCGCAGCCATCATTGTCATGCAGCCTTCCAGACGGTCGTCAGGCTTCACAGTGACCGGATTGCCCGTCATCACCTGGCTCACCGGCGTCTGCTTCGCATCGAGCCCCGGCAGCAGCACTTTGATGGCGCAGTCACCCTGGGTCACGATACCGACCAGAACGTCGTCATCGATAACCAGCACCGACCGGACCCGGTTGTCGCGCATCTGGCGCAGGGCCTCGACGACCATGTCGCCGGAACGAACCTGGATCAGGGCGCCAGTCTTCTGGGCCAGTGCGTTTTTGACGGTGTTCATCGATTTCCTCTCGCAGGCCTTGTCTCGGCACGCCTGCGTAGTCTGCGTTGAAGGTTGGTGTATCGGCAACGTCGACGTCACGGTACGCGGCGCGCGGCGCGCAACGTCAGCGCGTCGACGGTGGATCTGGCTGCGGCGCCGCTTGCGGTGCAGGTGGTGAAGCGACGCGTGGGTTGAGAAGGCGTCGAGGTGGCACCGAGCGCTCTAAGCAGGCCAACAACCGGTTGGGTGGGATCGAGATAGTGCTGGCGGCCATCGTGCTGCTGCTGCCCGTGGGCGAGGGCAGCGTCGTCGCCATACTGCGCAGGATGCTCGGCGGATGAACGGCTCTGCTCATTGAGATAGATCAAACCTCACGCGCTGAACGGGTAACAGACTGTGAACCGTCGCACGCGAGTGGGTGCTTCCCCTTCCACTCCGCCGGCGAGAGCAGGTAGGGGCGGAATCGGATGATGATGCGGGTGGCCGCTGCGGCAGCAGCCCTTCTTCTTTCTGCAACAACTGCCTCGGCCCAACCGGCCGAGCCCGGTCCGACGCTTAGCCAGGTGCGCCAGCGCGGCACGCTCGCCTGCGGGATCCCGCCAGGCGTGCCGGGCTTTGGGGCCCAGGCCACCAACGGTGTTTGGCAGGGTCTCGAGATCGACATCTGCCGTGCCATTGCCGCGGCCGTGTTGGGCGACGCACAGCGCGCCAGCTTCACCCCCCTCAGCAGCCAGGCCCGATTCCCCGCCCTGCAGCAGGGCCAAGTGGACGTGCTCACGCGCGCAGTGACATGGACGCAGTCGCGCGACACACAGCTCGGCTTCAACTTCGCCCCCGTCACCTTCTATGACGGGCAGGGTTTCCTGGCGCGCCGCGCGAACATCAGCCGCGCTCAGGACCTGCAGGGCAGCGCCATTTGCACGTTCTCCGGCTCCACCAGCGAGGCGAACCTTGCCGACTGGGCCCGGGCCAATCGCGTGACCTATACCCCCGTCCTGGTGAGCGAGCCGGGAGCCATGCGCACTGCGTACGAGGAAGGCCGCTGTGCGGCGATGTCCACCGACGCCTCGCAGCTGGTTGGCATCTTGACCACGCTGCGTAACCCGGCCGAGCACCAGGTTCTGCCCGATCGCATCAGCAAGGAGCCGCTAGCTCCCGTAGTGCGTCACGGCGACGAGCAATGGACCGAGGTCGTCCGCTGGACCGTCTTCGCCTTGATCGAGGCCGAGGAGCTCGGCGTCACTTCGGCCAATGCGGAAGCCATGCTGACCAGCGACAACCCGGCCATCCGCCGTCTGCTTGGCGCGATGGGTGATCATGGTCCGATGATGGGCCTTGACGCTCGCTGGGCCTTCAATGCCATCCGCCAGGTCGGCAACTACGGCGAGATCTTCGAGCGGAACCTCGGCGCTGGATCGCCCATCGGCTTGGCGCGCGGCGTTAACGACCAGTGGACACGCGGCGGTCTCATGTACGCGCCACCGATCCGCTGATGCAGACGTAGAACTGCGGGTCGCTGCCGGCGGGGACGCGGACGCTGGCGCTGGAGACCAGCTGGGACCTGCCGAGCCTCGGGCCCCGCGCGACGGCAAACATCGACGTCACCGGCGCTGGCGCGCGGCGGGGGACTTCGCCGACGCCTCGCTCGACGCCAGCAGCATCGCCTTCGTGCTCGACTGCCACATGTGGTCGAACGATACGGTGCGTGTGACGGCGCGGAACGTCAGCGCCTCCGCGGTGGATCTCCCCGCGGCGCCGCTGGCGGTGCTGGTGACAATGCGGAGGATACCGTCGTTGACGCTCGGCTTCCGACGTGGCGCTCGAACGCCTCTCACACAGCGAAGCCCGCGAATACCTGGTGGCAGCAGATGTCGCGGTTCTCCGCAGCGTGCCGAGGCCGGCCAGCGAGGCAAGCCGTACGTGAAGCTCGCGCGGTGCACGCGGGGCAGGGCGTTCATCCATCGCGCCCAAGGCGACACCATCAACCGGTGGGCTCCGGCAGCACGCCGATCTGGGCGAGTAGTCGGAGAGAGAACTCCCGCCGGAACGCGGCCAACGATGCGAAACCGGGCGCGCGGGTGAACAGCGCGAACACGACCGGCGATGCAGGGGGGCGGACCACGAAGCCGCAGTACCAACCCTCGAATAGTCCGCCGAACGCGCCGGGCGTGACCGGTCCCGAGCCGGTCTTCCCATGTATCACCGCCGTGCCGACCTGCCCTGACCGGCTCGCCTGCGCGAGCGCGCGGAGCGCACGCTGCGACACGCCGAGGCGGCCGCCCAGCAGCTCGGCAAGGAAGGCGACCTGCTCCGAGACCGAAATCGAGAGGCCGCCACCTAGCCAGAAGCTGTCGGAGCCGTCTGAGACCGCAGCATTGCCGTAGCGCCAGTGGGTGAGGATCGAGCGGTATCGGGCCGCGCCGACCTCCGCCGCGACGTCCTGGAAGTACCAGACCGCTGAGTCCTCGAAGGCGCTCCCCAGCGTGTGGTCGCGCCGCCAGGCGGCTGGCCAGTGTGGCAAGGCTGGGCGGCGCGCGGGATCCCAGCGCCGCGGCGCGTCAAGTCCCGCGGCGACACCGGTTTCGAGCGCGATGAGAAGGTTCGGGATCTTGAAGCTCGACCAGGGTGCATGGCGAGAGGCGAGGTCGCTGTCCTCGAGCGCTTGCTCCGTCCCGCTGCCAAGGTCGCGCGCCAGGAACGCTACCTCCCGCGCGCCGATCGCCTCCAAGAGGGGGGCGCGACGGATGGTCGCGCGCGTTGTCGCGCCGGCCGGGGGGAGCGGGCTGAGCAGTGTCGTGGCGGCGATCAGCGCGCTGCGTCGTGCAAGGGGTGAAAGGCTGAGCATCGTTGGGCTCCCTGCGATGCCTGACGGCTAGCCCCGACCCTGGCCTGAGCCAAATGATGGCTTGTCAGCATCTACTGAATACGGTTCAGCATTTGCATGGACTGGATGCGGCTCGACCTCAACCTGCTGAAGATGCTGGCGATCCTGCTGGAGGAACGTAGCGTCGCCCGGGCAGCGGAGCGGCTACACGTCAGCGCCTCCGCCGTCAGTCATGCGCTGGCGCGGTTGCGGCGGTTGCTTGGGGATCCGCTGCTGGTCCGCACCGGCAACGCCCTCGCGCCGACCGCCCGGGCGCGGGCGATCGAGGGGCTACTGCTTCGGCTCCTGCCGCAACTCGGCCTCGCGCTCGGCGATCCTCGGGCGGTGCCGGCGACGCGGAGCTCGCAGCGGACGCTGACCATTGCCTCGCCTGCGGCGCTCGATTTGACGCTGATTCCGGAGGCTGCCGGACGCCTGCGGCAGGAGGTGCCCGGCTGGACCCTTTCGGTCGAGGCGTTCCAGCGCCGCAGCTACGAGGCGGACCTGCTGACCGGGCGGGTGGACGCTGTCCTGTCGGTCGGGGGGCACACGCCGGCCGGCGAGGCGATCGCCGTCGAGACGTTGTGGGAGGACGAGGTCGTGGCCGTCGCCGGTGCGGGCGCGGGGATCGCCGCGCAGGTGTCGGAGACGTCGCTTGCAGACCTGCTCGATCGGCCGCAGCTCTATCCGCTGCCGTGGCCGACCTCCCAGAACTACCTCGATGTCTGGCTGGCGCGGCAGGGGCGTCACCGCCGGATCGCGCTTGGCCTGCCGAGCTACGCCGGCGCGGCGGAGGTGCTGCGGCGCACCGACCTTATCGCCATAATGCCGGACCGCACGGCGGCAGCGATGCTGCGGCAGGCACCGGAGCTACGCATCCTGCGGGTCGTTCCGCCACTCCGCTCGCCGCTGTCCCTCGCCTGGCGCCGCCGCGATGCCGCCGACCCTGACGCGGCCTGGGCACGGCGGCTGATCGCCGAGGCGGCGGCGGCGGTGCCGCGTGGGATCCCCGCGGAGCCTGTCCGCTAGCGGACCGGGCCGTAGGATGGGGCTGTGCGGACCCAGGCTCGTCCTCGTTTGCCATGGAACGCGGCGCTTGGCCGTGGCATCAGCCGCGCCGGAACATGCGCATGACCATTCACCTTCGCGATGTGACCATCGCCGCCGACATTGTCGGCGACGGTCCTCCCCTTGTCCTGTTGCACGGCGCACTTGGCGATCGGCGGACGCTCGCGCCCGTGGCTGCGCACCTCGCCGATCGCTGGCGCGTCATCGTGCCGACGCAGCGGCATTTTGGCCCCGCGCCGCGCAGCGTGGGCAGAAAGCCTTTCGGCACGGCCAGCCAAGCGGAAGACCTGATCGCCATGGTCGATGTGCTCGGCCTGACCCGGGCGCATGTCGTCGCCTGGTCGTTCTCGGCCCATTCCGCACTCGCCGCAGCGCTGGCTGCACCGGAGCGGATCCGCAGCCTGTTGGTCTACGAGCCAGGTTTTCCGACCTTCGTGACCGATCCTGCGGCGCGGTTCGAGATCTCGGCCGATGGCGCCCGTGCCTTCGGCCCGGTGGTCGAGGCCGCGCAGCGTGGCGACTGGGCGGAGGCCGCCCGTCGGCTGATCGACGCCGCCGCGGGCGAGCCCGGTTGGTTCGATGCCCAGCCGCCGGAGGTGCGCCGGATCCACCTCGACAACGCCGACACCATCGGGCTGCTGTTCACTCAGACGCCGCCCGTGCCCGTCGCGGCCGAGGAACTGGCGCGGCTTGCGGTGCCGACGACCGTCGCCTGGGGCTCCGACACCACGGCCACCTACCGCCTGGTCTCGCAGGCAGCGGCGCAGGCGATCCCAGGCGCACGGTCCATCGCGGTTCCGTCGGCGGGCCATCTCCTGCCGGAAGCGGCCCCGTTGCGCTTCGCGCGGCTCGTTGCGGCGCATCTCGAAGGCGCGGACGGCTGACCTGCCGGCCAGCGCGCCGAGGCCGTCATCAAACGGCCAGGACCATCGCCGCCAGGGCGAAACCCAGATGTGCCGCACCATGAGCGACCATGGCCGCGAGCAGGTCGCGCATGGCGAAGAGCAACCCGAGGACCGCCCCCGCGATCGCGTTCAGCAGCAACGTGCGCAGCACCGCGCCGGCATCCGGTGCGATGCCTCCAGCGGCCAGTGCCGGGAGATGGCTGGCGGCGAACAGCAGGGCCGCGAGCCCTACGGCGGCCGCTATGCACCAAGGCGGCAGTCGCACTGCGCTCCGCGCGAAGCCTTGCCACAGCGCAAGCGCGATCAGGCTCATCGCGCCCCAGCGCAACAGCACCTCTTCCACCACCCCGCCGTAGAGAAGGCCGACGAATAGAGCAGAGGCGCTCCATCCCTCAATCACCGAGGGCGGCTGATCGGGCGCTGCCTGCCAAAGGCCACGGGTCGCGTGGTCGGCCAGCGCGATCAGCAGGCCTAGCAGCAAGCCAGTCGTGGCCTGTCCGACGCGCTGGGCGGGGCGGCAGCCGCTGGTCAGCAAGAAGCCGCAGCGCGCTGCAGCCCAGCTTCCGGTGAAGGAAAGCGTCACCAGCAGGAGGCTCGGCTGCAACAGCAGTGTCGGACTGGGAACGCCGGGCACCTCTGGCAGCACGAGCAGCAGGGAAAGGATGCCGGGGCAGCCCGCCAGCAGCACGATCCATGCGTTCCGCCAAGGCCGAGCCCGGCCTGGGGAGGACGATGAGGAGGAGGCGGGATCGCGGCTCATGGCTGGTGAGCTTGGGAACGGCCGGATGCGGCGGTGAACAGCGTCGCCGCGGAAGGCGGCTGGAACTGCGACGTCGGCGGCTGTGCCTGAGCCTCGCACCGGGCTGTTCCTCCCACACGCCGCCCGACCGCGCCCATGCCGAACAGGGGGCGTAGCCAGGCGGTCCGCCCAATCAGCGCGGCGCCGCCCAGGCTGATCACGAAGGTCGCCGCCGCGATGACCAGCCCCTTCGAGAGCGGCGCGCCCGTCCAGTCGAACAGCGTCCAGCCGAGCAGCACGATGACGGTCTGGTGCAGCATGTAGAACGCGAAGGACAGCGGCGCGAAGCTGACGAGGATCGGGACTCGGTGCGCAAGCCAGCGTCGGGCGGCGGCCAGCAGGGCGAGCAGCACGAGCCATTCCGCCGCGGTGCGCAGGGCGAGGCGCGCCGGCAGCGAAAGATCGAGCAGGCCCATCCCGCCGCGCGCCGCCGGCAGGCCGGCGAACCACAGCGCCGCGGCAAGGAGCGCCAGTCCCGTCAGCAGCCCCCAGCGCCGCGTCACCGCCGCCTCGAGCGCCGCATTCCGCGCGAACCACCAGCCGAGGATGACGAGCAGGCCATAATGCGCATGGTTCGCCCAGTCCGCGACGAGGTCGTGGCTGCCGGGGAAGGCCGGCCGGAGCAGGAGCTCGAGCGCGACCAGGAGTCCGGCTGGCAGCAGCAACCGCCAGGGCGATGCAGCGATCCATGCCGCCAGGCGCCGGACGTCTCCGCCGCGCGACACCAGCGCCAGCAGGACAGCGTAGAGCAACAGGTAGGGCAGGAACCACAGGTGGTGCCAGGAGAAGTTCGCCGCCGGGTAGCAGCAGACGAAGGCCTCCGGCAGGAAGGCCATAAAATCTCCCGCGAAGACCGGCGCGCTCTGCCGCAGGGGGGCGGCCGGCGTGACCCGTTCCACCCAGACCTGCGGCGGAACCAGCACCAGTATGCCGAAGGCCAGGGGCAGCAGCAGCCGCGCCGCACGCTCCCGTAGGAAGGCGGCGGGGCCGCGGCTCTCCAGCGCATAGGCCGCGGCCATGCCCGCCAGCAGGAACAGCAGAGGCATCTGCCACAGCTCGATCGCGCGCAGCAGGACGGAGGCCCCCGCATGCGGCGCGGCCGCGTCCTTCATGTGCCACGGCGTCGCGTCGAACAGGCGCGCGGTATGGAACGGCACCAGCAGCAGAACGGCGAGGCTGCGGAGGTTGTCCACGTCGTGGCGGCGGGGGCTGGACGGCGGGGTCATGCGGCACCTAGGATGAATGAATGAACCGATCATTCACTAAAGACCAGCCGACCGCAATCCGCCGAGGTCCGCGCCCCGCACCGGGCAGGCTTGCCGCCATTGCAGAGGCCGCCGCGCGGGTCTTCACCCGCCAGGGCTTCCGGCTGTCACAGGTCGCGGACGTGGCGCGCGAGGCGGGCGTGGCTGCCGGAACCGTCTATCTCTACGCCGCCGACAAGGCGGCGCTGCTCGATCTGGCGATCCGCGTGGCGGGCGGCCTTCGCCTGCCGGCTGGTGACGGGCCCGTGCGGGCCGACCTGGACGCAGTCCTCGCCGAAGCGCTCGGGCCGCGCCTCGCGCTGCCGCGCATGCAGGCCGTGGCCGCTGGTGACCCCGATTGTGCGGCCACGCTGCGCGACATCGCCGGGGAACTCTACGATCTGCTGGCGCGGGAAGCGCGCCTCATCCTGCTGCTCGACCGGCTCGGTGCGGAGGTCCCGGAGATCAGCGCCGCCTACGGCACGCGGCTTCGCGCGCGTGCGTTGAAGGATTTTACGCGCGCGATCCGGCAGCTGGCGATCCGCGGCGACGTGCGGACAGATCTGGAACCGGAACTGGCGGCGCGGGCCGTGCTGGAGATGATCGCCTGGATGGCCATGCGCCGCCCCGGCAATTCCACGCCACCGGCGGGCGACGAGGCACTGGCGCGCGAGACGACGATCCGTCTTGCGGAAGCCGCCCTGACGCCCGATCGCAGGCCGCCATCGCGCATCGGGCGCTAACCGGGAAGGGGCAGCGGACCGGCCGAGATCCTCGCCGCGCCGGAGACGCGGATGCCCGTGCCAGCGCCGGGCGGGATCTCGGCGCGCAGCAGCGACGGCATGCCCATGTCCTGGCCCTGCAGGATCTCGATGCCGCCGCCATGCGGCCAGCCGAGCGCGCGCAGATAGCCAGCGAAGGCGGCCGCGGCTGCGCCGGTCGCGGGATCCTCGGCGACACCTCCGGCCGCGAAGGCGTTCCGGGCATGGAAGCGGTGTGGGCTCTCGGCCTGGACCAGCATGATGGTGACCAGGCCAGCGTCGCGCATCAGCGCCGCGCCCGCCGCGAGGTCATACGCCATGGCGGCCAGGCGTTCGCGCGAGGAGAGCGCCAGCAGCAGGTGGCGGGCCCCGGCGCCCATCACGGCCGGCGGCAGGCGCGGGTCGAGTTCCTCCGGCGCGTAGCCGAACAGGGCCAGCGCCTCCTCCAGCAGCGCGGTTGGGGCCGCCTCGTGCCAGGTCGGCGGCGAGACCAGCGTGGCGATGAGGTGCCCGCCTTCGCGCCGCCCCTCGACCGTGATCTCGGCCTCGTTCAGCAGAAGGCGATGCACGCCCTCCCCGGCCTGTCGGGCCAGCGCCGCGCCGAGCGCAATGGTGGCGTGGCCGCAGAAGGGCACCTCCATCGCCGGGGCGAAGTACCGCACGCGCCAGCCGCCCGGCACGGGTGCGGCGAACACAGTCTCGGAATAGCCGAGGTCGGCCGCCACCGCCTGCATCGCCGCGGCCTCGGGCAGCGCGCCGAGCAGCACGACGCCGGCAGGGTTGCCGCCCGTCCCGTCCATGGCGAAGGCTGCGATGTGTTGCACGTCCATGCGTGTTCTCCCGGGGGAAGACTGACGATCAGCTCAGATTGGCCGGTACGGCACCCAGACATAGCCAGCGGGTTCGAGAAGATAGGCCTGGCGCAGGCCGTGCGGCTTGTCCTCGGACGGGGCAAGGACCGGTGCGCCGTGCTCGCGCGCCCGCGCCTCGGCGGTGTCGGGATCCTGGCCGTAGCGGCGGAGCTCGACACCGCCTCCGCGCGCCTCGAGGCCGTGCACCGCGGCGGAAAACGGGTGGTGGCGATACGCATGGTCGCCATGCGGCAGCCAGAGCGCCGTCTCGCACCGCATCACCGCGAACTGGTCCTCGACATGGGCCGCGATCGCGCCGAGCACCACTGTCTGGAACCGCACGGCCTCCGCCACCGATGGCACGAGCAGGTTGACCCCGAGGCCAGGCGGCAGGCCGCAGCCGAAGCACATGGGATCCGGTCGGGGCGGGTCCATGGTCGGGTGCAGGCTCACGGCGATCCTCCAGGCGGGGCGGGGGCTGGCGGGAAGGCTACGGGATGCATGGACGGGTGTTGGAGATTTAGGTCAGTAAATCTGACCTGCAACCGCGGAGGGTCTCGCCCCTGCGCTCGGGAGTGCGACGATGCTGCGGATCCTCGGCAAGGCCACCTCCATCAATGTTCGCAAGGTCCTCTGGACCTGCGCCGAGATCGGCCGTCTCTACACCCGTGAGGATTGGGGCAGCGGCTTCGCCGATACCCGCGTCCCGGCATTCCTTGCCTTGAACCCCAATGGGCAGGTGCCCGTCCTGGTGGATGGCGAGACCGTCCTGTGGGAGAGCAACACGATCTGCCGCTACCTCGCCGCTGTCGCCGGACGATCCGACCTTCTGCCCACAAGCCCGGGCATGCGGGCGCGGGTCGAGCAATGGATGGATTGGCAGGCCACCGACCTCAACAGCGCCTGGCGGGGGGCCTTCATGGGTCTCGTGCGACGCGACCCGACCCATGCAGATCCGCAGCGGATCGCCGCCAGCGTGCAGGCCTGGAACGCGGCGATGGGGATCCTCGACGCGCGCCTTGCGGCAACCGGGGCCTTCGTGGCGGGCGAGACCTTCACCCTCGGCGACATCGTGCTCGGCCTCTCGGCCAATCGCTGGAGGATGACGCCGATGGAGCGGCCTCACCTGCCGGCGGTCGAGGCGTGGCTGAACCGCCTCCGCGAGCGGCCCGGCTACCTCGAGCACGGCGACAACGGCATCCCCTAGCGGCTGCGGCCGGACCGCCATGGATCGGGGCAGCCCTCCTGATCGGAAGCCGCGGACTCGCCTCTCACAAAGTCCGCCAGTGGCGACGGTTGGAACCCGGGCGCACGCCCTCCGGCGAGGGCGGCACTACGTCGATTGGCCGAAGCGTGCTCATCGCGGGTCTGCACGCCGCACTTCACCACGCCGAAGCACAGTCGGGACGACGAACGGCAGAAGCCATGGCGCTGGAGGCTGGTTGCGGGGCCCGGCGTCGGCTGGCCCTCCTAGGTTCTTCTCCGCGCCGGGTCCGCGCGTCTCGGCTACATCATTCCCATCACAAGGCTATCAGCCGCCTGCCGCTGTTGCTCGGTCAGCACCGTGTAGAGTGGCGTAAGGGCTGCCCTGAGCCGATGCAGCGCCTCGATGTGCACGGTCGCCATCCGCTCACGCTGCTCGAGGCGCTGGGGCAGCGTGAGGGCTGGCGTGGTCGCCGTCGGCTGCTGCGCTGCCTGCGGCATTTGCGCGCGCAGTTCAGTCATGGCCCGGCCATTGGCCCGAAGCGCCTCAGCGAAGGCGTTCCACTGCGCCGTCTGCGCCTCAGTGATGCCGATCTCCGCCTTGAGGAATGCGATGCGTCCCTCGACATGCTCGCCCATCATGCCATGGCCCATCATGCCCGCTCCCATCGGCATGCCGCCGCGCATCATGGGCATCGTCATGCCGGGGCCCATGCCTGGTCCCGGCATCATGCGACCCGCGCCGACGGGTGCCGAACCCTGCGCTGCGGGCGGGGCAGGTGCAGCCGGCGGTGCGGTCTGCGCCCATGCGGCGCCACCCAGGCCGACAAGTATCGCCGCGGCGCCGAGCGCAGACTTTCTCGAAAACTGCATGACATTCCTCCGATGGTTTACAATTGGCCCTGGAGCGTGCACGGCCGGCTGGTGGCGGCCGGGCTGCCGCGGGTCAGGCCGTCCCCGCAGCGGCGAGTTCCGCCACCACCTGGCGCAGCTTCTCGCGCACCTGCGCTGCCGTCTCAGCCAGCGCCGGGTTGTCGATCGCGCGCATCGACGCGACCGGGTCGACCGCCGAGACCTGCACATGGCCATCCGCCATTGCCTGCAGGACGACATTGCAGGGAAGCATCGTGCCCACCTTGTCCTCGGCCTGGAGGGCCCGGTAGGCCATCTCCGGATTGCAGGCCCCAAGGATGCGGTACGGACGGAATGCCACGTCGAGCTTCTTCTTCAGCGTCGCCTGCACATCGATATCCGTCAGCACTCCGAATCCATGGCGCTGCAAGGCCTCGGTCGTCGCCGCGACAGCCCGTTCCATCGGGCCTTCGATGCTGCTCGTGAAGTGGTATGACATGGAGGCAAGTCCTTTCACGGGTCCGGCCGGATGCGAAGGCGTCAGACGACGCTTCGTCGGCGCTCACCTTCAGGCGCGGTCTTCGGCGCACCACCGCCAAGGCGGGACCCGAGATCCGCGCCGCGGCCGAACTGACAGGCCATGCAGCATCGTGAACCGCACAATGGTACATGGCACTGCCACTGAACCGGCCTGAGATGCGCCCGAATCTGCCGCGACGCCGAGGCTGGATCACGATGTGACAACGCGCCGCAGTCCGGCAGGTTGCACGGCGCTGGATCGGCGGCGAGACGGGGGCGATCCGGCAGGTTGCTGAACTGCTCCGCTACGGCACCATCGAGACTGCTCCAGTCGATTGGGAACTGAGGGCAGATGCAGACCCTTCGATCGCCGGCGCCGCAAGCAACTCATGCCCCCTGAAAGGCGTTATCTGCCTGCGGCGCATGGCCGCAGAAGGCATCCCATGTTCAAGCTCACAGCCCTCGCATTCATGCCCACCAGCGCCGTGATCTTCGGGATTCTGGTGATCGTGATCCTGAGTTTTCCCTCGGCGACGACCGACTTCTCCGAAGGGGCCTGGCTGATCTACGGATCGGCGGCACTGAGCATCGCAATATCGGTTCCGATTGCCTGGCTCGTGGCACGTCGAATGCTGAACCGACGCGAGCGTCGCCTAATCGATGCTGGCGCAGGCACCGGCACGCACATTGCAGTCCCGCCTTCCTGATGCTCGCCGCTGCAAGATCGAGCACGGCGTGATCGTCTGGTCGAATCAAGCGCCGAGCACGCCTTGGTTCCATTGGCTCCCGCGCCCGGATCTCAATGTTGGCTGCGCGAAGGACGGCGCGATCGCTCTGTTTTAATGCCTCAGGGAGAGAACTATGTGCTTTTCGGAATGCGGTTGGTAGGGACGCAATCGGCTAACGCTCCCGCATTCCTACCCCAGAGAATTTCGTTCTCCGGTTCCGTTCCCTGCAGCGGTGAGGATTCCGACCTTCGACCCCGAGGCTGGCCAGCGCGGACCTCGATTGATCGGCGCTCAGACCGGGACCGTCAGGGATTGGGATCGTCGGCTGGGCGTCCCCCCTCAAGTCGAAGGGTCCAGGGGCCCTTAGGCCCTTGGCGGGTCAGGGCCGGGGGAGGGCAAGGCCCTCCCCCGCGCCGCGCGCGTGCCGACCTCTCAGGGCAGGAACCTGTAAGCCATGGTCACGCCGACCACGCCCTGTGTCGCGCTGCCGCGGTCCACCAGCGGGCTGTCGGCTGACTGGCCGAGGATGCGCCCGACCTCGCCGAAGACGATCATGCTCCAGCGCTGGTCGATCACCCAGGTCGCGCCGCCGGCGATCGCGCCGTACCAGTAGTCGTTCGGGCGGAACACCGCGTAGCCGCTGCGCTGCGACTGCGTCTCGTCGACCCCGAAGAAGGTCTCGGCGAAGCCGCTGCCCCCCCAGGACAGGCGCGGGCCGGCGGAGAGGATCACCTGCGGATGCACGCGCCAGACGCGGTCGGCGCGCGCATCGGCGACCAGGCCAGAATAACCGCCGAAGCCGTAGCGCACCTCGCCGCGCAGCAGCCAGGTGCCATCGGAATAGGAGACGAAGCCGCCGCCCTCGCCCGACAGGCGGATATCCCCCATGCCGCGCAGCGCGCTGTTGTCGTCCTGGTCACGGCCGAAGCGCGGGCGCAGCACCAGGCCGGCGGAGAAGGGGCCTTCGCGCAGCACGGTCGCACCGAACCCGTCGCGGAAGGACAGGAAGACGGTGTCGAAGGGTGCGCGGATCTCCGGTGCGGCCAGCGGCCGCGCCGTGATGTCGTTCGAGCCGAGATAGTCGGGTGTCACCAGCACGCCGAAGCCGATCCCGATCCGCCACTGGTCGAAGGCCGGCGCGCCGAGCGCGGGTGCTGCCTGGGGGGCCAGGCCGGTCTGCGCCGTGGCGCGGCCGGCCGCAAGGCAGCCGACCACGAGTGCCAGGATCGGCAGGAAGCGGTGCATCGATGAAGTCTCCCGGAGGCGCGCCGCCGGGTTCATGCCCGGCACGGTCGGCCCTTTACCATTCATGCGGCGCCAGATAAGCGGCCCGGCGCAAGACGCCAAGCAGGGGGACGCCTAGTCATGTCGGTCGATCTCGAGATCGCGCGGGCCGCGACGCTGAAGCCGATCCGCGAGATCGCGGCCAAGGCCGGCATCCCGGAGGACGCGCTCGAACCCTACGGCAAGTACAAGGCGAAGGTCGGGCTCGACTTCATCGCCGCCCAGCAGGACCGCCCGGATGGCGCGCTGGTGCTCGTCACGGGCATCAGCCCTACCCCGGCGGGCGAGGGCAAGACCACCACGACGGTCGGGCTCGGCGATGCGCTCAACGCGCTCGGCGTGAAGACGATGATCGCGCTGCGTGAGCCCTCGCTCGGCCCCTGCTTCGGCGTGAAGGGGGGCGCGACGGGTGGCGGCCATGCGCAGGTGCTGCCGATGGAGGACATCAACCTCCATTTCACCGGCGACTTCCACGCCATCACCAGCGCCAACAACCTGCTGGCGGCGATGGTGGACAACCACCTGTACTGGGGGAACGGCACGGGGCTCGATGCCCGGCGCATCTCCTGGCGCCGCTCGCTCGACATGAACGACCGCGCGCTGCGCTCGGTGGTGTCCTCGCTGGGCGGTGTCGCGAACGGCTTCCCGCGCGAGGACGGCTTCGACATCACCGTCGCCTCCGAGGTGATGGCGGTTTTCTGCCTGGCGCGCGACCTGCCGGATCTACAGGCGCGGCTCGGCCGCATGATCGTGGGGCAGACGCGCGACGGAAAGTCGGTGACGGCGGCCGACATCAAGGCCGATGGCGCCATGGCGGTGCTGCTGCGCGACGCCTTCGCGCCCAACCTGGTGCAGACCATCGCGGGATCGCCCGCGCTGGTGCATGGCGGGCCCTTCGCCAATATCGCGCATGGCTGCAATTCGGTGATGGCCACGCGGCTCGGGCTGAAGCTGGCCGACGTGGTGGTGACGGAAGCGGGCTTCGGCGCCGACCTTGGCGCCGAGAAGTTCATGGACATCAAGTGCCGCCAGGCGGGCCTCGCTCCCGCCGCCTGCGTGGTGGTGGCGACGGTGCGCGCGCTCAAGATGCATGGCGGCGTGGCCAAGGCCGATCTGGGGCGCGAGGACGTGGCGGCGGTGAAGCGCGGCGTGGTGAATCTCGCGCGCCATGTCGAGAACGTGGGCAAGTTCGGCGTGCCGGTGGTGGTCGGGCTCAACCGCTTCACCTCCGACACCGAGGCCGAGATTGCCGCGGTGCAGGAGGCGATGCGCGCGCAGGGGACCGAGGCGATCCTGTGCACGCATTGGGGCGACGGGGCGCAAGGTGCACTCGACCTCGCGCGCGCGGTGCAGGGCATGATCGAAAGCAGGCGCGCATCCTTCGCGCCGCTCTATACCGACCACGTCTCTCTGGCCGGCAAGATCGAGACGATCGCGCGCGAGATCTATCGCGCCGCCTCGGTCTCCATTCCCTCCGCCGTCGCGCAGAAGCTCGAGCGCTTCGAGCGGGAGGGCTTTCGCGACCTGCCGGTCTGCATCGCCAAGACGCAGTATTCCTTCAGCGCGGACCCCACCAAGCTTGGCGCGCCGGAAGGTCACGTCCTGCCGGTGCGCGAGGTGCGGCTGTCCGCCGGCGCGGGCTTCGTCGTCGCGGTCTGCGGGGACATCATGACCATGCCCGGCCTGCCGCGGCATCCGGCGGCAGAGAGCATCATGCTGGACGGGCTGGGGCGGATCGAGGGGCTGTTCTGATCCGCGGCCGCGACGCCCGGCCGGGCGTCGCGGCGCGATGGCTCAGCGGCCGAGCGCCGGCCAGGCGTTGGAGTCGGCGGTGTCGGGCAGGACCTGGCGCCGCATGCCGGGATACTTCTCGTAGAAGCACCTCTCGGCCTGCGCCTTGATCAGGCCGAAGACGGGCATGGCGCGGATGGCCCGGCAGCGCGGCCCGCCATTGTCGTAGAGCTCGCCCGCGCCGTCGGGCTTGAAGAACAGCTTCGCCCAGGCATTGCCGGGGATGTAGACGCTGATCTCGGCGCCGTTGGTCACGTAGAAGGAGATGTGGACGTTCTCGCCGTCTCGCGCATGCGGTGCGCAGACGGTGATGTGGCACTGCATGGGCAGCAGCCAGCCCGTGCTCTCGTTGTGGAGCAGGCCATAGTCGTAGATGCCGAGCGACCAGTCCGGCGCGCCATTGATCCAACCTGCCACCGAGTCTCTCCCTGAGCGTGGGTGCGCGATGACCGCGCGATCCTGCAAGCATATCGCACGAGCGGCCGGGGTGCGCCCGCGAATGCGCCGTCAGCGTCGTGCTTCCTGCACCCCCACGCGGATGAAGGCGCCGAGCGCGCGCGCCAGGCAGTCGTTGAGCTTGTCGATCTCGGCGGCACGGCGGTCGCGCTGCGCGCGTTCCATGTCGACCGTGCCCGCCTCGGTCCAGGCGCGCATGATATCGTAGCGGGAGAAGAACCCCGCATGCCCCGCGGCTGCCAGCACCCGCAGCGCATCGCGGTAGGGGTCCACCTCGGCATTGGCGCGCAGGAAGCGGCTGTACTGGATGCCCATTACGATGGCGTCGACGCCGCGTGCGTGCAGACGCTGCAGGCCCTGGCCCATGATGGCGGCCATGTCGTCGATCGGCAGGCCACGGACCACCTCGGTCATGCCGGCCTGCCAGATCACCAGGTCGATCGGGCCGGCGCGCAGCGCCTCCTCGATCTGGCGCCACTGGTCGGCCGCGGTCGTACCCCGCGCGCCGCGGACCTCGACGCTCAGTTCGAGATCGGGCCGGCGTTCACGCAGCAGGGCCTCGAGCCGCACGGGCCAGGCCGCAGCCGGCGACGTGACGCCCGGCCCCGAGACCGAGGCCGACCCGACCGCGAGGATGCGCAGACGGCCGGTGGAGATGCCGGTGGCAGTGGCGCGCAACGGCGGGGAGGCGAGCCATTCGGCAGGCGCGCCGCAGCCCGGGCCCTGCTCGGCCGCGACCGGCCAGGCAAGGCTCAACCCGACCAGCAGGGCCAGGACGTGGCGCATCCTCAACGAGTATCGCCCGCCGCCGGGGTAGGCAAGGGTGGCGTGGCGCGCCGCGGGCTGCGCTTCTCCGCGCCGTACCAGGCGGTCACCACGGCAAGGCCGACCAGAAGGGCCGCCCCGGCCAGATTCACCATCACCTGCATCGCCCAGCGATCATCGGCCTCGAGCGCCAGGCGCCCGGCGAAGGACAGCGCGATCCCGGCGCAGAAGACCGGCAGCGCCTGCTGGCCGAGCAGGGCCAGCACCAGCGCCGGGCGGCGTCGAAGCCAGGGCGCGTCGCGCGTCACGCCATGGGCGATCAGGTAGGTCAGCGCCAGCATGGTCAGCAGCCGCGCCGGGTGGAGCGAGGCTTTGTCGATCGCGGCGAGGTAGGGTGCGAAGGCGGGCAGGCGCGCCTCGGCGAAGTCCCAAGTGAAATAGATTAGCACCGTCATGGCAGCACCTGCCGCCAGCAGGACCCAGCACAGCGC
The DNA here is from genome assembly GCF_016106005.1 of Roseomonas rosulenta. GTDB lineage: Bacteria > Pseudomonadota > Alphaproteobacteria > Acetobacterales > Acetobacteraceae > Neoroseomonas > Neoroseomonas rosulenta. The sequence goes on from NZ_JACADR010000008.1 coordinate 43,882, forward strand.
GCCCGCCCAGGGCCGCCAGGGCACCGACAGCGGCGCCCCGCCCGGCGGCCGGTAGCCGAGGGCGCAGCCGATGAAGAACAGCAGCTGCCAGGCCAGAGGGTTGAAGAACCAGTCCTCCCCGCGCCAGGAGGGCAGGCTGAGGTCGAAGACGCGCGCGCAGGCCCACAGCGCGGCCGAAAGCCCCAGCATGAGCCACGGCCTGCGCACCAGCGGCATGGCCAGCGCGAACATCGCCAGCACCACGATGTAGAGCGGCAGGATGTTGAGGAAGGAGGGCTGGTAGCGCAGCAGCAGCGCCTCCAGCAGCGCGCGGTAGGGCTCGGCCGCGAAGGGGTCGAGATGCAGTTCGTCCAGGTAGGCCGCCGCATCCAGCCGCTCGGCCGACAGGCCGACCTGCGCGGTGAACAGCACCAGCAGGAAGATGTGCGCGACATACAGCGTGAAGACGCGGCCCATGACGCGCGAGGCCGCGAAGAACCAGCCTTGCCGGTCGAGCACGAGCCCGTAGGCGAGCCCCGCCGCATAGCCCGCGAGCAGCACGAAGGCCTCGGTCGCGTCGGCGAGCGTGTAGTTGCGCGGCGTGACATAGCCGAGCCAGTTGCCCGGCGTGTGGTTCACGAAGATCGCCCACAGCGCGAAGCCGCGGACGATGTCCACCCTGAGGTCGCGATCCTGGCGAATGAGGGCAAGCATTCCCCCTGATGAACACCCCGGGCGCGCGCCCCGCAAGCCCGCGCGTGTAACGCCGCGTCAGCCGAGGCCGCGGGCGATGGCCTCGACGTCCTGCGCCGCCGCGCAGCCGGGATGGCGCGTGAGCAGCGGCGCCTGGTGGCGGATGGCGTCGCGCACGCGCGAATCGCGGCGGACCACGCCGGCCAGCGGGATCTCCCGCTTCAGGAAGGTGGCGGCGGCGCGGGCCAGCGCCGCATGCGTGCGCTGCCCGCCGGCGGCGTCGGCGGCGAGGTTCACAACGATGCGGGCATCGCCCCCGGGGCGGTCGCGCGCATGGAGCTTCAGCACGGCATAGGCGTCGGTCAGGCTGGTGGGTTCCTCGGTGGCCAGCACCAGCAGCGTGTCGGCGGCGGCGGCGATGCGCCGCTGCGGCGCCTCGAGCCCGGCGCCGAGATCCACCACCACCCGGTCCCAGCGCGTGGCGGCCCCCGCGATGGCGTCCAGCACAGCCTCAAGCGCCCCACCCTCGAGTGCCGCCAGCGCGCCCGAGCCGGACCGACCGGCCAGGATGTCGATGCCCGCGGCGGTGTGGCGTGACGCGGCCTCCTCCGTCGGCAGGCGTCCGGCGACCACGGCCGAGAGGTCGTGCTGCGGCTGGAAGCCGAGTTGCACATCGACGTTGGCGAGGCCGAGATCGGCGTCGACCAGCAGCACCCGCGCGCCGCCGCGCGCGAAGGCCTGCGCCAGCGTGATGGCGAACCAGGTCTTGCCCACGCCCCCCTTGCCGGACGCGATGGCGATGACGCGCCCGCGCGCGGCAAGCGGGGTGGCGGCGGCGTGGCGCATTCAGGCGGCCTCCTGCGGTGGTGCGGCGGCACGGCGCGGTGCGGCCAGGCGCGCGGCGAGGCGCGATGGCGAGAGCGGTTCAAGCCCGTCCGCCACGTCCGGGCCGATTCCGGCCTCGGTCAGCAGCAGCGGTCCGGCCTCCGCCGCGGCGAGCACGGCGCCGAGGCGCCGCGCGGAATCGAGCCGTGTCGCGACCAGGTGCCGCGCGCCCAGCGCGGCGAAGGCGCGCGCGAGGTCGGCGGCCTCCGCGGCATCGAGGCCGGCCGGCAGCACCAGCACGAGC
>NZ_JACADR010000080.1 GCF_016106005.1 Roseomonas rosulenta
CGAGCCGGCCGCGCCCGAGAACTCGCTGCGCGCGCTGGGCGCGGCGATCGCCGCGGCGGCCGGCCCCGCCGTCACCGAGGTGACGCTGGCGCGTGGCACCGAGCTGGTGCTGCGCGCGCGGCGCGACGCGCTTCCGGCGCTGCTGCTGCTGCTGCGCGACGACCCGCGCTTCGCCTTCGAACAATGCATGGACATCTGCGGCGTCGACTGGCCGCACGAGGCCGAGCGCTTCGAGGTCGTCTACAACCTGCTCAGCCTCGCGCATAACCAGCGCGTGCGCGTCGTGGTCACGACCGATGCCGCCACACCCGTGCCCTCCATCGCCGGCATCTACCCCAGCGCCACCTGGTACGAGCGTGAGACCTGGGACATGTACGGCGTGGTCTTCGACGGCCAGGTCGATCTGCGCCGCCTGCTGACCGACTACGGCTTCGACGGCCATCCGCTGCGCAAGGACTTCCCGCTGACCGGCTTCGTCGAGCTCCGCTATGACGAGGAGCTGAAGCGCGTCGCCTATGGGCCGGTGCAGCTCGCGCAGGAATTCCGGAACTTCGACTACCTCAGCCCCTGGGAGGGCATGACCACGCTCCCGGGCGACGAGAAGGTCCACCTGAACCGCCTGGAGGGCCCGGCATGAGCCAGCCCCTGATCGGTGACGCGCCCGTCGAGACGGTGAAGCGCAGCATCGAGGTCGAGAGCCACACCATCAATTTCGGCCCGCAGCACCCGGCCGCGCACGGCGTGCTGCGCCTCATCCTCGAGATGAAGGGCGAGGTCGTCGAGCGCGCCGACCCGCATATCGGCCTGCTGCACCGCGGCACCGAGAAGCTGATCGAGCACAAGACCTACATCCAGGCGCTGCCGTATTTCGACCGGCTCGACTACGTCAGCCCGATGTGCATGGAGCACCCCTTCGCGCTGGCGACCGAGCGCCTGCTCGGGATCGAGGTGCCGGAGCGCGCGCAGTACATCCGCGTGCTGTTCGCCGAGATCACGCGGGTGCTGAACCACCTGCTGAACATCACGACCTATGCGCTCGATTGCGGCGCCATCACGCCCGCGCTGTGGGGCTTCGAGCAGCGTGAGACACTGCTGGAGTTCTACGAGCAGGTCAGCGGCAGCCACTACCACGCCAACTACTTCCGCCCGGGCGGGGTTGCGAAGGACCTGCCGCCGGGTCTCGAGGACCGTATCGGCGCCTGGGCGCGCAAGTTCCCTGCCTTCATCGACGACCTGTCGGGACTGCTGACCGAGAACCGCATCTTCAAGCAGCGCACCGTCGATATCGGCGTGATGACGGCCGAGCAGGCGATGGAGTGGGGCTTCTCCGGCCCCTGCCTGCGCGCCTCGGGTTGCGCGTGGGACCTGCGCAAGGCGCAGCCCTACGACGTGTACGAACGCATGGAGTTCGACGTGCCGGTGGGCACGCGCGGGGACTGCTACGACCGCTACCTGGTGCGCATGCTCGAGATGCGGCAGTCGCTGCGCATCATCGAGCAGTGCCTGAACCAGATGAAGCCGGGGCCGGTGAAGGTGCTGGACAACAAGATCGCACCCCCCTCGCGCGGCGAGATGAAGCGCTCGATGGAAGCGCTGATCCACCACTTCAAGCTCTACACCGAGGGCTATCACGTGCCGGCGGGCAGCACCTACACCGTGACCGAGGCACCGAAGGGCGAGTTCGGCGTCTATCTGGTGGCGGATGGCACCAACCGGCCGTACCGCTGCAAGATCCGCGCGCCGGGCTATGCGCATCTCCAGGCGATGGAAGTGCTGTCCAAGGGGCACATGCTGGCCGATGCGGTGGCGGTGATCGGCTCGCTCGACGTGGTGTTCGGGGAGATCGACCGGTGAGCGCGCCCGTGCATGAGGAGCCGACCTCCTTTGCCTTCGATGCCGAGAGCGAGGCCAGGATCGCGACGATCATCCGCCGCTATCCGGAAGGTAAGCAGGCCAGCGCGGTGATCCCGCTGCTGTACGTGGTGCAGAAGCAGATGGGCCGGCAGACCGGCAGCGCCTGGGTGCCGCGCGTGGCGATGGATGTGGTGGCCGAGCGCCTGGCGATGCCGCCGATCCGCGTCTACGAGGTCGCGACCTTCTACTTCATGTTCAACACGCGCCCGATCGGGCGCTTCCACCTGCAGGTCTGCGGCACGACGCCCTGCTGGCTGCGCGGATCGGATGAGGTGCTGCGCGCCTGCAAGGATGCCGGCGCGCTGAAGGGCTATGGCGACACCAGCGCGGACGGGTTGTTCACGCTGACCGAGATGGAATGCATGGGTGCCTGCGTGAACGCGCCCATGATCGCGGTGGATGACGACTACTACGAGGACCTCGACTACGAGAGCACGGTGAAGCTGATCGAGGCGCTGAAGCGCGGCGAACGTCCCGCGCCCGGCAGCGCACGCGGCCGCCGCTCCAGCGAGGCCGAAGGGGGCGCGACGTCGCTCACCGAAGCGGGGCAGGGCTGACCATGGCGCTTTCCGACAAGGACCGGATCTTCCAGAACCTTTACGGCTTCCACGACTGGAAGCTGCCCGCCGCGCGCATGCGCGGCTGCTGGGACGATACGGCGGCGATCCTCGCGCGCGGGCGCGATGCGATCATCGAGGAGATGAAGAATTCCGGCCTGCGCGGCCGCGGCGGCGCCGGCTTCCCGACCGGTATGAAGTGGTCCTTCATGCCGAAGCAGTCGGATGGGCGCCCTTCGTATCTCGTGGTGAACGCGGATGAATCCGAGCCCGGCACCTGCAAGGACCGCGACATCATCCGCCACGACCCGCATACGCTGGTCGAGGGATGCCTGATCGCCGGCTTCGCGATGGGCGCGGTGGCTGGCTACATCTACATCCGCGGCGAGTACTACAACGAGAGCGTCGTACTCGAGGCGGCGATCGCGGAAGCCTACGAGGCCGGGCTGCTCGGGAAGAACGCGGCTGGGTCGGGCTATGATTTCGACCTCTACGTGCATCGCGGCGCGGGCGCTTACATCTGCGGCGAAGAGACCGCGCTGATCGAGAGCCTCGAGGGCAAGAAGGGCATGCCGCGGCTGAAGCCGCCTTTCCCTGCGGCCGTCGGCCTCTATGGCTGCCCGACAACGGTCAACAACGTCGAGACCATCGCGGTGGTGCCGACTATCCTGCGCCGTGGCGCGGACTGGTTCGCGAGCTTCGGCCGGCCGAAGAATTCCGGCACTAAGATTTTCTGCATCCAGGGGCACGTGAACAAGCCGTGCAACGTGGAGGCGGAGATGAGCATCCCGATGCGCGAGCTCATCGAGCGCTACGCGGGCGGCGTGCGGGGCGGGTGGGACAACCTGCTGTGTGTCATCCCGGGCGGCTCGTCCACGCCGCTGCTGCCGAAGCACATCTGCGACGACGTGCTGATGGATTTCGACGCGCTGCGCGAACACAGATCGGGCCTGGGCACCGCCGCCGTGATCGTGATGGACAAGTCGACAGACGTGATCCGCGCGATTGCGCGGCTCTCGGCATTCTACAAGCACGAGAGCTGCGGCCAGTGCACGCCCTGCCGCGAAGGCATGGGCTGGGTGAAGCGCATGATGGACCGCATGGTCACCGGCGATGCCGAGGTGGACGAGATCGACGTGCTCGACAACGTGACGCGCCGCATTGAGGGCCACACGATCTGCGCGCTGGCCGATGGTGGTGTGTGGCCGGTGCAGGGGCTGATCCGCCACTTCCGGCCGCTGATGGAAGATCGCATCGCGGCGTTCAAGGCGCGCAGCACGCGCCTGGCGGCGGAGTAGGGCGATGGCCAAGGTCACCGTCGACGGCATCGAGGTCGAGGTCCCGAACGGCGCCTCCGTGCTGCAGGCCTGCGAGGCCGCGGGCAAGGAAGTGCCGCGCTTCTGCTACCACGAGCGCCTGTCGGTCGCCGGCAATTGCCGCATGTGCCTGGTCGAGGTGGAGAAGGCGCCCAAGCCCGTCGCCTCCTGCGCCTATCCCGTGATGGACGGGATGAAGGTCTTCACCGACACCGCGGTGGTGCGCCAGGCGCGCCGCAACGTGATGGAATTCCTGCTGATCAACCATCCGCTGGATTGCCCGATCTGCGACCAGGGCGGCGAATGCGATCTGCAGGACCAGGCCTATGCCTATGGCCACGACAAGTCGCGCTATGGCGAAGCCAAGCGCGCGGTGAAGGACAAGGACATCGGCCCGCTGGTGAAGACGGTGATGAACCGTTGCATCCAGTGCACGCGCTGCGTCCGCTTCTCCGCCGAGGTGGCGGGCACGCCGGAACTGGGCGGCACCAACCGCGGCGAGAACATGGAGATCGGCACCTATGTGGAGAAGGCGCTGACCTCCGAGCTGTCGGGCAACCTGATCGACATCTGCCCGGTGGGTGCGCTGACCTCGCGGCCCTATGCCTTCGTGTCGCGCCCGTGGGAATTGTCCAAGACCGACAGCATCGACGTTCTGGACGCGGTGGGTGCGAATATCCGCGTCGATGCGCGCGGGCCGGAGGTGCTGCGCATCATCCCGCGCATCAATGAGGCCGTGAACGAGGAATGGATGGCCGATCGCGGCCGCTTCTCCTTCGATGGGCTGAAGCGGCGCCGGCTGGACCGGCCCTGGGTGAAGCGCGACGGCAAGCTGGTGGCGGCGACCTGGCCGGAGGCCTTCGCGGCGATCGCGACGAAGCTGGCGGCGCTGCCGGGCGATCGTATCGGGGCGGTGGCCGGCGCGCTGGCGGATGCGGAGAGCACGCTGGCGCTGAAGGACCTGATGGCGGCCTATGGGTCGAACAACCTCGACTGCCGCGACGACTTCGCGGCGATCGATACGTCGCGGCCAGACTTCTTCCGCTTCAACACCACCATCGCGGGAATCGACGAGGCCGACGCGCTGCTCATCATCGGCAGTGACGTGCGTCGCGAGGCGCCGGTGCTGAATGCGCGTATCCGAACGCGCTGGACCGCAGGCAAGTTCCCTGTGGGTTTCGTCGGGCCGCGCGGCGTGGACCTGACCTATCCGGCGCAGCATCTGGGCGAGGGGCCTGCCGCGATACAGGCCTTCGCCGAGACGCTGAAGGCGGCGCAGAAGCCGATGATCATCCTGGGACGAGGCGCGCTGCAGCGGCCTGATGGCGCGGCGGTGCTGGCGGCGGCCTGGGCGCTGGCGGAGCAGACCGGCGCGCTGACGCCCGACTGGCACGGCTTCAACCTGCTGCATCTGTTCGGCGGCCAGGTCGGCGCGCTGGAGCTCGGCTTCGTCACCGGCAAGCCGCTGGCGGAAATGCTGGCCGGCGGCGTCGATGCGCTGTGGCTGCTGAACGCCGATGGCTTCGACCCGGGTCGCATCGCGGCATCCACCTTCGTGATCTACCAGGGACACCATGGCGATGCGATGGCCGCACGCGCTGACGTGATCCTGCCGGGGGCCGCGTATACCGAGAAGGACGCGACCTGGGTGAACACCGAGGGACGCGCGCAGCGCGGGCGCCTCGCCATCTTCCCGCCCGGCGAGGCGAAGGAGGATTGGCGCATCCTGCGCGCCTACAGCGAGGGCGTGGGCAGGGCGCTGCCCTATGACGATACCGGCGCCATTCGCGCGCGGCTGGCGGACGCGAGCCCGATCTTCGCCCGCGTGGGCGACGTGCTGCGCGGCGGCTGCGCCGACACCACCGGACCGGTGGGCGGCCCCCTGACCGACGCAGCCTTCGTGCTGCCCATTCCGGTCTATCACCAGGCCGATGTGATCAGCCGCGCCTCCGACACCATGGCGCAATGCGCCGCGGTTTACGGCCCGCAGCCGGCGATGGCGGCGGAGTAGGGCGATGGACTTCTTCTTCACCAACCCGCTCGGCATCCTGATCCTGACCGTGGTGAAGGCGCTGGCGCTGCTGGTGCCCCTGCTGGTCGGCGTGGCCTACCTGACCTATGCCGAGCGCAAGGTCCTGGCCGCGATGCAGCTCCGCAAGGGGCCGAACGTGGTCGGCCCCTTCGGCCTGTTCCAGCCTTTCGCCGACGCCATCAAGATGCTGATGAAGGAGACGATCGTGCCGACCGGCGCGAACCGTGTCCTGTTCCTGCTGGCACCCATGCTCACCTTCATGCTGGCGATGCTGGCCTGGGCGGTGATCCCGGTGAATGACGGCTGGGCGATCGCCGACATCAATGTGGGCATCCTGTACCTGTTCGCGATCAGCTCGCTTGGTGTGTACGGCGTTATCATCGCGGGCTGGGCGTCGAACTCGAAATACGCCTTCCTGGGCGCGCTGCGCTCCGCCGCGCAGATGGTGTCCTACGAAGTCAGCATGGGCTTCGTGATCGTGACCGTGCTGCTGTGCGTCGGGTCGCTGAACCTGACCGAGATCGTGCGGGCGCAATCGACCGTGTGGTTCGTCATTCCGCTGTTCCCGATGGCGGTGATCTTCTTCATCTCCACGCTGGCCGAGACGAACCGCGCCCCCTTCGACCTGCCGGAGGGCGAATCCGAACTGGTCGCCGGCTTCTTCGTCGAATACAGCAGCATGTCCTTCGCGCTGTTCTTCCTCGGCGAATACGCGAACATGATCCTGATGTCGGCGCTGACCACCATCCTGTTCCTGGGTGGATGGCTGCCGCCGATCGACATCGCGCCGCTGAACTGGGTGCCGGGGCCGGTCTGGTTCGTGGCAAAGATCTGCCTGTGCCTGTTCACCTTCATCTGGGTGCGCGCGACTTTCCCGCGCTATCGCTACGACCAGCTGATGCGCCTCGGCTGGAAGGTGTTCCTGCCTTTCAGCCTGGCCTGGCTGGTATTGACGGCGCTGGTGCTGAAGCTCACCGGCTGGCTGCCGGCGTGAGGAGCTGACCATGCCCACCCTCGACCGCGTCGCCCGCAGCCTGCTGCTCTCCGAGCTGGTCTCGGGCATGGCGCTGACGCTGAAGTACTTCTTCAAGAAGAAGGTCACGCTGAACTACCCGTATGAACGCGGCCCGCTCGGCCCGCGCTTCAAGGGGGAGCACGCGCTGCGCCGCTATCCGAACGGCGAGGAACGCTGCATCGCCTGCAAGCTGTGCGAGGCTGTCTGCCCGGCCCAGGCCATCACCATCGAGGCCGAGCCGCGCGAGGACGGATCACGCCGCACCACGCGCTACGACATCGACATGACGAAGTGCATCTATTGCGGGCTGTGCGAGGAAGCCTGCCCGGTCGATGCCATCGTCGAGGGGCCCAACATGGAATTCGCCGCCGAGACGCGCGAGGAGCTGATCTTCACCAAGGAGAAGCTGCTCGACAACGGCGACCGCTGGGAGCCGATCCTGGCCGAGCGGCTGCGCCTCGACGCGCCCTACCGGTAAGACCGCACCGATGATCGCAACGCTTTCCTTCTACGCCTTTGCGGCGGTGCTGATCGCCTCCGCCGTCATGGTCGTGACCAGCCGCAACCCGGTTCATTCGGTGCTGTTCCTGATCCTCGCCTTCTTCAACGCGGCGGGGCTGTTCCTGATCGCCGGCGCCGAGTTCCTCGCCATGATCCTGGTCATCGTCTATGTCGGCGCGGTCGCGGTGCTGTTCCTGTTCGTGGTGATGATGCTGGACGTGGATTTCGCGCAGATGCGCGAGGGCTTCCAGCGCTACGCGCCGATCGGTGCGGTCATCGGCGGCATCCTGCTGCTGGAACTGTTCATGGTCGTGACGGTGTGGCGCTTCGCGCCGGAGGCTGCGGCACTGCGTCTCAATCCGAACCCGGCCGGCGTCACCAATGCCGAGGCGCTGGGGCGCATCCTCTATACGGATTACATCTACCTGTTCCAGGCCAGCGGGCTGATCCTGCTGGTGGCGATGATCGGCGCCATCGTGCTCACGCATCGCGACCGGGCGGGGACGAAGCGACAGGACATCGCCGTGCAGGTGGCGCGCGCGGGCACCGTCTCGGTGCGGCAGGTGCCGATCGGCGTGGGGCTGAAGGAGATCGGCATCGAGCGGCCGCCTTCGCCCGAGGAGGCGAAGCCGAAGCAGGTCGAGCACCAACACGGGGGGCATCACTGAGATGGCCGTCTCGCTCGCCCATTTCCTGACCGTCTCGGCCATCCTGCTGGTGCTGGGAATCTTCGGGATCTTCCTGAACAGGAAGAACGTCATCGTCATCCTGATGTCGGTCGAACTCATCCTGCTCGCGGTGAATCTGAACCTGGTGGCTTTCTCGGCGGCGCTGGGGGACCTCACGGGCCAGGTCTTCACCATGTTCATCCTGACCGTCGCGGCGGCCGAAGCGGCGATCGGCCTCGCCATCGTGGTCATCTACTTCCGCAATCGCGGGACGATCGAGGTCGAGGATATCTCGACCCTGAGGGGCTGAGACTATGCTCGTCGGCGCTGTATTTTTCCCCCTGCTGGGTGCCAGCATCGCGGGCCTGTTCGGCCGCTGGATCGGCGACCGCGCTGCGCAGGCGGCGACAATCCTCTGCATGGTGCTGGCCGCGATCTGCGGGCTGGCGGCCTTCTGGCAGGTCGCGATGGGCCATGCGCCCACCACCATCGAGATCGTCACCTTCCTCGATGTCGGCGGCTTCGAGGTGTCCTGGGCGCTGCGCTACGATGCACTGTCCGCCGTCATGGTCGGCATGGTCACGCTGATCTCGACGCTGATCCACATCTACAGCGTCGGCTACATGTCCCACGACCCGGACCGGCCGCGCTTCTTCGCCTACCTGTCGCTGTTCACCTTCATGATGTTGATGCTGGTGACCGCCGACAACCTTGTGCAGCTCTTCTTCGGCTGGGAGGGGGTGGGGCTCGCCTCCTACCTGCTGATCGGCTTCTGGTACGAGAAGGAGAGTGCGTGCGCTGCGGCGATGAAGGCCTTCATCGTGAACCGCGTGGGCGACCTGTTCTTCATGCTGGGCCTGGCGCTGACCTTCTGGACCTTCGGCAGTGTCGAATTCAGCGCCATCTTCGGCGCGATCGAACAGCACAAGGACGCGACCTTCGCCGGCCTGCCGGCCTATGAGGTGATCTGCGTGCTGCTGTTCCTCGGCGCCTGCGGCAAGTCGGCGCAGCTCGGCCTGCACACCTGGCTGCCGGACGCGATGGAAGGGCCGACGCCGGTCTCCGCGCTGATCCATGCCGCGACCATGGTGACGGCGGGCGTGTTCCTGGTGGCGCGCATGTCGCCGGTCTTCGAGTGGGCGCCGACGGCACTCGCGCTGGTGACGGTGGTCGGCGCATCGACCGCGCTCTTCGCCGCGACAATCGGCTGCGTGCAGAACGACATCAAGCGGATCATCGCGTACAGCACCTGCTCGCAGCTCGGCTACATGTTCTTCGCCGCCGGCGTGGGCGCATACCAGGGCGCGATCTTCCACCTCTTCACGCATGCCTTCTTCAAGGCGCTGCTGTTCCTTGGCGCGGGATCGGTGATCCACGCAATGTCAGACGAGCAGGACATCCGCCGGATGGGCGGCATCTGGCGCAAGATCCCGATGACCTATGCGGTGATGTGGATCGGCTCGCTCGCACTGGCCGGCGTGCCGTTCTTCGCCGGCTACTATTCGAAGGACTTCGTGCTGGAGGCTGCCTTCGCGGCGCATTCGGCGGTCGGCTTCTACGCCTTTGCCGCCGGCCTGCTCGCCGCCTTCCTCACCGCCTTCTACTCCTGGCGGCTGATCATCCTGACCTTCCACGGCGTGCCGCGGGCCGACCACCACACCATGGAGCACGTGCACGAAAGCCCGATGTCCATGCTGGCGCCGCTGATGGTGCTCGCGGTCGGGGCCATCACAGTGGGCGCGGTCTTCAAGGACGAGTTCATCGGCCACCACTGGGAGCAGTTCTGGAACGGCGCCATCGTCAATGCGCCCCACAACCACATCATGCATGCGGTGCACGAGGTGCCGTCCTGGGTGCCTCTGGCGCCGACGGTGGTCGGGCTCGCGGGCATCGCGCTGGCCTACATCCTGTACATGCTCGCCCCGTCGATCCCGGGGAAGCTCGCGTCCAGCTTCGGCGGGCTGTATCGCTTCCTGCTGAACAAGTGGTATTTCGACGAGCTGTATGACGCGATCTTCGTGCGCCCCGCCCGCGCGTTGGCTCGCGTCCTGTGGCAGAAGGTCGATGCCGGCATGATCGACGGCGTGCCCAATGGTGCGGCCGGCCTCGCCGCCGATGTCGCGCAGGGCGCCGTGCGGATCCAGACCGGCCGTGTCGCCAACTATGCCTTCGTCATGATCGCGGGGCTCGCCATCTTCGTCACCGTGCTCGTCTTCGGAGCCGCCCGATGAACGCCGCCGGCTTCCCGCTGCTCAGCCTGCTGACCTTCCTGCCGCTGGCTGGTGCCATCGCCATCCTGACGCTGCGCGGCGACGACAAGGTCACCGCCGAGAATGCGCGCTGGACCGCGCTGTGGACCAGCCTGATCGTCTTCGCGCTGTCGCTGATCCTGTGGTTCCGCTTCGACAAGGCGGATCCGGGATTCCAGTTCGTCGAAAGGCTCGACTGGCTGTCGGAATTCGGCATCACCTACCACATGGGCGTGGATGGCATCTCGGTGCTGTTCATCCTGCTCTCGACGCTGCTGACACCGATCTGCATCCTGGCCTCCTGGGAATCGATCACCACCCGCGTGCGCGAGTACATGGTCGCCTTCCTCGTGCTCGAGACGATGATGGTCGGCATGTTCGCGGCCCTCGACTTCATCGTCTTCTACGTCTTCTTCGAGGGCGTGCTGATCCCGATGTTCCTGATCATTGGGGTATGGGGCGGCAAGCGGCGCGTCTATGCGTCGTTCAAGTTCTTCCTCTACACGCTGCTCGGCTCCGTGCTGATGCTGCTGGCAATTCTGCTCCTGTGGTTCCGCGCCGGCACCACCGACATCCCCGAACTGATGCGCCACGCCATCCCGGCGGGCCTGCAGACCTGGATCTTCCTCGCCTTCTTCGCCTCCTTCGCGGTGAAGGTTCCGATGTGGCCCTTCCACACCTGGCTGCCGGATGCGCACGTCGAAGCACCCACCGCGGGATCGGTCATCCTGGCCGGCGTGCTGCTGAAAATGGGCGCCTACGGCTTCCTGCGCTTCTCCCTGCCGATGCTGCCGCATGCCAGCGCGGACTTCGCGCCCTTCATCTACGCGCTGTCGATCATCGCGGTGGTCTACACCTCGCTGGTGGCCCTCGCGCAGGAGGACATGAAGAAGCTGATCGCCTACTCCTCGGTCGCCCACATGGGGATCGTGACGCTCGGCATCTTCACCTTCTCCGTGCAGGGCCTGTCGGGCGCGCTCTACACCATGCTGTCGCACGGCATCGTCTCGGGTGCGCTGTTCCTGTGCGTCGGCGTGCTCTACGACCGCGTGCATTCGCGCGAGATCGCGCGCTACGGAGGGGTCGCGAAGATCATGCCGGCCTATGCGCTGGTCTTCATGCTCTTCACCATGGCCTCGGTCGCGCTGCCGGGCCTGGCGGGTTTCCCGGGCGAATTGCTGGTCATCGTCGCCGCCTGGAAGGTCAACGGCTGGGTCGCCTTCGGCGCCGCGATGGGCATGATCCTCGGCGCGGCCTATGCGCTGTTCCTGTACAAGCGCGTCGCCTTTGGGCGCATCACCAGGGATGATCTGCGCGGGCTGCTCGACATGTCGCCGCGCGAACACGCGGTCTTCGCGCCGCTGGTCATCCTGGCCGTCTGGATGGGCGTTTATCCGCAATCCTTCCTGTCCTTCTTCGAGGCTTCGGTGACCGCGCTGGTGGTGCGCCACGAGGCAGCCCTCGGCGCCGCGCGACTGGCGGGGATGTGAGACGATGAACTGGACCCTCGCGCTTCCCGAACTGGTGCTGGCGCTCAGCGGCCTCGCCATCCTGGGCGTCGGCGTGCTGCCGAAGCGCAACACGTTCTTCCCGTGTGCCATGGCGGTGGTCGGCGCGCTCGTGCTGACCGCGGCCATCACCCTCGGCGTGCCGGAGGGCGACGCCTTCGGCGGGCAGATCGCCGCGGATGCCTTCTCGCGCTTTGCCAAGGTGCTGATCCTGCTCGGCGCAGCGGCGGGCGTGGTGCTGTCCATCGACTTCAACGCGCGCGAGGGCCTCGACCGCTTCGAGTACCCGGTACTGCTGCTGTTCGCCACACTCGGCATGATGGTCATGGTCTCGGCCAACGACCTGATGGCGCTGTATGTCGGACTCGAGCTGCTCTCGCTCAGCCTCTACGTGGTCGCCGCCTTCAACCGCGACGACGAACGCTCGGCGGAAGCCGGTCTCAAGTACTTCGTGCTCGGCGCCCTGGCCTCCGGCCTGCTGCTGTACGGCGCCTCACTGGTCTATGGCTTCACCGGCACGACCAATTTCGACGGCATCGCGAACGTCCTGAGCGACCCGGCCAGGGCCAGCGCCGGCCTGGTGGTCGGCATGGTCTTCCTGATGGTGGGCCTGGCCTTCAAGATTTCCGCCGTGCCCTTCCACATGTGGACGCCCGACGTCTACGAGGGCGCGCCCACGCCGGTCACCGCCTTCTTCGCCGCGGCACCCAAGGTCGCCGCCATCGCGTTGTTCGCGCGCGTGCTGGGCGGGCCCTTCGGGGACCTCGCCGGCCAGTGGCAGCAGGTGGTGGTGGTGATCGCGCTGCTGTCCATGGTGCTCGGCGCCTTTGCCGCCATCGGGCAGGAGAACATCAAGCGGCTGATGGCCTATTCCTCGATCGGCCATGTCGGCTTCGCGCTGGTGGGTCTCGCCGCCGCGTCGGAAGCGGGCATGCGCGGCCTGCTCGTGTATATGGCGATCTACCTGCTGATGAACCTCGGCGCCTTCGCGGTGCTGGTGGCGATGCGCCGGCAGGGCAGGGCGGTGGAGCAGATCAGCGACCTCGCGGGCCTGGCGAGGACCGACCTCGGCATGGCCGTCTGGATGGCGATCCTGATGTTCTCCATGGCCGGCATCCCGCCGCTCGCGGGCTTCTTCGGCAAGATGTTCGTCTTCAAGGCGGCGGTGGATGCGGGGCTCTGGACGCTGGCGATCGTGGGCGTGCTCGCCTCGGTCGTCTCGGCCTTCTACTACCTGCGCATCGTGAAGGTGATGTTCTTCGACGAACCGGCCGCCATCGCGCTCGACCCGCGCCCGGCGACGGTCTCCTTCGTGCTGGCGGGCTCGGGCCTGTTCAATGTGCTGTTCTTCCTCTACCCGGCGCCGCTCGTGGCCGCCGCGCAGGCGGCGGTCGCCGCCCTGCTGGGGTGACGCAGCACCGGTTCCGGCTGCGCGTCCATGCCGCGCTGCCGAGCACATCCGACGTAGTCGCGCAGCTCGCCGCGGCGGGCGAACCCGATGGGCTTGCGGTACTGGCCCATCGCCAAACCGCGGGGCGCGGCACGCAGGGGCGCGCCTGGGAAAGCCGTGCGGGGAACCTGCATCTTTCGGTGCTGCTGCGCCCGGCCGAACCGCTGCGCCACGCGCCGCAATGGGGGCTGCTGGCCGCCGTCGCCCTGGCCGATGCTGTTGCCGCCACCATCCCGGACCCGCGCGTCATCGCGCTGAAATGGCCCAACGACCTGCTGCTGAACGGTGCGAAGGCCGCCGGCATCCTCGCGGAGGCCAGCGCCGACGACCACGGCGGCATCGCCTGGCTGTGCCTGGGCATCGGCGTGAACCTCGCCCATGCCCCGCAGGTCGAAGGCCGCGCCACCGCCTGCCTGGCCGATGCCGGCATCGCCCCGCCCACGCCCGAGGCCTTCGCCGGGACGCTGCTCGCCACGCTCGACGCCCGCCGCACCCAGCGCCTGACCGAGGGCTTCGCGCCCATCCGCGCCGCCTGGCTGGAACGCGGCCCGGCGCCCGGCACGCATCTGGCGCTGACCACCGGGATCGCCGGAGGCTTCGCAGGCCTCGCCGAGGATGGCAGCCTGCTGCTTGCCACCGGCGGGCGCGTGCATGCGCTCGCCTCGGGGGAGGTCGCCTGACCCATGCTGCTCGCCATCGATGCCGGCAATACCAATGTCGTCTTCGCCGTGCATGACGGCCGCGAATGGCGCGGCCGCTGGCGCATCGCCACGCGCGCCGACCGCACCTCCGACGAATACGCGGTCTGGCTGCTGGCGCTGTTCCAGCACGCCGGCGTGAACCCGAACGACGTCACGCGCTGCGTCATCGGCACCGTGGTGCCCGCCGCGCTTTACAACCTGCGCCGCCTGTGTCGCGACTGGTTCGACACCGAACCGCTGATCGCCCGCGCGCATCTCGACTGGGGCTTCGAGATCCGCGTGGACCAGCCCAACGAGGTGGGTGCCGACCGCCTGCTGAACGCGCTCGCCAGCCACACGCATTACGGCGGACCGCTGGTGGTGATCGATTTCGGCACCGCCACCACCTTCGACGTGGTGGACCGCGACGGCGGCTATATCGGTGGCGTGATCGCGCCAGGCATCAACCTTTCGATCGAAGCCCTGCACCGCGCCGCCGCCCGCCTGCCGCGCATCGGCATCGGCCGCCCGCAGGCGGTGATCGGGCGCTCCACCGTGCCGGCCATGCAGTCGGGCATCTACTGGGGCTATGTCGGGCTGATCGAGGGCATCGTCTCGCGCATCAAGGCGGAGTATGGTGGCCCGCTGAAGGTCATCGGCACCGGGGGTCTCGCCTCCCTGTTCGCCGAGGGCACCCTTGTCATCGAACGCACCGACCCCGACATCACGCTCGAGGGCCTGCGCCTGCTGGCCGATCGCAACCCCGTTCCCGTCTTCCACCACAGCGCGCTCCGCGACCCGCTGAGATCGGAGTCCGACTGACCTCCATGAACGCCGTCTCCGGCGACCTCGCCTTCCTCCCGCTCGGCGGGACCGGCGAGATCGGCATGAACCTGAATGTGTACCGCTGCGACGATGCCTTGCTCGCGGTGGATTGCGGCATCGGCTTTGCTGGCCGCGACAACCCCGAAGTGGATGTGATGGTGCCCGACCCGGCCTGGCTCGCGGCGTGCCGCGACCGGCTGGTCGGCCTGGTCATCACCCATGCGCATGAGGACCACCTGGGCGCCGTCGTGCACCTGTGGCGGCAGTTCCGCTGCAAGGTCTTCGCCACGCCCTTCGCCGCGGCGGTGCTCACGCGCAAGCTGACCGAGGCCGGCATGCTCCAGGAGGTGCCGCTGGTGGTGACCCAGCCGCGCGCGCGCTTCCGCCTCGGCCCCTTCGACTGCGAGTACATCCCGGTCGCGCATTCGGTGCCGGAATCCCAGGCACTGGCCATCCGCACGCGCCACGGCACCGTTCTGCACACCGGCGACTGGAAGCTCGACCCCGACCCGCTGGTCGGCCCGCGCACCGATGAGGCCGCCTTCGCCGCGCTGGGCGAGGAAGGCGTGCTTGCCATGGTCTGCGATTCCACCAATGCCATGGTGGAAGGCCATTCCGGCAGCGAGGCGGAGGTCCGGCGCAACCTGGCGGCCTTGATCCGCCCGATGACCGGGCGCGTGGCCGTGACCGGCTTCGCCTCCAACGTCGCGCGGCTGGAATCGATCGCGCTGGCGGGGCGCGCGGCGGGGCGGCAGGTCTCGCTCGTCGGCCGCAGCCTTCGCAACATCGAGGCCGCGGCGCGCGACTGCGGCTACCTGAAATCCATCCCGCCCTTCGTGCCGGATGAGGAAGCCGGCTACCTGCCCGACGAGGAGATCCTGCTGATCTGCACCGGCAGCCAGGGCGAACCGCGCTCCGCCATGGCCAAGATCGCCGAGGACACCCACCCCCACATCGCGCTGGGGGAGGGTGACACGGTGATCTTTTCCTCGCGCCGCATCCCGGGCAACGAGCGCGCCATCCAGCGCATCCAGGACGGGCTGGTGCGCCGCGGCTGCCGCGTGATGACGGACGAGGACCACATGGTCCATGTCTCCGGCCACCCGGCGCGCGATGAGCTCAAGCGTCTTTATGCGCTGGTCAAGCCGCGCTTCAGCGTGCCGGTGCATGGCGAATGGCGCCACATGCAGGAGCACGCCGCCCTTGCCACCGAATGCGGCGCGACCCCCTTCCTGATCGAGGATGGCGACGTGCTGCGCCTGTCGGGCAACCGGCCGGAGGTCGTGGAATCCGTCCCCGCGGGGAAGCTCGCCGTCGATGCCGACCGCCTGGTGCCGATGGATGGCGCTGTCCTGGCCGCGCGCCGGCGCATGATGTTCAACGGCGTCGTTGTCGCCTCGCTGGCGGTGGACGGGCAGGGCAGGGTGCTGGGGGAGCCGCAGATCTCCGCCCCCGGCCTGTTCGACACCGGCGATGCCGAACCCGGCCTGATCGCAGCCGACCTGCGCCAGGCCGTGTCCGCGCTGCCCGCCGCGCTCAAGCGCGAGGACGACGCGCTGCGCGAGGCCACGCGCAGCGCGCTGCGCAAGGCGGTCGGCCGCCGGCTGCGCAAGCGCCCGACGGTCGAGGTACATCTGCTGCGGGTGTGAGCCCGCATCTGCACGACGGCCGCTCTCGCTGCGTATACGTCAAGCCGCGACAGCGACAGGGCTGGCCGGGCGCCGGGAGGCAGAGCAGACTGCCGGCCGGAGGTTGCGATGAAGAGCCACCGCCCCCGCGTTCTCGTCTTGCTGGCCCTGGCCGCCTTCTTATCCGGATGCGCTTTGGCCGGCGGCGGCACTCCCGTGCCGAGCCAGCCGCCGCCGGTGCCCACCGCGCAGGAACGGACACGTGCGGCGGCGCTGCAACGCGACGGGTTGCGGGCGATGAACCCGCCGCGTGGAACCGCGCCCGATCCCGACCGGGCTTCGAGACTGATCGAGACGGCGGCCCTGCTCGGGGATGCGGACGCGCAGTTGCTCGTCGCCGGCAGTCACCTGTTTCGCACCGATGGCGGGCGCGATCCCGCTGCGGCGATTCCTTGGCTGCATCGCGCTGCACAACAAGGTGCCCCCGAAGCTCAATATCGCCTGGCGCGGCTGATCGAGGCAGGTGACGGTACACTGAGGGAGCCGTCCTGGGCCGCGGTCTGGTTCCAGCGCGCCGCGGAGCGCGGTTTGCCGGAAGCACACTTCGCCATGGGGCTGCTGCAGGTCGCAGGTGCCGGCACGGCGCCGGACGAGGCGGAGGCGCTGGCGCGCATCGCCCTTGCCGAACGCCGTGGCGTGGCAGCGGCGCAGCGCTACCGGCAGGCACTCGCCGTGCGGGTGCCGCCGGCGCAGGCGCGCGAGGCCGCCGCGCGGATCGCCGCC
>NZ_JACADR010000081.1 GCF_016106005.1 Roseomonas rosulenta
GCTCTACGCGGTGGCGGCGAAGGTGCTGGCGGGCGGCGGCGCCGTCGCGGCGGTGGTGGATGCGGCGACCACCGGCGAATGGCTGCGCGCGCTACCCGCCCTCGCGGCGCGTCCTGACCTGCTGGCGCAGGGTGTGAGGTGGCGTGCCAGGCTGCTCGCCGCGCGCGTGGCGGTGCTGCAGGGCGCGTCGGTTTCGGCGGCGGAGGGCGATGGCGTGCTGGCGCGCGTGCAGGTGGGCGATCGCGCCTTCGTCGCGGACGCGCTGTGCATCGGCCACGGCCTGGTACCCGCCACCGAGGCGGCCCGCACCTATCGCGCGCGCCACGCTCACCGGCCAGAAGATGGCGGCTGGGTGCCGGTGCTGGACGCGCAGCAGCGCACCAGCGTGCCCCTGCTCTATGCCGCGGGCGATGGCGCGGGCGTGCGCGGTGCGGCGGCGGCGCCGGCTTCCGGACGGGTGGCGGCGCGCGCGGCGTTGCAGGATCTCTGCCTCGCGTCTGCCGCGGAACCCGATGCCGCGCTGGAGCGGGCGCAGCGCGCCGGCGCGGCGATGGCGCGCATGATGGCGCTGCGGCCGACGCTGATCGAAGCGATCCCGTCCGATACGATCGTCTGCCGCTGCGAGGGCGTGACACGTTCCATGATCGACGTCGCGGCGGCCGATGGCGCGGCCACACTCAACCAGCTCAAGCACTTCACCCGCTGCGGCATGGGGCCCTGCCAGGGGCGCATGTGCGGGGAGGCCGCCGGTGCGCTGCTGGCCACCGCGCGCGGCGTGCCGGTGGCGGAGGTCGGCTTCGCCACCGGTCGCATCCCGCTGCGGCCCGTGCCGATGGAGGCGATACTCGGCGCCTTCGACTACGGTGACATTCCCGTGCCGGCGCCCGCCCCGATATGAGCGCATCCTTCGACGTGGCCGTGGTCGGCGCGGGCGTGATGGGGTGTTCCACCGCGCTGTTCCTTGCGCGCGGCGGGATGCGCGTGGCGCTGCTCGACCGCGGCGAGATCTGCCGCGAGGCCTCCGGCGTCAATGCCGGCACGCTGACCATGCAGATGACCCGGGCGGCGCTGATCCCCTATGCGCTACGCGCGCATGAGATGTGGCTGACCATGCCGCGCTGGTGCGCCGGCGGCGATGTGCTGGCCACCGCCTGCCCGGGCCTGTCCGTCGCCTTCACCGATGGCGAGGTGGCGATGCTGGAGGAACGCGCGCGTATCCGCCGCGCCGCCGGGGCGCCGATCGAACTGATCGATGGCTGCGCCGCGCAGGCGATCGAGCCTGGCCTGGCTGATGGCGTGAAGCTGGCAGGGCATTGCCCGATCGATGGCTTCACCTCCGCCTACCTCACCGGTCGCGCCTTCCGCCCCGCGCTGCTCGAAGTGGGCGTCGCGCTGATGGAGAACACGCCTGTGCGCGGCGTGGATGGGCGCTTCGCGCTCGAGACGCCGCCGGGCGTGGTGCGCGCCACGCGCCTGGTGCTGGCCGGCGGCGTCTGGCTGCAGGACATGGCGGCCTGGCTCGGCATCGACCTGCCGATCAAGGTGCTGGTGAACCAGCTGGTGGTGACCGAGCGCATGGCGCCGGTGATGCGCACCGTGCTGGGCGTGGCCTCGGGCCTGCTCAGCCTGAAGCAGTATGCCAATGGCAGCGTGCTGATCGGCGGCGGCTGGCAGGGCATCGGCGACCGCGCGCGCGGTGGCGTCGCGGTGCGGCCGGAGAACTTCCTCGGCAATGTGCGTCTTGCTGCCCATACCGTGCCGGCGCTGCGGGAGGCGCGGGTGCTGCGATCCTGGCTGGGGCTGGAAGCGGAGACGGCGGATGCGCTGCCCGCGATCGGCCCGATCCCCGGGATCGACGATGCCTGGATCATCGGCAGCGTACATTCCGGCTATACCAGCGGGCCCTATATGGGCCGCATCCTGGCGCAGGCGGTGCTCGGCGAGGCGCCGGACCTGCCGCTGTTTCCGATCGATCGCCTGCTGAACGCCCGGAGCAACGCAGCATGAAGTTCCACGGCATCTATCCCAGCACCGTGCTGCCGATGCGCGCGGATTTCTCGCCCGACTGGGAAGCCTATGCGGTGCACACCGCGCATTGCGTGATGCGCCCGGGCATTCGCGGCGTGCTGATCAACGGGCATGCCGGGGAGAACTACGTCATCTCCCGTGCCGAGAAAGCCCGCGCCGTGGAGGTCACGCGCGCCACCATCGATTCCTCGCGCCTGGTCGTTGCCGGCGTGAATGCGGAATCCTCGCTCGAGGCCGCCGAGGAAGCGAAGGACGCGCAGGCCGCGGGTGCGGACGCCATCATGGTGTTCCTGCCCAATGCCTTCGCGCTGGCGCACACCACCGCCATGGCCGTGCTGCACCACCGCATCATCGCCGATGCCGTGCCGGGCATGCCGATGTTCCTGTTCCAGGCGCATCACGCCGCCGGGCGCATGGGCTTCACGCCCGAGACCATGGCCGAGCTGCTGAAGATCGAGAGCGTCGTCGGCATCAAGGAAGGCGGGTGGGAGGTCGATGGCTACGACGCGCTGCGCCGCCAGGTGAGGCGCCTGCGCCCAGATGTCGCGGTTTGTGCCAGCGGCGACGAGCACCTGCTCGCCTGCATGGTGCATGGCAGCGACGGCTCGCTGGTATCGCTCGCGGACCTGATGCCGGACGAGATCGTCGCGCTCGATGCCGCGGTGCGCGCCAACGACCTGCCGGCGGCGCGCGCGCTGCACGAACGCCTGGAACCGCTGGCCGAGGCGATCTACGGGGCGCCCCCCGGCGGGCGCGCCACCGCGCGGCTGAAATGGTGCCTGCGCGAGATGGGCATCATCCCCGACGCGACGGTCCGCCCGCCGCAGCCGCCAGTGGATGACGCCGATACCGCCGCGCTGCGGGCCGCCCTCAAGGCGTCGGGATTGTAAGGACCGGTCGCGCCACCAGCCGCCGTTCCGCCGCCCGCGCCAGCGAGGCCAGCGCCCAGGAGACGCAGAAGTACAGCACCAGCGCCGTGCCATAGGTGATCATGGCGCTGAAGCCGCGCTGGGTGAGCATCTTGGCGGCGAAGGTGATCTCGATGAAGCCGATCTGCGAGACGAGGGAGGTCTCCTTCACCATCGACAGCACGTGCACGATGGAAGGCGGCAGGATCACCCGCCAGGATTGCGGCAGCACGATCCGCCGCAGCGCGCTCAGCGCCGGGATGTTCATGGTGAGCGCCGCCTCCCATTGCTGCGGGCGCACGCTCTCGTAGCCGGCGCGGACATTCTCGGCCGCGAGCGCGGACATGCGGATCGCCACCGCGGTGACGGCGATGGCCCAGAGCGGCGCCTCGATCTTCAGCGCCTGGCTCAGGAAAAAGACCAGTAGCAGCAGCACCAGGAAGGGGATGCGGCGGAAGGCCTCGACCCACAGGATCGCCCCCGCGCGCACCGGCGCGATCGGCATGACCTGCGGCAGCCGCAGCGTGGCGAGGCCGAAGCCGAGCGCATAGCCGATCGCGCAGCCCAGAACCGAGGCGACCAGCGTGTTCAGCACTGCCTGCCCGAGGAACAGCATATTCCACCAGGTGAAGAAGCGCGGCGCCTCGTTGGCCAGGATCTGCCACGCGGACATGGCTCAGAAGGCCCGTGCCTTGACGCGGAACAGCCACCGCCCCAACCCCCACAGCAGAATCGAGGCGATGATGGTCAGCGCGATGTAGATCAGCGCCGTCATGGAGAAGATCTCGACCGACCGGAAGGAGATGGCGTTGGCGTTCAGCGCGCGCCCGGTCAGTTCCTCCACGCCGAAGATGGCGGCCATCGACGTGCCCAGCGTCATGATGATGTAGTGGTTTGACAGCGCCGGATACAGCGTGCGCACCACATGCGGCGCGATCACGTACCAGACGGTCTGCGCACGCGACAAGCCTAGCGTCTCTGCCGCATCCAGCTCCGCTTGCGGCACCGAGGCGAAGCCAGCGCGCTCGATCTCGGTGAGATAGGCGCCGGCGTTCAGCGTCATGCCGATCAGCACCGCGGCGATGGGCGACAGGATCACGCCGAATTCCGGCAGCGCGAAGAACAGGAAGAAGATCTGCACGAGCTGGGGCGTGTAGGTGAAGAAGCGCACGTACATAACCACCGGCACGCGCGCCCAGCGCGACCCCTGCGTCAGCACGGCAGCGCCTACCAGCCCGATCAGCAGCCCGCCGGCGAAGGCGACCAGGGCGATCCACAGCGCCATGCCCGCGCCCAGCAGCAGGTCGGGCAGGTAGTGCAGGACCTGCCCGTACTGGAGCGTCACGTCAGAACATCGGGTTGAACGGGATGGGCGTGGTCATCGGCACGCCGAACCACTTCTCCCAGGTGGTGTTCACGAAGCCCGACCGATGCATCTCGAACAGCACCACGTTCAGCACGTCGCGCAGCGCGGTGTTGCCCTTCTGCACGCCGATGCCGACCCAGAAGCTCGCCAGCACCTGGTCCAGGATCTTCCACTGCACGCCCTGGAAGTTGCGCATCGGGATGACGACCGATTCCGCTACGTCCACCATGGCGTCCGCGCGCCCCTGCGCGAGGGCGCGGAAGCAGTCCGGATAGTTGTCGAGCAGCGTCACCTGCGCCTGCGCGGCATTGGCCTGGATCCAGGGCACGCCCACCGTGCCGCGCACCTGCACCAGGCGCACCGCGCGGTTGTTGAGGTCGGCCGGGGCGTTGATTGGCACCGCCGTGCCGCTCGCCTTGGTCAGCACCACCATGGATTGCGTGTGCAGCGGCTGGGTGTAGTCGATCACCAGCGCACGCTCGACGGTGCGGGTGATGGCACCCAGCACGATGTCGATGCGGTCGGCCTGCAGGAAGGGGATGCGGTCGGGGCTGCCGACCTGCACGATCTCGAGCTCGATGTTCATCCGCCGCGCGATCTCGCGCGCGATGTCGGCGTCGAAGCCGTCGATCTGGTTGCGGTCGTTGAAGGTGCCGAAGGGTGGTAGGGTCGGGTTGATGCCCGCGCGCAGCCTACGGCTGGACAGCACCTGGTCGAGCGGCCGCGCACCGGCGGGCAGCGCGGCGCCGGCCCCGAGCGCGGCGGCCAGGGCGAGCATGGAACGGCGGTCGGTGGTGTGCATCGTGTTCTCCTGCGGGAAGCCTTGCCGCAAAGGCTATGGGGCAGGCGGCGTCGCGGCAAGGGACGCGTCCGGCACGCGGATGCGCCGCGGTTCCAGCATCGCCAGCCCGGCATCCGTCGTCGGCGCCAGGGCGTGGATCCAGAAATGCGCCTCTGCCCGGTCGGGCGCGCCCATCACCACCGATGGCGCGGAGACGATGCGCAGCGCGCCGCTCCGCCCCATCCAGTCGAAATGCCGGTGGCCATGCAGCACCAGCACGCGCGAAGCCACGCGCCGCAACCGGCCCAGAACCCAGTGCCCGTTGACCAGCGCGGTGCCGATCCGGTCGGCGAGCGGCGCGCCCGGGCGCGGGTACTCCATCAGGTGGTGGTGCAGCGCGACCAGCCAGCGCGCGGCGGGGAACTGCGCCATTGCCGCCTCCGCCGCGCGCATCTGGTCCATGCCGACCAGGCCGAGCGCATTGGTGAAGGAGAAATGCGTCTCAGCATTCGAATCGAGCAGCAGCACGCCGAGCCCGTCCGGCGCTGGCGGCGGCACCACCATCGGCCAGGCCTGATTCCAGACGTCGCGCGCCGCGAGCCCGGCGCGGATGCCGCCCCCGTCCATGAAGCGGGCCAGCGCCGCACCTCGGCCATCCGCCGCCAGCCAGTCGTTCAGCGTAGGCCCCACTCGCCGCCTGGTGCGGTCCATGACATGCACGCGCTGCCCCTGCAGCCGCGCGGTCGCCGCGAGGAAACGCAGCCGCCGCAGCGACCCGCCCGGCGTGATCGGCAGTTCGAGCCGCGCGGGATTGGCCCGGTCCACGATGTTCACGTCGTGGTTGCCGGGGATGACCAGCAGGCGCTCGCGCAGCGCAGGGTGGCGCGCGGCGATCTCGTCGAAGGCGATGTACTCGGCATTGCGTCCGGCATCGGTCACGTCGCCGGTCACCAGCACCCAGTCGAGGTGCGCGCGGGCGTCCTCGGCTTCCAGCGCCGCCAGCGCGGCATCGACGCGGGCGTTGCCGCGCGGCCCGTCGCGCCCGCATTCCAGGCGGAAGCCGTAGGGGTCGCCGACCACATGGATGTCCGACAGGTGCGCGATACGCCAGGCGGCGTCGCCCGGCACGATCGCGTCGTCGATCTCCCGTGGCGACCCAGCCAGTGCCTCAGCCACCGACCAGGCCGGCGCGCCGATCATCAGGTAGACCGCCACCGCCCAGATGCCGTTGTCGAGAGAATCGCGGGCGGCCCGCAGCAGGCCGCTAGGCGAGAGGTCCTCGATGATCACCGTCGGCAGCGGCCCCGCCGCCAGCGCGACCATCGCCGCGCCCAGCGCTAGCACGCCGCCCGCGACCAGCCCGGCCAGGCGGCGCGCCGCGGCGAAGTCCCGCGTCGGCGCCACGCGTTCCAGCACCAAGCCGACCAGTTCGCGCACCGCCATGTACAGCGGCTGCACCAGCGCGGCGTTGAGCGCCCAGAAGTTGCGCTCGGTCGCGCGCAGCAGGCGCCCGCCCCAGCGCCACAGGATTCCCGCCGCGACCAGCAGGACGAACGCCACGCTCGCCCAGCGCCCGGCGTCGGAGACCCGCGCCCAGACCGCCTCGGCGAACCACAGCGCGACCTTGGGCGCCGCGCCGATCAGCACAGCCGGCACCACCAGCAGCAGCAGCGCGGCCAGGGCCAACTTCGGCAGGCTGATCTCGAGCAGGATGTGGGACGCATGGCCCAGCAGCGAATGGCGCGAGGTGCTCGAGGCATCGTCCTCGAGATCCCCGTCGCGCGGGTCGGCGAAGGCCATCGGCATCCTTCCATTAAGGGCGGCGTGGCAGTCTAGGGTGCGATCGCGCCAACGGACCAGGAACGTGACGACAGAAGCCTACATCCATCTTGGGCTGCGCAGTGTCACCGCCTTGCTGGCGCTCGCGGCCGTGGCGTTCGGCGTGCTGCGCGCGCTCACCAAGCGCGGTGACTGGTTCCGGCGCCTGAAGCGGCTGATCGGCGCACTGGTCCTGCTGGGCATTGCCTGGCTGGCGCTGCACGACGTCCTGGCCACGATCGAGCGCGGCACCGCGCTGGAGACGAGCATCGAATCCTGGGTCTGGGTCGCGGTCGATGCGCTGCTGCCGGTCTTCTTCCTGTTGCTGATCGAAGGATGGCGGCGGCGCGATGCGCTGGAAGCCCGCCTGGCGGAACAATCGGAGACCGACCCGTTGACCGGCCTGCCCAATCGCCGTGGCTTCTCGGCGCTGGCGGGCGCGGCGCTGGCGGCGGTGCGGCGCCATGGCGAACCCTGCGTGGTGGTCGCGCTCGACCTCGACCGCTTCAAGGCGATCAACGACGGGCACGGCCATGCGGCTGGGGATGTGGTGCTGCGCGGCGTGGCGGCGGCGATCCGCGCCTCGGTGCGCGGCCGCGACGTGGCGGGGCGCCTCGGGGGAGAGGAATTCGCGCTGCTGCTGCCGGGCGATGACGTGGCCGACGCGGTCTCGGTCGCCGAGCGCCTGCGTGCCCTGGTGCGCGCCACCGTGCCGCACCCGGCCGGCGGGGATGCGGCGGTGACGCTGAGCGCAGGCGTGGCGGTGGTGGGCGCCGCGCCGGCGGGGATTGATGCGGCACTGGCGGCGGCCGACCGTGCGCTCTACGAAGCCAAGCGGCAGGGGCGTGACCGCGTGCTGGTGGCCGGCTGACCGGCCCGGCACGGGCTGGAACGAAACCTGCTAACTACTGCGGCCGGTCGCGCGGCGGCGGGGCACCGCATCGCCGTGGCGCAGTGAATGGAGCGGGGTCGCATTCCTTCCTTCGGACAGCGCAACGGCTGGGCGCCATGACCGTGCCGCGCATCCTGCGCCTGCTGCTGGGGGGTGCAATCGGCGGGCTGGGCGGGGCGGGCTTCGCCGCGCTGCACCTGCCGCTGCCCTGGCTGATCGGCTCGCTCGTGGCGGTGGCCGCGGCCCGGCTGCTGGGCGCGCCGGCCGAGGCGGACCCGAGGCTGCGCAACGGCTTCCTCGGCGTCATCGGGATTGCGCTCGGTACCTATTTCACGCCTGCGACGGCGGCGCTGCTGGTCTCCCAGGCCGGGCTGCTGCTGCTGGCGGCCTTCATCACGCTCGCGATCGGCGCGGCGCTGGCGCCGCTGCTGGCGCGCCGCGGCAAGGTAGATATGGCGACGGCCTGGTTCGCCTCCATTCCGGGCGGCGTCGCGGACATGGCGATGCTGGCGGAATCCTACGGTGGGCGGCCGCCGCCGGTGGCGCTGGCGCAGCTGCTGCGGGTCTGCTCGGTCGTGGTGCTCGTGCCCAACCTGTTCGCCCTGGCGGGGCTGCGGGGGGATGTGCCGCAGGCCTCGGCGGTGCTTGCCTTCGCGCCGGGCATCCTGGCGCTGCAGGTGGCGGGGGGCCTCGTGGCTGGCTGGGCGCTGGTGCGCCTCGGCGTGCGGGCGGGGTGGATGCTGGGGCCGCTGTCGGTCACGGCGGCGCTCACGGCCTCGGGTTTCGTGCTCTCGGGCGTGCCACCCTGGCTGTCGGCGCTGGCGCAGGTGGTGCTCGGCGCCAGCCTGGGCGCGGCCTTCGGGCGGGAGACCATCCGCCCGCTGCGCCGCTTCCTGCCGCATGCGGTGATGCAGGTGGTGCTGCTGATGGCGGCCTGCGCGGTGGCCGGGGCGCTACTGGCTTGGGCCTTCGGCGCGCCGGTTGGGGCCATGCTGCTCGGCACCGCGCCGGGCGGGGTCGCGGAAATGAGCCTGACCGGCAAGGTGCTGGGCATGGACGTGGCGCTGATCGTGACGCTGCACGTCACGCGCATATTCCTCGTGACCGTGCTGACCCCGCCGGCCTTCCGGTGGCTGCACGGGCGGCGCGCGGGGGGCTGAGCCGCCGCCCGGGAGTTTCCGGTGGTGTTTTCCCCCGATTCGCGCCATAGGACCCTCCGGAAGCGACCGGCCGGCGGCCGGGGCGCGCCGACCGCCGCGACCGCGGCGGGCTGACAGTGCTGCCGTGGGACCCTTGATCGGACCGGCGCGGCGCCTCCGGCCACATGGGCGGCCTTCCCGTCGCGCACCCCGCGATGGGCCCACCCCATGCCGCCCGAGACGCCGACCACACCGGCCCTGGTCCTGGACCCGCGGTGTCTGTCCCGCCCTCCGTGTCGCTCCCGGGGCCATGCCTGGCCCCTTCCGCCGTGCCGCCGCCCGCGCAAGGACGGGCGGGCACGGACCGCGTGGCGCATCCGGCGCCGCGCCCGAGAGGACGACCGATGTTCGACAAGTACTTCCGCAAGGAAATCGCCTGGGGCGGCAAGACCCTGGTGCTGGAAACCGGCAAGATCGCCCGCCAGGCCGACGGCGCCGTGCTGGCCCGCCTGGGCGACACCATCGTGCTGTGCACCGCCGTCGGCGCGCGCAGCGTGAAGCCGGGGCAGGACTTCTTCCCGCTGACCGTGAACTACCAGGAGAAGGCCTTCGCCGCCGGAAAGATCCCGGGCGGCTTCTTCAAGCGCGAGGGCCGTCCGTCCGAATTCGAGACGCTGACCTCCCGCCTGATCGACCGGCCGATCCGCCCACTGTTTCCGGACGGGTTCCGCAACGAGGTGCAGGTGGTGGCCACCGTGCTGTCGCATGACCTCGAGAACGAGGCCGACATCGTGGCGATGGTCGGCTGCTCCGCCGCGCTGACGCTCTCGGGCATCCCCTTCTTCGGCCCGATCGCCGGCGCGCGCGTGGGCTATATCAACGGCCAGTACGTGCTGAACCCGACCGCCGAGGAGCGGAAGTCGAGCGTGCTCGACCTCGTGCTCGCGGGCACCGCCGAGGGCGTGCTGATGGTGGAATCCGAGGCGAGCGAGCTGACCGAGGAAGTCATGCTCGGCGCCGTGGAGTTCGGCCACAAGTCCTTCCAGCCGGTGATCCAGGCGATCATCGAGCTCGCCGAGGTCGCGGCGAAGGAGCCCTGGGCGCTGCCCGAGGAGAGCGACGCGACCAAGGCCCTGAAGGCGCGCATCGCCGAGCTCGGCCGCGCCGACATGGCGGTCGCCTACACCGAGACGCAGAAGCTGCTCCGCCAGGAGAAGGTCGGCGCGGTGAAGAAGGCCGTGGTCGCGGCGCTGGAAGCCGAAGGCGCGGACGTCGCCGCGGCGAAGGGGCTCCTGAAGGAGCTCGAGGCCGACGTCGTACGCAACAACATCCTCGACACCGGCAAGCGCATCGACGGGCGCGACACGCGCACCGTGCGCCCGATCGTGGCCGAGGTGGGCGTGCTGCCGCGCGCGCACGGCTCCGCGCTGTTCACCCGTGGCGAGACGCAGGCGCTGTGCGTCGCGACGCTGGGCACCGGGCAGGACGAGCAGATCATCGACGCCCTCGCGGGCGAGTACCGCGAGGACTTCATGCTGCACTACAACTTCCCCCCCTACTCGGTGAACGAGACGGGCCGCATGGGCTCCCCGGGCCGGCGTGAAGTGGGCCATGGCAAGCTCGCCTGGCGCGCGATCCACCCGCTGCTGCCGGAGAAGGAGAAGTTCCCCTACACCATCCGCGTGGTCTCCGAGATCACGGAGAGCAATGGCTCGTCGTCCATGGCGACGGTCTGCGGCACCTCGCTGTCGATGATGGATGCGGGCGTGCCGCTGAAGCGCCCCTGCGCCGGCATCGCCATGGGCCTGATCAAGGAAGACCGCGGCTTTGCCGTGCTGTCCGACATCCTGGGCGACGAGGACCACCTCGGCGACATGGACTTCAAGGTGGCCGGCACGGATGTGGGCATCACCAGCCTGCAGATGGACATCAAGATCACGTCCATCACCTTCGAGATCATGAAGATCGCCCTCGACCAGGCGCGCGACGGGCGCCTGCACATCCTGGGCGAGATGGCCAAGGGCCTTTCGGGCAACCGCTCGGACGTGGCGGCCACCGCCCCGCGTATCACCGTGATCAACGTGCCCAAGGACAAGATCCGCGACGTGATCGGCTCCGGCGGCAAGGTGATCCGCGAGATCACCGAGCAGACCGGCACGAAGATCGACATCGAGGATGACGGCACGATCAAGGTGGCGGCCACCAGCATCGAGGCCGCACAGCGCGCCATCGACTGGATCCGCGGTATCGTGGCCGAGCCCGAGGTCGGCGTGATCTACAACGGGAAGGTCGTGAAGACCGCCGAATTCGGCGCCTTCGTGAACTTCCTCGGCGCCAAGGACGGGCTCGTGCACATCAGCGAGCTGTCGCAGGAGCGCGTCAACAAGACCACCGACATCGTCAAGGAAGGCGACCAGGTGAAGGTCAAGGTCCTCGGCTTCGACGACCGCGGCAAGGTGAAGCTGTCCATGCGCGTGGTGGACCAGGCCACGGGCGCGGACATCAGCGACCAGGTCGGTGCGAAGCGTCCGCGTGAGGATGGCGACCGCCCGGACCGCGGCGAGCGCCGCGACCGTGGCGACCGTGGCGACCGCGGCCCGCGCCGTGACCGCGGCGGCGAAGCGGCGGACTGACACGATCGGCCGAACCGGGCCGGGGCCCCTGTCAGGGGCCCCGGCCCGTGCCATATTGCGGTCATGATATTCTGGGGGAGCGCCTTTCGTTGAAGGCCATCAATGCAATCCGCATGGGCGGCGTGGACGTGCTGCCGCTGGTGGAAGGCGGCAAGGGTGTCGCCGTGTCCAACGGCATGTCCTGCGGGGCCTGGGCGGCCTCTGGCGGGGTCGGCACCTTCTCGGCCGTCAATGCCGATTCCTACGACGCGGACGGCAACCCGATCCCGCAGGTCTACCACGGCAAGACGCGCCGCGACCGGCACGAGGAGCTGGTCCGCTACGCGATCGACGGCGCCATCGCGCAGGCGAAACGTGCCTGGGACATGGCCGGCGGCAAGGGGCGCATCCACGCCAATATCCTGTGGGAGATGGGCGGTGCCGAGCGTGTCGCGCGCGGCATGCTGGACGGGGCGAAGGGGCTGATCCACGGCATCACCTGCGGTGCCGGCATGCCCTATCGCCTGGCCGACATCGCGCGCGACTACGGCGTCCACTACTACCCGATCGTCTCCTCGGCGCGCGCCTTCAACGCGCTGTGGAAGCGCGCCTATTCCAAGACGCGCGAATGGCTCGGCGGCGTGGTCTACGAGGATCCCTGGCTGGCCGGCGGCCATAACGGCCTGTCGAACAGCGAGGACCCGAAGAAGCCCGAGGCGCCCTACGCCCGCGTGCTGAAGCTGCGCCAGCAGATGCGCGAATTCGGCCTGGACGACACGCCCATCATCATGGCCGGCGGCGTCTGGTGGCTCGAGGAATGGGAGGACTGGATCGACAACCCGGAGCTCGGGCCTGTCGCCTTCCAGTTCGGCACCCGCCCGCTGCTGACCCAGGAAAGCCCGATCCCGGAGGCCTGGAAGCAGCGGCTGCTGACGCTGAAGCCCGGCGACGTGCTGCTGCAGCCCTTCTCGCCGACCGGCTTCTACTCCTCCGCCGTGCGCAACGCCTTCCTGCAGGAGCTGGAGGAGCGCAACGAGCGCCAGGTCGCCTTCACCCTCGAGCCGGTGGGCGACCACATGGCGGAATACGGCGTGGGCCCGCGTAAGCGGAAGGTGTTCCTGGTCCCGCACGACCTCGCGCGCGTCTCGCATTGGGAGGCCGAAGGCTTCACCGAGGCGATGCGCACGCCGGACAACACCCTCATCTTCGTGACGCCCGCCAAGGCGCAGGAGATCGTGAAGGACCAGGTGGACTGCATGGGCTGCCTCTCCCATTGCCGGTTCAGCAACTGGGCGCAGACCGAACCCGACTTCAGCACCGGCAAGAAGGCCGACCCCCGTAGCTTCTGCATCCAGAAGACGCTGCAGGACGTGGCGCATGACCGCGGCATGGAGAACAACCTGATGTTCGCCGGCCACAACGCCTATCGCTTCGCGCAGGACCCGTTCTACTCGAACGGCTTTGTGCCGTCCGTGAAGCAGCTGGTGGAACGCATCCAGACCGGGCGCTGAGCGGCCCGCCGTGATCCTCGTCGCCGGCGTGATCGGCGCCGGCCTCGCGGTCAGTATCGGCTGGGGCGTGCTGGCGGCGGCGCTTCTCGCCCGCCTTCGCGGCCGGGTCGCGCCGCTCGACCTCGGCGAGCTCGGGGTGCTGGGCCTGGCGCTGGCCGCACCGGTCGGCATCGTTGCCCACGCCTTGGTCCCGCTCTCGGCGGTGGTGACGGGAAGCGCCGCGCTGGCGGGCCTTGCCGCCTTCGCATGGCACCTTCCCGTGGCATGGCGCAGGCACCGCGCCGCCAGCGGCCCGGTTGCGCTGCCGGCGGCGTTGTTCGCGGGGCTGCTGCTGTGGGCAGCCCGCCATGCCTATCGCAGCGCCGCCTTCCACTACGACACGGGGCTCTACCACCTCCAGGTGGTCCGCCAGGCGATGGAGTTTCCGGCCATCCTCGGCATCGCCAACATCCACGAGCGCTTCGGCTACAATTCGTCCTGGCCGTTCGTCTCCGCCATGCAGTCCCTCAGTGGGCAGGGGCTTGCGGGTGCCTTCGCGGTCAATGCCGTGCTGCTGGTGCTGGTGGCATGGACGCTCGCCTGGCGCGGCTGGGAGGCGCGCGGCGCCGCGGCGCCGGTCACCGCCTTCTCGCTCAGCGCCTGCGCGGTGCTGCTGGTTCCGGCCTTCGGCGTGCCCGCGCTGCTCGGCAACCCGAATACCGACCTGCCGGTCATCCTTCTGGTGCTGCTGGCGATGCAGATCTGCCTCCGGCTGGTTCTGACCGCGGCGCCCCACCTGCTGGCGCTCCTGGCCGTCGTGGTCGCCCTCGCGGTGACGGTGAAGCTGGCGGCGCTGCCGCTTGTCCTGCTTTTGCTGCCGGCGGCCTTCGCACTGTGGCGCGGCGGCAGCCTCGGGGCGCGGGATGCCCTGGCCGGCGCCGGCGCTGCCTTTGCCATCGGCCTGCCTGCGCTGCTGCGGGGCGTCGCCACCTCGGGCTGCCTGGCCTATCCGCATCCCGGCACCTGCCTACCGCTGCCCTGGCGCGTGGAGGATGCGGTGGCCCGGTTGGACATGGCCTGGGTGCAGGCCTGGGCGAGGCAACCGAACACGCCGCCGGACCTAGTGCCGGCAGGCTGGTCCTGGGTGCCCGGCTGGCTCGACGCCGCACGGTCCGAACCGGCAGGCCAGGCCGTGTTCGTGCTGGCCGTACTGGCGGCACTGGCGGGTGTTGCCGCCCTGGCCGTGCGGCCGGCGCCGGCGCGGCAGGCGCCGCAACGCGCCGCGATCGCCATGATGTTCGCGGCCTCGGTCGGCGGGATCGCCTTCTGGTTCACCTCGGCGCCGCTGCTCCGCTACGGCATGGCATGGCTGGTGTTGCCGTCCCTGTTGGCGCTGGCGCTCGCGCTGCCCGTCCTGCTGCGCCGCCTGTCCGCGACGGCGCAAGGGGCGGCGTCGGGGGCGGGCATGTCCGCCGCAGCGGCCGCGCTCGGCGGTGGCGCGCGGCTGCCGGCGATTGCCGCGGGCCTCCTTGCCTGGATCCTGCTGGTGGTCGCGCCGACGCCGCGCCAGCTCGCCGCCACGGACTATCCGCGCCTGCCGGCCGTTGCGGTGGCGGCGAGCGACCCGGTCGGCGACCTGCCGCTGTACCGCCCGGCCCATGGCCAGCAATGCTGGGACGCGCCGCGCATCTGCGCCCCGGCGCCGCCGGGAGGCCTGCGGATGGCGCGCGACCTCGGCCTCCGCTCGCTGCGCCCGGCGGGTCGTTAGACCAATTCCCGATCAGGTGGATTCACGTGATCGGGTGAAGATACTCGCCAAAACAACAGGCCAGAGGCGTCGTCGCGAGCCGAGGCGAGCGGATGCGGCCCTAGACCAGGCTCCAACCGGGCGGAACCCTCGGGCCGGGCGTCCGGCTCCTCAGAAGGTGCGATCCGGAGCGGCCCATGTCCGGCTGGCGGAACCGCGCAGCCGTTCTGCCGGACCGGATGCGATCCCGGATTTCGGCGCCTCAGCGCGCCGGCAGGAAGCCCACGATCTCCCGCGCCTTCGCGCAGATTGGCTCGGCGATCGCGCGCGCGCGCTCCGCCCCCACATGCAACGCGGCATCCAATGCGCCCGGATCGTCCAGCAGGCGCTTCATCTCGGCCGCGATCGGCTGCAGATGCGCCACCAGCGCATCGGCCAGCGTGGACTTGAAGGCGCCGAAGCCCTGCCCGCCATGCTCGCGCAGCACGTTCTCGGGCAGCGTGTCGGTGATGGCGGCCAGGATGCCGACCAGGTTGCGCGCCTCCGGCCGGTTCTCGAGGCCCGCCATGTGGTCGGGCAGCGGCTCGGGGTCGGTCTTGGCGCGGCGGATCTTCATCGCGATCGTGTCGGCGTCGTCGGTCAGGTTGATGCGCGACTGGTCGGACGGGTCGGACTTCGACATCTTCTTCGTCCCGTCGCGCAGCGACATCACGCGCGCGGCGACACCCTGGATCAGCGGCTCGATGGTGGGGAAGAACTCCACGCCGTAGTCGTGGTTGAACTTCTGCGCGATGTCGTTGGCGAGCTCCAGGTGCTGCTTCTGGTCGTCGCCGACCGGCACCTTCGTCGCGTGATAGGCCATGATGTCCGCCGCCATCAGGTTCGGATAGACGTACAGCCCGGCGGAGGACGCCTCCTGGTTCTTGCCGGCCTTGTCCTTGAACTGCGTCATGCGGTTCAGCCAGCCCAACCGCGCGACGCAGTTGAAGATCCAGGCGAGCTCGGCATGCGCGCGCACATGTGACTGCACGAACAGGATGCAGCGCTTCGGGTCGAGCCCGCAGGCGATGAGCGCCGCCGCCATCTCGCGCGTCTGGCGCAGCAATTCCTTCGGGTCCTGCCAGACCGTGATGGCATGCAGGTCCACCACGCAGTAGATGGCCTCCGCATGGTCCTGCAGGGGCACCCAGTTGCGGATGGCGCCGAGATAGTTGCCGAGGGTCGGAACGCCCGAGGGCTGGATGCCGGAGAAGACGCGGGTCATGGAGGGCCTTGGCTGGTCGGGACCGGGCGGTGAATCCCGCGCCCGCCGCGGTGCGTCAAGGCCGCCGGGAGAACCACAGGCGCGACCCCTGCGATGGCCTGTCGCCCCGGGTGCCCGCCATCGCCGGCCGCCCCCGCCTTCGCGCGGCGTGCGGCCCGGGCGGGCACCTCAGCCCGGCGCAGGCGGCCGCGCCCCGAAAATCGCGCTGCCCACGCGCACCAGCGTCGCGCCCTCGGCGATCGCCGCCTCGAAATCCGCGCTCATGCCCATCGAGACCTCACGCAGCCCGTGCTTCGCCGCGAGATTGGCCAGATACGCGAAATGCGGCCGCGGGTCCTCGTCCACCGGTGGGATGCACATCAGCCCGGTCACCGGCAGGCCATGCTCCTCGCGCGCGGCGCGGATGAAGGCGTCGGCGTCTGCGCGCGCCACGCCGGATTTCTGCGGCTCCTCGCCGGTGTTCACCTGCACCAGGCAGTCGGGGCGGCGGCCTTCCTTCGCCATGGCCTCGGCGATGGCGGCGGCGAGCTTCGGGCGGTCGATGGTCTCGATCACGTCGGCGACGCGCACCGCGTCGCGGGCCTTGTTGGTCTGGAGCCCGCCGATGATGTGCAGGCGCATGGTCGGATGCGCGGCGCGCAGCGGCGGGAACTTCTCCGCTGCCTCCTGCACGCGGTTCTCGCCGAACACCTGCTGCCCGGCGGCCAGGGCGTCGAGCACGGCCTGCTGCGGATGGGTCTTGGAGACGGCGACCAGCGTCACGCTGCCGGCGGGGCGGTTCGCGCGGGCGCAGGCCTCGGCGATCCGGGCGCGGATGGCGGCGAGCGCGGCGGCGATGGCGGTGTCGGACATGCTGGCGAATCCCTCCTGCATCCGGCGCCGGGCCGGGCGGCGCCCGTCCTTGCCCGACCCGCCGGCGCGAGGCTAGAGCCCCCCGGGGCAGAGAGGAATTGCCGCGCGGCTCCACCCCCGCCCGAGGCGGGCCGCTTCGGAAGGGATGCCCGCCGGAACGGGGCGCCCGGCATGCGGGGCGTCCGCCCGGCGCCCGGGAGCATCCGCCGCGGCG
>NZ_JACADR010000082.1 GCF_016106005.1 Roseomonas rosulenta
CGGCGGTCTCGGCGGGCAGGCCGAGGGCGGCCAGCACGGCGCGCAGCGTGCCTTCCGGCACCGCGTGGTGCGTGCCTGCGATGTCGTGCCATGCGGTCGAGATGCCCGCAGCCGCCGCGAGCGCGGCGAGCAGCGACGGATCGGCCGCCTCGGGCGGGCGCGGCCGCGACGGCGCCGCGACGAACCACGCGACGGACCTTGGCGCCAGCGCCACCGACGGGCCAACAAGGCCGGTACGCGACGGATCGCCGCTGTCGGCGACCAGGCGCCAGGCGCCCCCTGGCAGGCGCAGCGTTGCCGCGCCATCGCCGCCGTGCAGCACCACCAGTGCCTTCTCGCCGGCGGCGTGCAGCAGAATCGCCACGCTGCGTGCCGCCGGGCTGGTCCAGTAAGGCTCGGTCATCGGTTCGCCGTCGAGCCGCAGCCAGCGGATATCGGGCTCGCCCGCGCCATCGCTGGCGCCGGTGAGCGGCATTGTCCCGCCGAGCGCAGGATGGGCGCGCCGCGCCGCGACAAGGCGCGCGGTGAAGTCTATCAGCTCCTGGTCCGCGCCGTCCCAGTCGAACCAGGATGTCGCATTGTCCTGGCACCAGGCGTTGTTGTTGCCGCCCTGGCTGCGCCCCGCCTCGTCGCCCATGGAGAGCATCGGCGTGCCGCGCGCGCCGAGCAGCGTCGCCAGCAGCGCGCGCGTATCGGCCTTGCGGCACGCGACGATTGCCGGATCGGATGTCGCGCCCTCGATGCCATTGGTCCACGACAGGTTCTCGCCGGCACCGTCGCGGTTCTCCTCGCCATTCGCGGCGTTGTGCTTCTGCGCGTGGCTCACCAGGTCGGCCAGGGTGAAGCCGTCATGTGCGGTGACGAAGTTGATGCTGTCGGTGGCGGGGCGCGTGCCGAACACGTCGCGCGAGCCGGCGATGCGCGTCGCGGCCTCGCCCAGGCTGCCGGCGTCGCCGCGCCAGTAGCGGCGCACGCCGTCGCGGAAGCGGTCGTTCCATTCGCCCCAGCCTGGCGGGAAGGCGCCGAGGCGATGGCCGTGATGCCCGACATCCCAGGGTTCGGCGATGATCCAGCGATCGCGCAGCAGCGGGTCTTGCCGCATCGCCTGCAGCAGCGGCGCGTCGGGATCGAAGCCCGTGCCGCGGCGCCCCAGCGTGGTCGCGAGGTCGAGCCGCAGCCCGGCCAGCCCGGCCTGCCCGACCCAGTGGCGCATCGCATCCATCGCAAGGCGCAGCGGCCAGGGCCGGTCGAGCGCCAGCGCGTGGCCGCAGCCGGTATCGTTCACGTAGCGTCCGAGCGCATCGGTGCGATACCACGCCGCATCGCCCAGCCCGCGCAGCGAGAGCGTGGGGCCGTGCTCGTCGCCTTCCCCCGAATGGTTCAGCACGACGTCCAGGATCACGCCGATGCCGGCCTCGGCCAGGGCGGCGACGGCGGCACGCACCTCCGCCATGCCGCCGGGCGCGAGGCGCGGATCGGGAGCCAGCCAGCCGACCGGATTGTAGCCCCAGTAGTTCGTCAGGCCGAGCGGCGCGAGCTGCCGCTCATCGGCCCAGGCAGCGGCGGGCATGAGTTCGACATGTGTGACACCCAGCCGGTGCAGATGCGCGACTGCCGCGGGATGCGCGAGGGCTGCAAAGGTGCCTCGGATCGCCTCGGGGATGGAGGGATGGGTGCGCGTGAAGCCGCGCACATGCAGTTCGTAGATCACGCGCGCACCGGTGCAGACGGGTGGCGGCGGCGCGGCCGGCAGCGGCGCGGTCAGCACCGCCTTGGGCATCGCCGCGGCACTGTCCGCGCCGTGCGTGAACAGCGCGGGATGCGTCGCGAAGGGGCGGTCGATCGCGCGCGTCCAGGGGTCGATCAGCAGCTTCGCCGGATCGAAGCGCAGGCCGGCGTCCGGCGCGAAGGGTCCGTGCGCGCGCAGGCCGTAGCGCGCGCCTTCGGCAAGGCGCGGCAGCAGGCCGTGGAAGACATCGCCGGTGCGCCCGGGC
This sequence comes from Roseomonas rosulenta, assembly GCF_016106005.1. Classification (GTDB taxonomy): domain Bacteria; phylum Pseudomonadota; class Alphaproteobacteria; order Acetobacterales; family Acetobacteraceae; genus Neoroseomonas; species Neoroseomonas rosulenta. The sequence goes on from NZ_JACADR010000082.1 coordinate 1,995, forward strand.
AGGCGCCAGCGCGCCACTTCCGTGTCAGCCGCATCGAACAGGCAGAAATCCACCGCCTCGGCGCCTGGCGCCGGGATGGCGATGGTCGTACCGCGCTCCGTCAGATGGACGCCGAGCGGCTCCGCCGCACCGTCATCCATGCCGCGCCGCGAGCCCCTTCAGCAGCGCCGCGTAGCGCGCCGCCGAGGGCCCCCAGGAGACATCGGTCGCCATGCCGTTCGCCTGGATGGCGCGCCATGTGGGCGCATCGCGGAACAGCGCGAGGGCGCGTCGCATCCCCGCCGCCAGTGCATCCGCCCGTCCGGGCGCGACCTGTACGCCGGTGGCGCAGCCGGCCGCCAGAGCCATCGGGCTCGCATCGATCACGGTGTCGCCGAGCCCGCCCGTGCGCGCGACCACCGGCACCGCCCCGTAGCGCAGGGCGGCCAGCTGCGCGAGGCCGCAGGGTTCGAAGCGGGAGGGCACCACCAGCATGTCCGCGCCTCCATAGACCAGCCGCGCAAGACCCTCGTCGAAGCCGATGAAGGTCCCTGCGCGCCCGGCATGCGCGGCGGCGAAGCCGCGGCAGGCCCCTTCGAGCGCCGCCTCGCCCGAGCCGAGCAGCGCCAGTTGCGCGCCCGCCTGCATCAGCGCCGGCGCGGCCTCGAGCAGCAGGTCCGCGCCCTTCTGCCAGGCCAGCCGCCCGATGAAGGCGACCAGCGGCGCGCCCGGGTCGGCGGTGAGGCCGAAGCGCGCCTGCAAGGCCGCCTTGTTCGCCGCGCGCGGCGCCGCGTCGCCTGCGGAGAAATTGGCCGCCAGCGCCGCATCGGCAGCCGGGTCCCAGTCCGCGACATCGAGCCCGTTGAGAATGCCGTGAAGGTCGCCCGCGCGCCCGCGCAACAGGCCATCGAGGCCCATGCCGCCCTCGGGCGTCAGGATCTCCTCGGCATAGCTCGGCGAGACGGTGTTGATCGCGTCGGCGAACCAGAGCCCCGCTTTCAGGAATCCGATCGCGCCGTAGTATTCCAGGCCCTCCCGCGCGAAGGCGGCATCCGGCAGGCCGAGCGCGGGGAACAGCGCGGCCGGGAACTTCCCCTGATAGGCCAGGTTGTGGATGGTAAACAGGCACGGGATGCGTCGCGGCGCGAAGCGCAGATAGGCCGGCGCAAGCCCCGCCTGCCAGTCATGGGCGTGCAGGACGTCGGCACGCATCGCCTGCGCCAGCGCCGCCGCGGCGCGCCCCAGTGCGGCGAAGCGGATCGCGTTGTCGCCCCATTCGCCGCCGCCCGGCGCGACATAGGGGCCGCCCGGCCGGTCGAACAGGTGCGGCGCGTCCAGCGCCATCACGCCAGGCACGCTGCGCGAGTCCAGGATGCGCGCCGGCCCGCCGAACAGGTCCGGCAGGTCGAGCACGGAACGGCTGCGAACGAGCGCTGCGCGCACCGCGCGATATCCCGGCACCAGCGTGGTGACCTGCACGCCCTGCGTGGCCAGCGCGCCCGGCAGCGCGCCCACCGCATCGGCGAGCCCGCCTGTCTTGATGAGCGGATAGGCCTCCGACGCGACGGCGAGAACCTTGACCACGCCTCAGTCCAGCCGGTCGATCATGGACTGCGTGATGAGGCACACGCCGGCCTCGGTGCGGCGGAAGCGCGCCGCGTCCGCTTCGGGGTCCTCGCCGACCACGAGGCCGGGTGGGATGCGCACGCCGCGATCCACCACCACCTTCGTCAGCCGCGCGCCGCGCCCGATATCGACATGCGGCAGCACCACCGCGCCGTCCAGCGCGGCATAGGAATGCACATGCGTGCCGGTCGAGAGCAGGGAATGCCGCACCAGTCCGCCCGAGACGATGCAGCCACCCGAGACGAGGGAGGAGATCGCCTCGCCCCGCCGCCCGTCGATGTCGTGAACGAACTTCGCCGGCGGCGTGACCTCGGCATGCGTCCAGATCGGCCAGGCGCGGTCGTAGAGGTCGAGATCCGGGACAATCTCGGTGAGGTCGACATTGGCCTGCCAATAGGCATCGACGGTGCCGACATCGCGCCAGTAGAGCGACGCCTCGGCGCCGGATCGCACGCAGGATTTCTCGAACCGGTGCGCATAGGCGCGGCCGTGCTTCACGATATGGGGGATCAGGTCCTTGCCGAAGTCGTGGCTCGAATGCGGGTCGGCATGGTCGCGATGCAGCTGTTCCGACAGGAAGCGCGTGTCGAAGACATAGATCCCCATGGAGGCGAGCGCCTTGTCCGGCTCGCCCGGGATGCCCGGCGGATCGGCTGGCTTCTCCACGAAATCGGTGATGCGGTCGGCCTCGTCCACATGCATCACGCCGAAGCCGGTCGCCTCGGTGCGCGGCAGCACGAAGCAGCCCACCGTCACGTCGGCGCCGGTCGCGACGTGCTGCGTCAGCATCACCTCGTAGTCCATCTTGTAGATATGGTCGCCCGCCAGGATCACCATGAAGCGCGGCGCGTAGTCCTCGATGATGTCGAGGTTCTGGAACACCGCATCCGCCGTACCGAGGTACCAGGAGCGTTCATCCACGCGCTGGCTGGCGGGGAGGATGTCGAAGGTCTCGTTGCGTTCCGGGCGCAGGAAATTCCAGCCGCGCTGGAGGTGCCGGATCAGGCTGTGCGCCTTGTATTGCGTGGCGACCGCGATGCGGCGGATGCCCGAGTTCAGCGCATTGGAGAGCGAGAAGTCGATGATGCGCGACTTGCCGCCGAAGAACACCGCGGGCTTGGCACGGCGGTCGGTCAGTTCCTGCAGGCGCGAGCCACGCCCGCCGGCGAGCACATAGGCGAGCGCCTGGCGCGCATAGGGCGGGCCGATCGGGGGGCGGTCTTCCGGCATGGTCTCTCCCTGGTCGCGCCTGTGCTGCCCGGCATCATGCCCTGTCCGGGGCGTTCCAGGAAACCGGTTCGAGGTACAGCGCGCCGAGCGGCGGCAGGTCGACGAGCGCCGAGGCGGGCAATCCGTGGCACGGGTCCCCGGTCGCCACCACCTGCTCCATCGGCCCCGCGCCGCTGCCGCCAAGCTCCGTCGCGTCGGTGTTAAGCAGCACGCGCCACGCGCCCGCTGCCGGCAGCCCGATCCGCCAGCCTGGCCGCGGCATCGGCGTGAAGTTGCAGATCACCGCGACCGGCCTGCCGCCCGCGCCATCGAAGCGCAGCCAGGAGAAGATGGAATGCGCCGCGTCGTCGGCGTCGATCCAGCGGAAGCCTTCGGGTTCGCAGTCCCGTGCGTGCAGCGCGGGACGCCCGCCATGCAGCGCGTTCAGCCGCCGCACCAGGTCCTGCACGCCACGATGCGGCGCATATTGCAGCAGCCACCAGTCGCATTCGCGCACTTCCGACCATTCGCGCCAGGGCGCGAACTCCTGCCCCATGAACAGCAGCTTCTTGCCCGGATGGCCCCACATGAACGCGTAGTAGCAGCGCAGCGTCGCGAAGCGCTGCCAGTCGTCGCCCGGCAGGCGGCCGAGCAGCGTGCCCTTGCCGTGCACGACCTCGTCATGGCTGAGCGGCAGGATGAAGGCCTCGTTCCACGCGTACATCAGGCCGAAGGTGACCAGGTCGTGGTGGTGACGGCGATGCGCCGGGTCCTTCGCCACGTAGCGCAGCGTGTCGTTCATCCAGCCCATGTTCCACTTGAAGCGGAAGCCGAGCCCGCCTGGCGTCGAAGCCGGCGCCGTCACGCCGCCCCAGGCGGAGGCTTCCTCCGCGGCGGTGATGGCGCCGGGTGCCTCCTTCGCGACCAGCGCATTCGCCTGCTGCAGGAAGGCGACCGCGTCGCGGTTGACGTTGCTGCCATCCTCGTTCGGTGCCCAGCCATCGGGCGGCCGGTCGTAGTCGAGGTACAGCATCGAGGAGACCGCATCCACGCGCAGCCCGTCCGCGTGGTAGCGGCCGAGCCAGAACAGCGCATTGGCCGCGAGGAAGGCCGCGACCTCGCGCCGCCCAAAATCGAAGACTGCGGTACCCCATCCCGGCAGGAAGCCGCGCCGCGGATCAGGGTGCTCATACAGCGGCCCGCCATCGAAGTTCCTGAGCCCCTGCGCGTCGACCGGGAAATGCGCCGGCACCCAGTCCAGCAGCACGCCGATGCCCGCGGCATGCGCGCGGTCGATGAGGCGCGCCAGGCCCTCCAGCGGCCCATGCCGCGCAGTGACCGCATAGAGCCCGAGCGGCTGGTAGCCCCAGGAGGCGTCGAGCGGATGCTCGCTGACCGGCATGAACTCGATGTGGGTGAAGCCGAGATCCGCCACATAGGGGATCAGCGATTCCGCGAGCTCGTCCCAGGTGTAGAAGCGCCCGTCCGGATGGCGGCGCCAGGACCCGGCATGCACTTCGTAGATGGCCATCGGTTCGCGCCGCGCATCGCGCTGCGCGCGCGCGGCCATCCAGGCGGCATCGGTCCATGCAAAGCGGTCGGTGCGCGCGACGACGGAGGCGCTGGCCGGGCGCAGCTCCGCCGCGAAGCCCACGGGATCGGCCTTAAGCGGGCACAGCGCGCCGTCGCGCCCGAGGATCTCGTATTTGTAGCGCGCGCCTTCCGTCACGCCAGGCAGGAAGATCTCCCATAGGCCGGAATCCACGCGCTTGCGCATGGGGTGGCGCCGCCCGTCCCAGGCATTGAAGTCACCCACCACCGAGACGCGCCGTGCCTCCGGCGCCCAGACGGCGAAACGAACACCCGCCACACCCTCATGCATGCAGGGATGCGCGCCGAGGCGGTCGAACAGCCGTGCATGGGTGCCTTCGACCAGCAGGTGGTCGTCGAGCGGGCCGAGCGTGGGGCCGAAGGCGTAGGGGTCGTGGGATTCCCAGGTATCGGCGCCACGCGTGGCGCGAAACGTATAGGCGAGGGGAAAGGCCGCGCCGGCGATGAAGCCCTCGAAGAACCCGGCGTCGTCGCGCCGCTCCAGCGGCAGCGGCGCGGGCACCAGCGCCGTCAGCGTCTCCGCCCCCGGCAGGAAGGCGCGCAGCACCACGCCACCCGACGCCGCATGTGGGCCGAGCAGCGCGAAGGGATCGGCATGACGGGCGGCGAGGAGATCGGCGACCGCGTCGGCTGCCGCCCGCCATCCGGTCATGTCGCCACCGGCACGCCCCAGATCCCGCTGGCGTATTCGGCGATCGACCGATCGGAGGAGAACCATCCCATCCCCGCCGTGTTCAGCACGGCGGTGCGGCGCCAGGCGGGCTGGTCGCGGTACATCGCCGCCGCGCGCTGCTGCGCGGCGCAATAGGCATCGAAATCGGCCGCGACCATGAACCAGTCCTCGGCGCGCAGGGACGCCACCAGCTCGGCATAGCGGCCGTGGTCGTCGGGGGAGAAGACGCCGCCGCCGATTGCGTCCAGCACCTCGGCCAGCGTGTCCGACGACGCCTCGGCCTGTGTCCCGCGCCAGCCGGCATTGCGGCGCTCGGTCACCTCCTCGGCCGAGAGGCCGAACAGGAACATGTGCTCCGCGCCGATGTGCTCGGCCATCTCGACCGTCGCGCCGTCCAGCGTGCCGATGGTCAGCGCCCCGTTCAGCGCCAGCTTCATGTTGCCGGTGCCCGAGGCCTCCATGCCTGCGGTCGAGATCTGCTCCGACAGGTCGGCGGCGGGGACGATCACCTCGGCGGCGGAGACGTTGTAGTTCGGCAGGAAGGCCACCTTCAGAAGCCCGCGCACGGACGGGTCGCGGTTCACCACGCGCGCCACGTCGCAGGCCAGCTTGATGATCAGCTTGGCGCGGTGGTAGCCAGGCGCGGCCTTGCCGGCGAAGACCTTCACCACCGGCGTCCAGTCGCGCATCGGCTGGGCGCGCATCGCCTCGTACAGCGCGACGGTGTGCAGCACGTTCAGCAATTGCCGCTTGTATTCGTGGATGCGCTTGATCTGCACGTCGAACAGCGCGGCGGGATCGACGCGCACGCCGGCCTGTTCGCGCAGCAGCGTCGCCAGCGCCTCCTTGTTGGCGCGCTTCACTGCAGCGAAGCGGCCCTGGAAGGCGGCATCACCGGCCAGGTCGCGCAGCTGCACCAGCAGGTCCGGCGCATCGAGGACGCGCGGGCCGAGCGCTTCTACCAGGAGTTCGGTCAGGCCCGGGTTGCACTGCATCAGCCAGCGCCGGAAGGAGATGCCGTTGGTCTTGTTGACGATGCGCCCCGGGAACAGCGCGTTGAAATCGCGGAACACCGTCTGGCGCATGAGGTCGGTGTGCAGCGCCGAGACGCCGTTGACGTGGTGCGACCCCACGAAGGCCAGGTTGCCCATGCGCACGCGCCGCCCGTGATCCTCGCCGATGAGCGAGACGGAGGCGAGCAGCCTGTCATCGCCCGGATGCGCCGCGCGCACCGCGTCCAGGTGCTCGGCATTGATGCGGTAGATGATCTGCATGTGCCGCGGCAGCAGGCGTTCCATCAGCGGCACCGGCCAGGATTCCAGTGCCTCCGGCAGCAGGGTGTGGTTCGTGTAGGAGATCGCGCCGCGGGTGATCGCCCAGGCTTCCTCCCACGCCACGTCGTGCTCGTCGACGAGCAGGCGCATCAACTCCGCCACCGCGATGGCGGGATGTGTGTCGTTCAGCTGGATGGCGACGCGCTCGGCCAGCGTGGCCACGCTGCCGGCCTGGCGGATCTGGCGCCGCAACAGATCCTGCAGCGCGGCCGAGGTGAAGAAGTATTCCTGCCTGAGGCGCAGTTCCTGCCCCGCCGGGCTGTCATCGGAGGGATAGAGCACCTTCGAGATCGATTCCGCGCGCACCTGCTCCGCCAGCGCACCCAGGTGGTCGCCGCGGTTGAAGGCATCGAGGCGCAGCGGGTCCGGCGCGCGGGCGCGCCACAGCCGCAGCAGGTTCACATGCCGCCCGCGCCAGCCCACCACCGGCGTGTCATAGGCGACCGCATCCACCCATTCGCCGGGGCTCCAGCGCAGGCGTTCGTTGCCGTCGGGCAGGGCCTCGGCAGTCACCTCGCCGCCGAAGCCGATGCGGTGGCGGATCTCAGGGCGCGCGAACTCCCAGGGGTTGCCGAAGGAGAGCCAGTCCTCGGGGAATTCCTGCTGCCAGCCGTCGCGCAGGATCTGGCGGAACAGCCCGTGGTCGTAGCGGATGCCGTAGCCGAAGGCGGGGATCGACAGGCTCGACATGCTCTCGAGGAAGCAGGCCGCGAGCCGCCCGAGTCCGCCATTGCCGAGCGCCGCATCGGGCTCCGCCAGCCGCGCCTGGTCGAGGGTCACGCCGAGCTCGGCCAGCGCCGTGCGCAGTTCGCCCGCCAGGCCGAGATTGCCGACATTCTCCCGGAGCAGCCGCCCGATCAGGAACTCCAGCGACAGGTAATAGACATGCTTGCCTTCCTTGCCGCGGCTGCCCTGCATCTGGAGGAGGAAGCGCTCCACCACCTGGTCTCGTACCGCCAGCGCAGTCGCCATGAACCAGTCGCGATCACGCGCCTCGGATGGCGGCTTGCCGAGCGTGTAGGTGAGCTTGCGCAGGATGAGGTCCCGCAGCGCCACGGAGGGGGACTCGGCGGCAACACTGGCGTGTGGCGTGGTCAGGGGACGCTCTCCGGGCAGGGCAACGGGATGCATCGCAGCCTAGCAGACGCGCCGGGTGGTCCAAAGCAGATGCAGCATGACGCGTGGCGCGCGCCGTTGAGACCCCTGGCCGGTCCCGCCACCACTTCCGCGACGCCCGCCCTCGGGCAACGCGTCGCGGCGGCGGACGATGCGGGTTGCGCGCCCGCGGTCGCCGGCGCATCGGTGTTTCCCAGCCGCGGGCCCGCGATGCATCATCCGCCGGCGCTTGCCGCGCTGCCGCGCCCGACGTCTACTGGGGCAAAGGCAGCGGAAACCTCCATGACACCCGAAATCATCGCCCAGCTTGCGCCGCACGGCGTGCTTCGTGCCGGCATCAACCTCGGCAACTTCCTGCTGGTCACCGGGCGGGACGAGCACGGCAGCCCCGAGGGCGTGGCGCCCGACATGGCCCGCGCCGTGGCCGCGCGGCTCGGCGTGCCGGTGCGCTTCGTGCCCTATCCGCGGCCCGGCACGCTGGCCGATGCCGCGGGCACGGATGCCTGGGACATCGGCCTGATCGGCGCCGAGCCGCAGCGCGCCGAGACCATCGCCTTCACCACCGCCTATGCCGAGATCGAGGCGACGTACCTGGTGCCCGCGGGCTCCTCGATCGCGACGCTGGCCGATGTCGATCGCGCCGGCATCCGCATCGCGAGCACCGCGCGGGCCGCCTATGACCTCTGGCTCGACCGCAACATCCGCAACGCCACGCTGCTGCGCGCCGAAAGCATCGACGGCGCATTCGACCTCTTCACCTCGCAGGGGCTCGAGGCGCTCGCCGGACTGCGGCCGCGGCTCATCGCCGATGCCGCCGCGCTGCCGGGGTCGCGCATCCTGGAGGGGCGCTTCATGTCGGTGCAGCAGGCGATCGGGACGCCGCGCGCCAATGCCGCGGCCGCGGACTTCCTGCGCGACTTCGTCGAGGAGGCGAAGGCCACCGGCCTCGTGGCCAGCCTGATCGCGAAGCATGGCGTACAGGGCCTCTCGGTGGCCCCGCCGGGCTGAGGCTCAGTCGAGGCGCCAGTGCAGCCGCAGCGCCGCCGCCGCCTGGCGCAGCGTCAGGTCCGCCGCAGGCACCAGCCGACCCATGCCGAGATAGGCGTGCATCTGGTCCGCCACGTGAAGGTGCGTCACAGCCACGCCCTCCTCGTCCAGCCGACGGGCATAGGCGATGCCCTCGTCCAGCAGCGGGTCGTGGCCGCAGGTCATCACGAAGGCGGGCGGCGTGCCGGCCAGGCTCGCGGCGCGCAGCGGCGAGGCGCGCCAGTCCATCCGCTGCGCGCGGTCCGGCGCGTAGTGGTCGATGAACCAGCGCATCCCCGCGGCCGTCAGCGGATACCCCTCCGTGAAGCGTTGCGTGGAAGGCGTGTTCCCGACCATGTCGGTGGCCGGATAGAGCAGCATCTGGAAGCCCGGCGCCGGCACCGTCCCGTCGCGCCCCATCAGCGCCAGAACCGCGGCGAGGTTGCCCCCGGCGCTGTCGCCGCCCACCGCGATGCGGGCCGGGTCGATCGCGAGCCGCGCGGCTTCGCTCGCGACGAACTGCAGCGCCGCCACGGCATCCTCTACGGCGGCGGGGAAGCGTGCCTCGGGTGCCAGGCGATAATCCACCGCGATCACCGCGGCGCCGAGATGGTTGGCGAGGCTGCGGCAGATCTGGTCGTGACTGTCGAGATCGCCGATCACCCAGCCGCCGCCATGCAGGTAGAGCAGGCAGGGCAGCACCGCGCCATCCGCCGTGCCGCGGCCGCGATAGTGGCGCAGCCGCACCGGGCCGGCCGGTCCGGGGCAGGCGAGCTCCGCCACCATCGCCACGTCGGGCGGGTCGGGCTGCAGCAGCGGGCGTGCGGCGACATTGCCGGCACGCGCCTCTGCGGGGGTGAGTTCATGCAGCGGCGGCCGGCCGAAGGAGCGGATCAGGTCGAGCACGCGCTGAGCGCCAGGGTCCAGGGGCATCGGGCTTCCCGCATCCGCCGGGGCGCTGCGTCGATGCGCGCCCCCGTCGGGAGGTCTACGATGCCGCGCGGCGCTGCTGCAATCGGTCGAGGATGCGTGCCGCGGCCTCCCCCCGGGGGATCCGCTCCAGCGCGGCGATCTCGCCCGCCAGGCGATCCAGTGCTTGCTCGAACAGCACGCGCTCGCCCGTCGGCTGGTCGGGCCGGCCGGCATTGCGGCCGAGGTCGCGCAGCACTTCGGCGACGATGAGCGGGTCGCCGGAATTGACCTTGGCGGCAAGTTCCACGGCGCGGCGCGCCCAGATGGTGCGCGTGCTGCGCGGCGCGGCGCCCAGCACCTCCATGACGCGCGCGAGGGTCTCGGGCGCCATCGGGCGGCGCAGGCCATTGCGCTGCGCCTTGGCCAGCGGCACGCGCAGCGTCAGTCGGCGCTCGGCGAAGAACAGGCGCAGGAATTCGAGGCGCGTGCCGTCGAATTCATCGGCATCGACGCCGGCGAACTCGCCCACGCCGTGGGCCGGATGCACGATGGCGTCGCCTACCGACAGCCATCCCGGCAGCCCGCTTACGGCAAGGGTGGATGGAAACGCGGCGGCGGCCGAAGCGCTTGAAGCGGTGTTCTGCACGGAGATGCCTCCTGAGCCGGGTCGCGAGGTCCGCGGGGCTGCCGCGGCGTGATCGCGATGGGGCAGAGCCTTGGCACCCTGCCACGGCGTCGGCTACGAAACCCTTCACGCGTGCGATGCCGGTGCGCCATGCCGTGCTGCCGAATTGAAAATCGCGACGTCCGGCCATAGCGTGCAGGCCGCTCGCACCGGCGCCGGCTGACCAGGTTTGCGAGCCCGCGGGCGGGCGTGGCGGAATTGGCAGACGCAGCGGACTTAAAAAGCGTTTTGTTTACCCCTCGGGGGAAGTAGCGCTGAATTGAAGATTCTCAGTGTTCGCAGTAGCTTGCGGCGCAGAGAGAATTTGCCTCTGGGGATGTCGGAACGGGTCCAGGTGCAGCGCAGGTGCGAGGCGCGCGGAAGCGGGCGACGGCAGTATCGCGGGCGTGGCGGAATTGGCAGACGCAGCGGATTTAAAATCCGCTTCTGGAGTCCAGAGTGTCGGTTCGAACCCGACCGCCCGCACCAACGAGATGTTACCGTCGAGCCGGCGGCTCGGGCTATTCCTCCCGACTTGGATAGGCGCCATGCGCGGCGCAAGCGCTTCCCGAAATGTGATTGCACCGAACCTGTTGGCTCAGGCACGCTGCTCGCATTGATTGCAGTGAGGGCCGGTCCTGCGCGCCATCGGCGCGCTCCAAGGCCTGTGCGCGACCGGGATCGGGGTCGGCCGGAGGTTCCGGCTGGCTGCGATGGAAAGGAAGCGTGGTTCCGCCCCGACGCGTGGGCATCTCGACGGATCGATCAATCTCCGGGCTCTCCAGCTCGCGACCCATGTCGAGCGTTACGGCAGCATCCGCCTGGCGGCACGATCGGCGAAGCTCTCGCCCTCCGTCGTGAGCCGAAGGATCAGGGAGCTTGAGGACGAGCTCGGTGTATCGTTGTTCGAGCGGCGGCCGTCGGGGGTCCGGACGACCGCTGCTGGTGCCCGTTTCCTGCGGGCTGCGCTGCGCATGTTCGCCGAGCTCGAAGGTGCCACAGGCGCTGCGCGAGCCGCTGGCTCAGGCCTCGTCGGTCAGCTTGTCGTTGGGACCTACTTCTCGGCCTCGATCGGGCACTTTCGCGACGCGCTGCTACGATTTGTCGGGAGGCATTGCGGTGTCGAGCTGTCCGTGGTCGAGGGTGATCGCGAGCAGCTTCTCAGCGACCTGCGTCGCGGCCGAACGGACGTGGCGATCCTCCTCGGGCCGCATGACGAAGTGGGCCTGGATCTGCTGACACTCTGGCAGGAGGCGGGCATGGTGGCCTTACCCGCGCAGCATCCCCTTGCCGAGGCCCCCTTGGTCCAGTGGCAGGACCTAGCCAACGACACCTTCATCGTCACCTCCCGTGGATCCGGACCGGAGGTGCGTGCGACCGTCCGAGACCTGCTGCCTCGCGGGCGCTCCCCAAGGTTCGCGACGCACGATGTCAGTCGGGAAGGGATGTTCAACCTTGTCGGCGCTGGATTTGGCGTTGCCGTACTCGCGGAGTCCGCCTCCGGTGCATCCTACCCTGGTGTCGTATTCCGGCCCGTTGGCAATGAGACCGGTCCGACGATGGTGGAGGCTGCGGCGTACTGGGACCCGAAGCGCGATAACCCGGTTCTACGTCGGTTCCTGTCGCTGCTTCGCGCGCGTCATGCTGCCGGATCGCGCGGTGCCTGAGGCTGCGGCCCGCGCGGCCTAGGCGCCGGCCTTCGTGCCGAGCGGAACCCCCGGTCGCTCGCGAGGAACCGCGCGAGCATCGGCGCAATGAGCTTCGTGGGCTCAACCTGCTGCCCCGTCTCGCGCGAGAGCGCTTCCGCATAGGCGACCAGGTCGCGGTGGAGATCCGCCGGCAGCTCCACGCTGAGCTTCACCGGACGGTCGTCGAGGATCGGGCCGAGCTTCAGCTTCGGCATGGGTCAGCCTCCATACGGCTCGAGCACGAGGTCGCGGTGGACGATGACGCGCACCGGAAATCCAGGGCGCACGGTCAGCGTCGGCGGGACGGACAGCTGTCGGCGGACGATCTCCTCGCCGGCACGGCCGACGGTGTCCTGGCCGCTTTCGCGGATGGCGCGGGCGATGTCGCTTTCGTCGTCGCGGCCGAGTTCCAGGCCGAGGTTCAGCAGCGTCGCGAGGCCCGCGGCGAGGAAGAGCCGCCCCCAGTGGTAGTCCACCCCGTCCTCGAGCCCGGCGTAGCCGGCCTCGTCCGCGCCGGGCATGCGTTCCAGCACGATGGAGCGACCATTGGGCAGGATGAGCCGGTTCCAGACCAGCAGGATGCGGCGCTGCCCGAAGCTGATGCGGCTGTCGTAGGCGCCGATCAGGCGCGCGCCCTGCGGGACGAGCAGGTGCCGCCCGGTCGGGCTGTCGAAGACGTTCGCCGTGACCTGGGCGGTGATCTGCCCCGGCAGGTCGGAGCGGAGGCCCGTGAGCAGCGCCGCGGGGATGACGCTGCCGGCCTGGATGACGAACGGGCTCGCCGGTGTCTGGAGGCGGTCCGGAGAGGTCGTGCGGCGATCAGCCGGACCACCCAGGAAGGCGAGCCGCCGGTCGGTGGCGTCGGGACCGATCGGCATCGCGCCCGGATCCGCGGACAGCGGTCCGGCGGGCGCGGCACCACGCGGCTCGCCCCGCGCCTCGACCTGCACGAAGAGCCGGCTGGTGCGCGCCGCCTCGATCTCCTGTAGCCGCCTCTGCTCTGCCGGATCGGCAGTAGCCGGTACAGCTGGCGGCACAACCGGCTGGCCACGCTCCTGCGCCCGCACGATGGGCCGCCCGAGATCGCCCGGCAGCGGCGGGCCGAGCTGCGGAATGCCGGCATAGTCGCGCGGCAGGGTGGCGAGGCCGTCGGCCTGCGGGTTCCGGTCGGTGCTGTAGAGCTCGCGCGGCCCCTCGCCGCCGCTCCGGCCCTGGAGGGCGACGATCAGCGCCGCACCGATGCCGAGCCCTGCCGCGACGCCGAGGCCGATCAGCACCCGCCGGGAGAGCCGCACCACGCGCGGCGGATCGGGGCGCAGGCGCAGCGCCGCGGCGATGTCACGCTCGCTCGCGCCCCGTTCCGGCGCCGACCCGCTCACCGCGCCCGGCCATCGGTGCGCACGATGCGCACGCGCTGCTGCCGGTCGCCGAGACGCAGCTCGGCCGCGGCAAAGAGGCGGTCGACGATCACAAAATTCTGCCGGACGCGGTAGTTGACGAGCTGCCCCTCGCCCTCCGGCCCGATGACGAAGAGCGGCGGCATCTCGCCCTGGCCGATGCCGCGCGGGAACTCGATGAAGACCTGGCGTCCGTCGTCGAAGGCGCGCAGCGGCCGCCAGGCCGGGCTATCGCCATCGATCTCGTAGCGGAAGCGCAGCCGCGCGAGATCGAGCCCCTGCTCGACGGGTGCGGCGGCGTTCTGCCGGCGCAGCGCGATCAGCGCGTCCTGCGGATACTGCCAGGAGACCGAGGCCATGTAGGTGCGCTCGGTCGAGCGCAGCTCCAGCAGGTAGGTGCGACGGTCGGTGTTGATGATAAGGTTGGTGGTGAGGTCGGGGCGCGTCGGCTTGACGATGATGTGCACGCGGCGCGTGGGACCGGTGCCGCTCTCGGTGTCGCCGATGATCCAGCGCACCGTGTCGCCAGCGGCGACCGGGCCGTTGCCGACCAGCGTCTCGCCCTCCTGCAGCATGATGGCGGTGACCTGGCCGGGCGCGGTGTAGACCTGATAGAGCGCGCCGGGCGTGAAGGGGTAGACCTGCACCGCGTTGATGAAGCCCGCGCGGACCGGCTGCACGCGCGCGGCGGCGTTGGCCTGGTTGACGCGCAGCGTGGGATCGGGCGGCTCCGGCGTGCGGCGCGAGGGCGGGATGCGCTGGAGCTGGCCGGGCAGTGGCAGCGGCGTCGGCACCTCGACGATCTCGACGGGGCGCGGCGGCTCGGGGATCTGCGTCGCCTGGATCGGCTCGTCGTCGTAGCTGATCTCGGGCGGGCGGAAGGCGCAGGCGCCGAGGCCGAGCAGGACAAGCGCTAGGGTGTGGTGTGCGTGCCTCATTGCCCGAGCTCCCGCGACCAGTTGATGGCGTGGACGAAGATGCCGAGGGGGTTCTTCCGAAGGCGTTCGGCGTCGCGCGCCGGCTGGACAACGATGGTCAGGATCGCTGTCCAGCGCTCGGTGCGCGCGAGCTGGCCGTTCTCGTAGGTCCGTTCGATCCAGGCGACCCGAAAACTGTCGTCGGAGGCGCGGATGACGCTCGAGACTTCTATCGCGACCTGCTGGCGGCCGACGCGGCCGAAGGGATCCATCGCGCGGGCGAAGTCGTTCAGCGCCAGCGCGCCACGGTCGGTCGCGAAGTCATAGGCGCGCAGCCAGTTCTGCCGGACGATGATCGGGTCGGCGGCGATGCCGCGCACCTGCTCGACGAAGCGCGCCAGGTGCCAGGCGACCTGCGGGTCGGTCGGGCGGAAGTTGGCGATGGCGGGGGCGACCGTCTGCGCCTCGCCGAGCCGGTCGACTTGAACCACCCAGGGCACGACGGTCCCGCGGGCGGACTGCCAGACCAGGGCGGCGGCGAGGCCGGCGATCAGGGCGAGTTCGCCGAGCGCCATGAGGCGCCAGTTGCGCGCCTGGACGCGGGCGGAGCCGATGCGCTCGTCCCAGGCCTGGGCGGCGCGCTGGTAGGGCGTCTCAGGCTCGGGGGTGCGGCCGTAGCGGACGGATGGGCGGCGGAACATCAGCGATCCTCCGAGAGGCGGATGGAGGAGCCGGCGCCGCCGCCATCGCCGGACCGGATGGCGTGGCCGAGGGTGGTGACGCCGTGGCTGAGCGCCTGGCCGCGCCGCATGCGGCGGGCCCAGGCCGGGGCGCCGGAGGACGGGGGCGGATCAGCCGGCGGCGATGCGCCGACACTGACCGCCGCGCTGCCGGCGGCGTGGCTGGCACGAAGGCTGCCCGCGGCGCTGCGCAGCGGGCTCATG
>NZ_JACADR010000083.1 GCF_016106005.1 Roseomonas rosulenta
CGATCTCCTCCCGCGCGAGGCTGACGCGGCCCGAGGCGAGCGCGTCGTCCGCCGCCGCGAGGCGCGCGCGAATACCGCCAGGCGCCTGCGCGCCGGCGGGCATCGCCGCCATGATCCATGCCGCCGCCAGCATCGCCAGCGCCTGCGTGCCCGTTCCCTTGCGCACCATCTTTCCTCCGTCACCGCTTCATGCCATCCAGAAGGCCAGAGTGGCGTGACGGGCGCGTGTCCGCCGCGCAACGGAATGCAACGGCCGGTCGCTGGCGCGATGCGGCGGGCCTGCGCAGGCGGCGCGGCGGCCCCGCGCACGGGATGGAGGACACACGGCTGATGTCCGGGTTGGTGCGACGCGCGCTGCTGCTCGGCGCTCTCGCGGTGCCGGCGGTCCGGCGGCCGGCCCGTGCCTGGACGCCGGCCGGGCCGGTGCGCCTGCTGGTGCCCTTCGCCGCCGGCGGCACCAACGACGTGGTGATGCGCGCCCTGGCCGATGCCGCCGAACCCACGCTCGGGCAGGAGATCGAGGTCGAGAACAAGCCCGGCCGCGCCGGGATGCGCGCCATCACCGCGCTGGTCTCGGCACCGCCCGACGGGCGCCTGGTCGCGCAGCTTCCCGCCGCCGCGCTGCGGACCGCGCTGCTGGAACAGATGCCCTTCGAGATCCCCGGCGACACCACGCCGCTGCTGGGTGTGGCCGGCGCGGCCTATGGCGCCATCGCCAAGGCCGGCCGCTTCCCCGATGGCTGGGCCGGCTTCCTCAAGGAAGCGCGCGAGAAGCCCGGCGTGCTGTCCTATGGCAGCCCCGGCGTGAACTCGACCGCCCACCTGACCATGGCGCGGCTGCTGCTGCGCGAAAGGGTGCAGGCGGTGCATGTGCCCTTCCGCGGCGCGCTGCACGGCGCGCGCGCGCTGGCCGCCGGCGACGTGGACGTGATGGCGGGGCCGGTGCGCATCGGCACGCTGGTCGATGAGGGCGAGGCCACCTGGCTGCATGTCTGGAGCGCCGAGCGCCTGCCGCGCTGGCCCGAAGCGCCGACGCTGCGCGAGCTCGGCTATCGCCTGACCGTGACCGCACCCTTCGGCATCGTCGGCCCGCCCCGCCTGCCTGACCCGATCGCCGAGACGCTGCGCAACGCCTTCCGCGCCGGCATGCGCGACGAGGCCTTCCGCGCCGCGCTGGCCCGCAACGACATGACCGAGGACTACCGCGACGCCGCTGCCTATGGCGCCTTCCTCACGGAATCCACGCGGATGGAGGAAATGCTGATCGGCCGGCTCGGCCTGCAGCCGTGACGCCGTCAGACTTGCGCGCGCCGGAGCGCACCCCGTCAGACCCGCACGCGCCGGAGCGCGCCCCGTCAGACCCGCGCGCACCGGAGCGCGCGACGCCCGACCTGCACGCGCTCGAGCACGCGGCGCTGTCCAGCGTGCCGGCGCCGCGCGTGGCCTTCGACGGGCCCTTCGTGGTGCGCGCCTTCGCCGGCGGGACGGGACGCGCCAACGCCGCCTCCTCGATCGACCCCGCGCCGGATGCGGAACTGCACGAGCGCATCGCGCGGATCGAGGCGCTGTATGCCGCGCAGGGCCTGCCGCCGCGCTTCCGATCGACCCCGCTCGACCCGCCGGGCCTGGCCGCGGCGCTCACCGCGCGCGGCTATGTCGAGAAGGACGAGACGGTCATCCTGCTCGCCCCCATCGGCGCCATCGCCGCAGCGGAGGCCACTGCCGTCGCGCGGCCCGCCCCGGATGCCGACTGGATGGCGGTGACCGCCACGGCGGAGCACCAGACGCCGGCGCGCCGGCGCGAGAAGGAAGGCACCCCGGCGCTGCTGATGGTGCCCGGCGCCTGGATCACGCTGCGCGAGGGCGATGCCGCCGCGGCGGTGATCTCGGTGGTGGCGGCAGGGACGCTGGCGGGCTTCTTCGACCTTGCGGTGCGCCCGGAATTCCGCCGCCGCGGCCTGGCCGCGCGGGCGGTGCGCGCGGCGGCGCACTGGGCGCAGACGCGGGGCGCGGCCTGGCTGTTCTGCCAGGTGGCGGCCGCGAATGCGGCGTCGCTCGCGCTCAACACGGGCCTCGGCATGGCGGAGGCGTATCGCTACCGCTACCTGGTGCGCCCCCAGGATGCGCTGCCGACGATGCGCTTCGGCTGAGGCGCCGCGCGACGAAAACGGGTGCGCCGCGGCTGCCGCCCGCTACGATCCGGCCGGATCGACAGGAGCAGCCCATGGCACGACGCCCCGGCCCGAAGCGCGCCTCCGGCTACGACAAGCGCGTCGCGCTGGTGCTGCAGGGCGGCGGCGCGCTCGGCAGTTACCAGGCCGGCGTCTACGAGGCGATCGCCGACAGCCCGTTTCAGCCCGACTGGGTCGCGGGCATCTCGATCGGCGCGGTGAACGCCGCCATCATCGCAGGCAATCCGGCAGGCGAGCGCGTCGCGAAGCTGCGCCGCTTCTGGGAGAGGGTGACCACTCCGCCACGCTGGGCTGCCTGGACCGACCTTGCGTTCGGCACCGTGCCCGAACTGCGCCGCAACGCCGGCGCGACCAGCGCGGTGCTGTTCGGCCAAACCGGCTTCTTCGAGCCTAGGCCCCCCGAGGCGTGGTGGCGCGAGCCGCCGCCGACGAGCTTCTACGACACCTCCGCGCTGAAGGGCACGCTGGAATCGCTGGTCGATTTCGACCGCATCAACCACCCGGATGGCATCCGGTTGAGCGTGGGCGCGGTGAACGTGCGCACCGGCAACTTCGCCTATTTCGACAGCGCCGAGATGCCGCTGCGGGTCGAGCACGTCATGGCCAGCGGCGCGCTGCCGCCGGGCTTCCCCGCGATCGAGATCGACGGCGAGCATTTCTGGGACGGCGGCTTGGTGTCGAACACGCCGCTGCAATACGTGATCACGAAGGTGCCGCGCCGGTCGCGCCTGGTGTTTCAGGTGGACGTGTTCCCCGCGCGCGGGCGCCTGCCGCGCACCCTGCTGGAAGCTGCGGAGCGCGAGAAGGACATCCGCTACAGCAGCCGGACCCGGGCGGGATCCGACGTCATCCGCACCACCCACGACCTGCGGCACAACATCAACACGCTGCTCGGGAAGCTGCCACCCGCGCTGCGCGACACGCCCGAGGCGCATTCCCTATACGAATTCGCCTGCGTCACCACGATGGACATCGCCCAGCTGATCTACCGCCCCGAGGACGAGCAGGGCCAGACCAAGGACTACGAGTTCGGCCGCGCAACCATGGAGGAACGCTGGACGCATGGGCGGGCGGATGCGCAGGAGACGCTGGACGCCGCGCCCTGGCTCGCGCCCATGCCGCCCGAAGTCGGCGCGCGCACCTTCGATGTCGTCGGCGACCGCCTGCGGGCCGAGGGCCGCCACGACCTGGCCTGATGCGTGCCGCGGGTCCGGTGTAGGCTCGCCCCGCACCATGGAGGAACGCGAGATGTCGAAATCCGACGACTGGCACAAGGGCGACGCCGTGAGGCGCGACCTGATGGGCGCGGCGATGGTCGAGCGCATGGCCAAGGGCGTCTATGACGACCCGATCATGGAGGCCTTCGGCGACTATGCGCGCGAGGCGGTCTTCGCGAAGCTCTGGGCGCGCCCGGGGCTGGATGCCAGGACGCGCACGCTGATCTGCGTGGTCTCCGATACCGCGACGCATGCCTGGCCGGAGCTGGCGATCCACCTGCGCATGGCGCGGCGCGCCGGCTGGTCGGAACAGGAGCTCTCGGAGGTCCTGCTGCACCTGTCCGGCTATATCGGCCTGCCTTCGGTGCGCGAGGGGCTGATCGTGGCGCGCGGCGTCTTCGCCGAGATGCGCGCGGAACCCGAGGGCGGCCTCGGCGCATAGCGCCGCCGGGATTGCGGTGAATCAAGGCGGTCCTGCGCCGCCCTGGTCATGCTTGTTTCGTATCGCGTTTCGGGAGCCCGGGTTCAGTATCATGCTTCTGAAACGCCCTGACCTCGGCCGGCGCCGGACCTTCGGCGCGGGCCGTTCCGCGCGCGCCGAACAAGGAGCCCAGCCATGACACCCGATCTCGGCCCATTCCCCTGGGCGGCCTATGCCGTCGATGCCTGGCAGCGCAGCGTGCTGTTCCTCGACGTCCTGCGCCGGCGCGGCAACGCGTTCCTCGAACGCGAGGACGACCCGATGCGCAACGTCCTCAGCTTCGGCTTCGAGCTGGTGCGCGACGGGCGCGACCTGCCGCGGCCGGTCAACTACTGGATGGCGCGCGTCACGCCGCCCGAGGGCGCCCCGCTCGCTGACCCGCTGAACCGCCCCTTCATCGTGATCGACCCGCGCGCCGGCCACGGCCCGGGCATCGGCGGCTTCAAGGCGGATAGCGAGATCGGCGTCGCGATCAATGCCGGCCACCCCTGCTACTTCGTGGGCTTCCGCCCCGAACCCGAGCCCGGCCAGACCATCGAGGACGTGGTCCGCGCCATCATCGCCTTTGCCGAGGAGGTCGGGCGCCGCCATCACGGCGCCGAGGGCAAGCCCGTCGCCATCGGCAACTGCCAGGCCGGCTGGGCGCTGCTCATGGCCGCCGCGATCCGCCCCGAGGCCTTCGGCCCGCTGATGGTGGCCGGCACGCCCGTGTCGTACTGGGCCGGGCGGCAGGGCCATGCGCCGATGCGCTACCTGGGCGGGCTGCTCGGCGGGTCCTGGCTCACGCACATGACCGGCGACCTCGGCGGCGGCCGGTTCGACGGCGCCTGGCTGGTCAGCAACTTCGAGAGCGGCAACCCTGCCAACACTTACTGGACCAAGCAGTACGAGGTCTGGGCCGATGTCGACCGCGCGGCGGAACGCTACCTCGGCTTCGAGCAATGGTGGGGCGGCCACGTCACCCTGAACGCCGAGGAGATGGCGTTCATCGTCGACAAGCTGTTCGTCGGCAACCGCCTGGCGACGGGTGAGCTCACCTTCTCCGACGGCACGCGGGTGGACCTGCGCGCCATCCAGTCGCCCATCATCGTATTCTGCTCGGAGGGCGACGACATCACGCCGCCGGCGCAGGCGCTGTCCTGGGTCACCGACCTGTACGGCGACATCGACGACCTGCGCACGCACGGCCAGACCATCGTCTATTCCGTGCATGGCAGCATCGGGCACCTCGGCATCTTCGTCTCGGGCGGGGTGGCGCGGAAGGAGCACAACGAGTTCGCGTCCAACATGGACATGATCGACGTGTTGCCGCCCGGCCTCTACGAGGCGGTGCTGCAGGAGAGCGCCGGCAAGCCCGGCGCCGAGCTGACCCGCGGCGAGTGGCTGGTTTCCTTCGAGGCGCGGCAGCTGGCCGACCTCGCGCAGCACGGCGCCACCGACCCCGAGGACGAGGCGCGCTTCGCCGCCGTGCGCCGCGTGTCCGAGGCGAATGTCGCACTGTATCGCAGCTTCGCCCAGCCGGTGGTGCGCGCCATGGCGACGCCGCCCGTGGTGCGCGCGCTGGAGCAGCTGCATCCCGCGCGGCTGTCCTACACGCTGTTCTCGGACCGCAATCCCTGGATGGGCTGGGTGCGCGCGCTGGCACCCGTGCTGCAGGCAGGGCGCCAGTCGGTCGACCCGGACAATCCGGGCCGCACGGCGGAACGTGCGGTCTCGCAGGCGATCGAGACGGCGCTGTCCGACTACGGCCGCCAGCGCGACGCGCTGAGCGAGACCATGTTCCGCGCGGTCTATGGATCCCCCGTCGTCCAGGCGCTGACCGGCGTGTCGGCCGAGAGCGCGCCGCCGCGCCAGCGCCCGGGGCTCTCGCCCGACCACGAGCGCTTCGTGGCGCTGGCCACCGAGCGGCTGCGCGCCATGATCCCGGCCGGCGGCCTGCCGGAAGCGGTGGTCCGCGCGCTGCTGTGGATCCGCCTGCCCACCGGCACCGCCGACGAGCGGTCCTTTGCCGTGATCCGCCGCATCCGCGCGGCCTATGGCGCCGACCGGATGCCGCTGGCCGAGTTCAAGCGGATGCTGCGCCTGCAGTTCTTCATGCTGCTGATCGACGAGCCCGCCGCCATCGCCGCGCTGCCGGCGCTGTTGCCCGACGACCCGGCGATGCGTGCCGAAGCCTTCGCCATGGTTCGCGAGGTCGTGACCGCCGTGGGCGAGGTGGAGGCGCCGGTCGCCGAGCGGCTGGATGCGGTCGAACGGATCTTCACCGGCGCCGAGCCGCCGGCCGATACCGGCAAGGTGCGGCGCCTGCGCGCGTCGCCGCGCGGCACCGCCGCCTGACGCCAGGCGCCGTCTGGTCGGCGCCGCGGCATCGCTCTACGCTTCCCGCCGGTAAGGGAAGCGCGACATGGCATGGCAGGGCGGCGGCTGGGATCTCGAGATCCTGGTCACGGGGTATCCGGGCAAGGCGGTGCTGCATGGGGGCCTCGGCTGGAGCACGGTGGTGCTGCTGCGCGGCCATGGCCGCATCGTTGTTCTGGATGGCGGCGGCTATGGGCTGCGCCGCCCGCTGCTCGAGCACCTGAAGCAGCGCGGCATCGCGCCCGGCGACGTCACCGACCTGCTGCTGAGCCATTCCCACCACGACCATTCGGTCAACTGGCCGATGTTCCGCCAGGCGCGCATCTGGATCGGGCGCGTGGAACTGGCCTGGGCGCTGGGCGTGGCCTGGGGTGAGACCGCCGTGCCCGAGCATGCGATCGCCGCACTTTCGCGCTGGCCGACGCTGCGCCTCGTCGATGACGGGGACGAGGTGCTGCCAGGCATCGTCGCGCGCCTCTCGCCCGGCCACACGCCCGGCCACCTGATCTTCGTCATCGGCGGCGACGGGCAGGACTGCGTGCTGCTGCAGGATGCCGTGAAGAACCGCGTCGAGCTGACCACGCGCCGCACCGACATGACCTACGACCCCGCGATCAGCCGTGCGACGATCGACATGGTGTGGGACATCTGCCGCGAGCGCCCTGGCTGCCTCCTGATCCCGGGCCATGACCTGCCCATGGTGGTGGAGAACGGCGTGCCGCGCCCGATCGGCAAGCAGCGGGCCGGCATCCGCGCCTGGTTCGGCGAGACGCTCGACGATATGACGCGCTACGACCTGGGACCTGTGGGGAGCGAGCCATGAACGAGACGTCGGCACTTCGCATCGCGCCGTTGCAGGGTTCGGTCAGCGCGGCCGAATGGCAGGCGCGGGTCGACCTCGCGGCCTGCTACCGGCTGTGCGACCGCTACGGCATGTCGGACATGATCTACACCCACATCACCGCGCGCGTGCCGGATGCGCCGGGGCAGTTCCTGATCAACCCGAACGGGCTGCTGTTCAGCGAGATCACCGCCTCCTCGCTGCTCAAGGTGAACGAGCAGGGCGAGGTGCTGTACCGCCCCGACCTGCCCTATGGCCTGCACCCGGCGGGCTTCACCATCCACAGCGCGATCTACCGCGCGCGGCCCGATGCCATGGCGGCGATGCACACGCACACCATCGCCGGCATGGCCGTCAGCGCGCTGAAATGCGGCCTGCTGCCGCTGACGCAGACCGCCACGCGCTTCTACGGGCGCATCGCCTATCACGATTTCCGTGGGCCGGAACGCGACCCTTCGGAGCGCGACCTGCTGGCGCAGTCCATCGGCCCGCTGAACTACTGCATCCTGCGCAACCATGGTCTGCTCACGCTCGGCGCCAGCGTGTCGGAGACCTTTATCGCCATGTGGGGGCTTGAGCGCGCGTGCCAGGCGCAGCTCGCCGCCATGGCCTGCAACACGGAGCTGGAAATGCCGAGCCCCGAGGTCGTGGAGAAGTCCTGCTCCATGTACGCGCCCGGCAATTCGCGCACCTATGGCCCGCTGGAATGGCAGGGGCTGCTGCGCATGCTCGACCGTACCGATCCCGGCTTCCGGGACTGAAGGAAAACGTACCCCATGGCCAAGTCCAACATTGAACGCCGCAACCGCATCAGGCCGCACTTCGGCAAGCTCATCGAGATGACGGAGCAGTACGCCTATGCCGATGTCTGGGAGCGCCCGCAGCTGTCCAAGCGCGACCGGTCGCTGGTGACGATCGCGGCGCTCACGGCGCTCGGCTGGACCGACCAGCTCGACGGGCACATCCAGCGCGGCCTCGCGAACGGGCTGACGCGCGAGGAAGTGACCGAGGCGATCACGCACCTTGCGATCTATTCCGGCTGGCCTTCGGCGATGACGGCCGCCCATGTCGCGACCGACGTGTTCGAAGAGCAGGACAAGGGCTGAGGCCATGAAGATCGGGTTCATCGGCCTCGGCACCATGGGTGCCTTCATGGCGGCCAACCTGCAGAAGGCGGGCTATGCGCTGGTGATCCACGATGTGCGGCGGGAAGCCGGCGCCAATCGCCTCGCCGCCGGCGCCGTCTGGGCCGAGACGCCACGCGCGGTGGCCGAGCAATCCGACGTGATCTTCACCTCCCTGCCTGGCCCGAAGGAAGTCGAGCCGGTGGTCTTCGGCGAGGACGGCATCCTCGCCGGCGTGAAGCCGGGGGCAGCGTATTTCGACCTCTCGACCAATTCCCAGGCGCTGGTGCGGCGCTTCGCCGACGCCATGGCGGCCAAGGGCGGCTATGGCTTCGACGCGCCGGTCAGCGGCGGGCCGAAGGGGGCGGAGACGGGCAGGCTGGCGATCTGGGTCGGCGGTGACCGCGCAGCCTATGACCGCTTCAAGCCGGTGCTCGACGCCTTCGGCGACCAGGCGCGCTACATCGGCCCCGCAGGCTCCGCCACGGTGGCGAAGCTGGTGCACAACATGGCCGGCTACGCCATCCAGACCGTGATGGCGGAGGTCTTCTCCATGGGCGTGAAGGCGGGAATGGACCCGCTGGAATTGTGGGAGGCGGTGCGCCAGGGCGCGCTGGGGCGCCGCCGCACCTTCGACAGGCTCGCCGACCAGTTCCTGGTTGAGACCTACGATCCGCCGTCGTTCACGCTGAAGCTGGCGCACAAGGATGTCTCGCTGGCGATCGAGATGGGCCGCGCGCTCGGCGTGCCGATGCGCCTGTGCAACCTGGTGCTCGAGGATTTCAACGAGGCGCTGAACCACCCGGGCTGGGAGGCGCTCGACAGCCGCGTGCCGATGAAAATGCAGCTCGACCGCGCGGGTGTCGCGATCAAATGCGACCCGGCTGATGTGCAGGCGGTGCTCGACGCCGATGGCGCCCGATGAGCTGGAAGGTCTATGCGCTGCGCTACGCCATGCGCGAGGCGCGACGGCACGAGCACTTCATCGGCGGCGACCCGCATGACGCGCCCATGCCGATGGACTATTTCGTCTGGGCCATGGTGCGGGATGGCCAGGCCATCGTGCTCGACACCGGCTTCACCGAGCCGGTGGCCAGGAAGCGCGGCCGCACCTGGTTCCGTTGCCCGGTGGACAGCCTGCGGCTGCTCGGCATCGAGCCCGATGCGGTGGAGGACGTGGTCATCTCCCACCTGCACTACGACCATGTCGGCACCTTCCACAAATTCGCGCGTGCGCGCTTCCACCTGCAGGAGGCAGAGATGCACTACGCCTGCGGCCACTACATGAAGCACAGGCGCCTGCGCCATTCCTTCGAGGTCGAGGACGTGGTCGGCATCCTGCGCATGACCTATGCCGACCGCGTGGTGTTCCACGACGGCGACGACGAACTGGCACCCGGCATCACGCTGCATGTCGCGGCCGGGCATTCGGCGGGGCTGCAATGCATTCGCGTGGAGACCGAGCGCGGGCAGGTCGTGCTCGCCTCCGACGTCACGCATTTCTACGAGAACATGGAGAGCGGCCGTCCCTTCACCACTGCCTTTCATGTCGGTGGCATGCTGGACGGCTTCGACCGGCTGCGCGCGCTGGCGCCCTCGCCCGCGCACATCATCCCCGGCCATGATCCGGAGGTGATGCGCCGCTACCCCGCGGTGCCGGGGCTGGAGGGCATCGCCGTCGAACTGCATCGCGAGCCGATCGCATGACCTGGCCGGTACAGGTGGGCGTCTTCTCCCTGGGCGACCTTCCGCTGAAGCGCGGTGGCGTTCTGCCGGATGCGAAGCTGGTGTGGCGTGCGCATGGAACGCTCTCGCCGGCGCGCGACAATGTCGTGCTGTATCCCACCAGCTACGGCGCGCAGCACCCGGACCTCGAATGGCTGATCGGCCCCGAGGGCGTGCTGGACCCGACACGCTGGTTCATCGTCATCCCGAACATGTTCGGCAACGGGCTGTCCTCCTCGCCGAGCAACACCGCGCCCTGGCCGGCGCTGGTCACCGCACACGACAACATCGCCGCGCAGCGCCGCCTGCTGGCGGAGGTGTTCGGCGTGGAGCGCCTGCACGCCGTCTATGGCTGGTCGATGGGCGCGCAGCAGGCCTACCACTGGGCCGCGACGTACCCGGACGCTGTGCCGCGCGCCGTGATCAATTGCGGCAGCGCGCGCACGGCTACGCATAACCGCGTCTTCCTGGCCGGCATGATGGCGGTGCTGGAAGCCGCACCCGAGTACGACGGCACGGCGCTGTTCGCCGCGCAGCCGCGCGCGGCGCTGCGGGCCTTCGGCCGCCTCTATGCCGGCTGGGCGCTGAGCCAGGATTTCTACCGCGCCGGGCTGCACCTGAGTGCGCTCAAGGCGCCGGACCTCGAGACTTTCTACCGCACGGACTGGGAAGACCGCTTCGGCCGCCGCGCCGCCGCCGACCTGCTGGCGCAGCTGCGCACCTGGGACGCCGGCGACATCGCCGATGGCGGCGACCTGGACGCCGCGCTGCGCCGCATCGCCGCGCGTGTGCTGCTGATGCCCTCGGAGACCGACCTGTATTTCCGCGTGGCCGACAACGCCGCGGAACTGCCGCACCTCAGGCACGGCCGCCTGGCGCCGATCCCCTCCATCTGGGGCCACCGCGCCGGTAATCCTGTCGCGAATCCCGAGGACGCGGCCTTCATCAGGCGCGAGGTCCGCGCCCTGCTCGCGGCCTGACGGCCCCGCTCAGCGCGATCCACCGGGGCTGAGGTGCTGCACGCCGAGGCCCATCGCCTCGGCCACCAGCGTGCGGTGGCACTGTGCCGGATCGGCCTCGAGGCACAGCAGGCAGACGCGCCGCCGCCGCGCCAGGTCCGACACGTTCGCCAGCGCCGCCTGCGCTTCGTCGCCCGCGAGATGCGCGGCGAAGATGCGCCGCATCATCGCGGGCTTCCCGGCGCGCGCCGCCGCGCGCCCCTCGGCCGGCGTGCCCAGCGCGCGCAGATGCAGGTAGCCGATGCCCGCCGCCTCCAGCGCCGCCGACAGCGCGCCCTTGGCGAAGCCCGGCCGTCGGCTGTTCGCCAGCGCGCGCACATCCACCAGCGTCTCGATCCCCGCCGCGCGCAGCGTCGCGATCAGCGCGTCGGGTGTCGCGCCCTCGTAGCCGATCGTGCAGACCGGCGGCGGCATGCTACCGCTTCACCGCCGCATGGGCCGCGAGGCAGGCCACATCGAGCATCTGGTTCACCCCAGCCTGCATCGGCACGACCTGCGCGGAATGCGTGAGCCCGGTCAGCAGCGGGCCGATCACCGTGGCCCCCGTCAGCTTCGGCACGGCCTTGGTGAGGATGTGCGCCGCGTGCATGCCCGGCATCACCAGCACGTTGGCCGGCCCGGTGAGGCGACAGAACGGATACAGCGACGCGCGCAATCCGGGATCGAGCGCGACATCGGCCGACATTTCTCCATCGAACTCGAAATCCGTGCCCTTCTCGGACAGCAGCTTCACCGCCTCGCGGATCGAACCCGGGATGGTCCCGCGCGGATCGCCGAAGGTCGAGAAGGACAGGAAGGCCACGCGCGGCTCGAGCCCCAGCCGGCGCGCTGCCGCGGCCGACCCGCGCGCGATGCCGGCCAGCGTCTCCGCATCTGGGCGCTCATGGATGGCTGTGTCCGCCACCAGCACCGTGCCGGCCCGCCGCGACACCACGATCGACACGCCGAACACGACGCGCCCCGGCACCGGGTCGATCGCCATATTGATGCCTTCGAGCGCCACGGAATAGGACCGCGTGGAGCCCGTCACGATCGCATCAGCATCGCCCATCGCCACCATGCAGGCGCCGAAGACGTTGCGGTCCTGGTTCACCAGGCGCTGGCAGTCGCGGAACAGGAAGCCGGTGCGTTGGCGCTTGGCATAGAGGAACTCGGCATAGCGCCGGTTCGAATCCGACAGCCGCGCATTGTGGATCTCGATGCCCTCGGGCAGCGGGATGCCGATGGCGGCGGTGATGGCGGCGATGCGGTCCTCGCGCCCGACCAGCACCGGCGTGCCATAGCCGGCGTTGCGGAAGGCGATCGCGGCGCGGATCACCTTCTCCTCCTCGCCCTCGGCGAAGACCACGCGCTTGGGGTTCTGGCGGACGCTCTCGCTGATCGCCTCCATCGCGCCGGCGGTGGCATCGAGGCGCGTTGCGAGGTCGCGCGCATAGCGCTGCAGGTCGATCAGCGGCTTGCGCGCCACGCCGCTGTCCATCGCCGCCTTCGCCACGGCGGGCGAGACGCGGGAAATCAGCCGTGGGTCGAAGGCGTTCGGGATGATGTATTCGGGGCCGAAGCGCAGCGCCTTTCCTGCCCCCGCACCGGCCACTTCCTCGGGCACGTCCTCGCGCGCCAGCATGGCCAGGGCTTCCGCCGCGGCGATCTTCATCGCGTCGTTGATGGTGCTGGCGCGCACATCCAGCGCGCCTCGGAAGATGAAGGGGAAGCCCAGCACGTTGTTGACCTGGTTCGGGTAGTCCGAGCGTCCGGTGGCGATGATGCAGTCCGGCCGCGCGGCGCGCGCCTCATCCGGCGTGATCTCGGGGTCGGGGTTCGCCATGGCGAAGAGGATCGGCTTGGGCGCCATGGCGCGCAGCATCTCGGGTGTCAGCGCGCCCTTCACCGACAGGCCGAAGAACACGTCGGCACCCTCCAGCGCCTGCATCAGCGTGCGTGCGTTGGTCGCCGTCGCATGCGCCGATTTCCACTGGTTCATGCCCTCGGTGCGGCCGCGGTAGATCACGCCCTTGGTGTCGCACAGGATCACGTTCTCGGACCGCATGCCCATGGCCTTGACCAGCTCGGCGCAGGCGATGCTGGCGGCGCCGGCGCCGTTGATCACCAGCCGCGTGGTCCTGATGTCGCGCCCGGTCAGGTGGATGGCGTTGATCAGCCCGGCGGCGGCGACGATGGCGGTGCCGTGCTGGTCGTCATGGAAGACCGGGATGTCCATCAGCTCGCGCAGGCGCTGCTCGATGACGAAGCATTCCGGCGCCTTGATGTCCTCGAGGTTGATGCCCCCGAAGGACGGGCCAAGGTAGCGGATGGAATTGACGAAGGCGTCCACGTCCTCGGTGTCGACGCACAGGTCGATGCCGTCGACATCGGCGAAGCGCTTGAACAGCGCGACCTTGCCCTCCATCACGGGCTTGGACGCCAGCGCGCCCAGGTTGCCCAGCCCCAGCACCGCCGTGCCGTTGCTGATCACCGCCACGAAATTCCCCTTCGCCGTGTAGTCGTAGGCCAGCTTGGGGTCGCGGTGGATGTGCAGGCAGGGTTCCGCCACGCCGGGCGAATAGGCCAGTGACAGGTCGCGCGCCGTCACCAGCGGCTTGGTCAGGCGGATCTCGAGCTTGCCGGGGCGCCCCTCGGCATGCATGGCGAGCGCTTCCTCGCCCGTGACGCGGGCGGTGCGCGTGTCTTCCGCGGGCGGCTTCACGTCATCCATGGCTTCTTGTCTTTCCCCGGGAAGCGATTGATCGGAACGCACATCATGGCCCCGGGCGGGCCGCCTTGCGACCCCCCGGCTTCGCAGGCGCGGGACGGCGGCGCGCTACCCCCGCCGCAGGTTCCACGGATAGGGCGACGACCCCTCCAGCATCCCCGTCAGGTCGCGCCGGAACGCCGTGCGGATGCGGAACTGGCCGAGCGGCAGGAAGGCCGCGTCCTCCAGCGCGTGCCGGCCCAGCTCGCCGGCCAGTGCCTTCTGGCGTTCGGGGTCGGTCGAGAACAGCCAGGCTTCGGCCAGCTCCTCCGCGCGGGGGCTCGACCACCAGCCGAACCAGCCCTGCAGGCCCTGCCCGCGCACCAGGAAGGACAGCGCCGGGTTGGCCCAGGCGGTCGCACCGCCGGTGGTGTGCAGCATCGACCAGCCGCCGCGCTCCACCGGCTCGCGGTTGTTGCGCCGCTGCACCACCGTGCCCCAGTCGCTTTCCGCCAGGTCGATGTTCATGCCGATCCGCTTCAGCCGGTCCGCCGAGACCTGCCCGAGCGGCCCGATATCGGGGAAGTCGGTCGGGTTGATGATAACGGCGCGCTGGTTGGCGTAGCCGGCCTCCCGCAATGCCGTGCGGGCGCGATCCAGCTCACCCGGCATCATCGCCGCGCCCTCGTCGTTGTAGTAGGGCGTGCCGCGCGGCCAGAGGCTGCGACACAGGTCCCAGTCGCTGCGCTCATCCCCGCGTGAGGCGCGCATGTAGTCCTCCTGCAGCACCGACAGCCGCACCGCGCGCCGGATGCGCACATCGTCGAAGGGCGGGTGCAGGCAGTTCATGCGCATCACCGCGAGTCGGCCGAGCGGGTCGGTCACCTCCCGCCGCACGTCGCGCGACCGCGCCAGCAGCGGGCCGAGGTCGGGGTGCGGGCGTTCCCACCAATCCACCTCGCCGTTCTGCAGCGCGGCGGCGGCGGTCGCCGGATCGGGCAGGATGTGCCATTCGATGCGGCGGAAATGCGCGACCTTGGCCCCGGAGGTCCAGGACGGCGCCTCGCTGCGCGGGACATAGGCGTCGAACTTCTCGTACACCACGCGCGAGCCGGAATTGTACTCGGCGGCGACGAAGCGGAAGGGGCCGGAGCCCACCACTTCCGTGATGGCGCGGCCGGGATCGGTGGCGGCGATGCGCTCGGGCATGATGAACAGCGTCGAGGAATCGGGCTTCGCCAGCGCATCCAGCAGCAGCGGGAAGGCGCGCTTCAGCCGCACCTGGAAGTTGCGGTCGTCGGTTGCCGACCAGTCATCCACCACGCGCGCCAGCAGCTGCCCGAAGGGCTCGCGCGCGCACCAGCGCCTGATGGAGGCGATGCAGTCGGCCGAGCGCACCGGGCTGCCATCGTGGAAGCGCAGCCCCTCGCGCAGGCGGAATTTCCAGGTCAGGCCGTCCGACGATGTCTCGTGCCCCTCGACCATCTGCGGCTTCGGCGCAAGCTGCGCATCCACGCCATACAGCGTGTCGTACACGTAGTAGCCGTGGTTGCCGGTGACGGTGGCGGTGGTGAAGATCGGGTCGAGCACCGACAGGTTGGCCTGGGGGACGAAGCGCAGCGTGGTGGCGCGGGTGTTCTGCGCGACGGCGGGCGCGGCCGTCAGCGCGGCGCCGGCGGCCAGCAGGGTGCGGCGTTGGATCATGGTGCGTTCCTCCTCGGGCATCGTGGCGCGCCCGTCGGCCATGAGGCTACGACGGCGGCGGTGGCCGGGAAACGGCCCGGCCGCGTCAGGCGTTCGACGCATCCGTCATGTCGAAGGTCAGTTCCACCCGCAGGCCGAAGGGGTCTGTCAGGAACAGCTGGTGCAGCGGGAAGCCCGGCAGCGGGGCCTCGGCATAGGGCACGGCCCTGGCCGCGAGCAGCGCCCGCACCTCCGGCAGGCCGCGCGCGCGGAAGGCGACATGCTCGAAGGACGCACCCTGGGCCGGCCCTTCCGGCGGCCCGACCGTCTCGCGCGCCGCCAGGTGCAGCACCGGCCGCCCGCCGGCATAGAGCCAATGGCCCGGGAAATCGAAGGACGGCCGCGGGCCCTCGGTCAGTCCGAGCAGGTCGCGGTAGAATTCTAGCGCCGCCGGCAGGTCCTGCGGGCGGCATCGCAGGTTCGCGTGATCCAGGCCGTCGAGTTGCATGACACCCTCCCTCCCTGCCGTTTTCCGGTCTAGAGCCAGTGCATGACAGGCGCCCCCGGCCCCGAGAGCAAGCGGATTCAACAGGCCGACAGTGCCGCCGCGGGTCCGCGCGCCGAAGGCGAACCTCGGATCCCGCGCGCCGAAGGCGCGACCCCGGCGCTGGCCCAGTGGTTTGCGGCGAAGGCCGCGCATCCGGATGCGCTGGTCTTCTTCCGCATGGGCGACTTCTACGAATTGTTCTTCGCCGATGCCGAGGCGGCCTCCGCCGCCATCGACATCGCGCTCTCCTACCGCGGCGAGCATCGCGGCGAACGGGTGCCGATGTGCGGCGTACCCGCCCATGCGCACGAGGCCTACCTCGCGCGGCTGATCCGCCAGGGCTTCCGCGTCGCGATCTGCGACCAGATGGAAACGCCGGAGGAGGCGAAGCGCCGCAAGGCTCCCACCATCCGGCGCGAGGTGGTCCGCGTGGTGACGCCCGGCACGGTCATCGAGGAATCGCTGCTGGATGCCGCGCGCCCCGCCTGGCTGCTGGCGCTGGCACCGCTCGGCGACCGTCTCGGCGCGGCATGGCTGGACGTGACAAATGGCGCCTTCGGCACGCAGTCCCTGGCGACGGCCGACCTGCCCGCGCTGGTCGCGCGGCTCGAGCCGGCCGAGGTGCTCGCCCCCGAAACCCTGGCCCGCACCCCCGCGCTCGCACCGCTGGCCGACCGCATCGCCCATATCGAACCGCCACGCGACGGCCTGCGCCGCGTGACGGAGGCCTTCGCCGTCGCCACGCTGGAAGGCTTCGGCGCCTTCGCGCCGGAGGAAGTGGCCGCCGCCGCCATGGCGGTGGACTATGTTCGCCTCACCCAGGCCGGCGCTCTGCCGCGCCTCGCCCCGCCCGTGCCCTCGGGCGGGCAGGGCCTGCTGCAGATGGATGGCGCGACGCGCCGCAGCCTCGAGATCCTGCGCAGCGAACGCGGCGAGGCACGGCACTCCCTGCTGGCCGCGGTGGACCGCACCGTCACCGCCGCCGGTGCGCGCGAACTCGCCGCGCGCCTTGCCGCGCCCCTGGCGGAACTCGTGCCCGTCACCGCGCGCCACGACGCGGTGGCCTTCCTGCACGGCGCCGATGCACTGCGCGGCGCGCTGCGCGCTGCGCTGAAAGGCGCGCCAGACATGGCGCGCGCGCTGGCGCGCCTGTCGCTCGACCGCTTCGCCCCGCGCGACCTCGGCGCCATCCGCGACGG